>CAZEEJ010000015.1:21374-37599 GCA_964511155.1 uncultured Planctomycetales bacterium | reverse complement strand
CGTGGGCCGCATCTTGTTCCCCTAGCTCAATTGGATAGAGCGTTGGCCTCCGGAGCCAAAGGTTTGAGGTTCGAGTCCTCAGGGGAACGGTTCTCAAGTATAAGTGCTGGGCGGGCGCGGCGGATGACGCCGGAAGCTCTGTCCGATCAGGACTCCAACCGATCGGGCCTCAACCCGGGGCAATGCGGTATCCGCCGTGCCCCTTGCCCCGCGTGGTGCTCCGTCTTGCTGCTGGTCACCCGGACCCGATCCCGCCCCCAGTCGGTATCCGCCCGTCTTTGAGAAGGCCACGATCATGCGACGATTGCTGCTCTGCCTGCTGGTCCTGACGGTCTTTTGTGGCGCAAGGTGCGACCGTCCTCCTCCTGCTGACGGCGGCGGAAACGACCCGATTGACATCGGGGACCATGGGAACGGAGACGGAACCGGCAACGGGGATGGAAGCGGGAACGGGAACGGGGGCGACGCGGGGAACGGGACCTCGGCGGAGCGACTGCAGCCGGCTGATCTCACCTACGTGGGCGCCTTCCGCCTGCCTGAGAACTTCAACTGGGGTGCTCGCGGGCTGAGTTTCTATCCCAACGGCAGCGGCGGGACCGGCTCGCTGCTGGTCACCGGCTTCGAACTCCTGCACGACCCGGCTCACCCGGGCGAATCATGCTGGGACGCGTCGTGGAACTGCGCCGCCTACTTTGGGGAGGTGGCCATTCCCCCACCGGCAATCGAGGCGGACTGGCAGGATCTTCCCCAGGCCGCCCTGGCCGGGCCGATGACCCGCTTCGATGGGGGGTTGGCCTCCACCGTGCACCGCGAGTACGTGTTTGTCAGCGACCTGGAGTATGTGCCGCGACAAGGTTCTCAGACCCATGACAAGCTCTACGGCTCGATCGAGCTGTGGTACGCGGAGGGGGTGGCGGGCTCGGACACCTTTAACACCATCTGGTTCGCGAACCTGGACGGCACGGATGCCCGAGGCATGTTCCACGTCGGCCCGGTCGAAACGCCGTACCACGGTCGCAAGATGGGCTCCTATATGTTCTCCGTGCCACGCGCGTATGCGGACCGGTATCTGGGCGGTCGCACGCTGGTCACCGGCCGGTCACGCGGGACCCCGGCTGAGGGAGCCGAGGCGGTCACCACCCGCGGCGGTTCCCAGGGACCGACGCTCTTTGCCTTCCACCCCTTCGGCAGTGATCGGCCGACCGGCAACCTGGATGCCCTGCCGATGCTCTATTACCGCGTGGCCTTCCCCGGTTGTGCGGGGCCCAACGTCGGCAACCCCGACGCGTGCGATTACCCCGGTTACACGATGTGCGATGAGTGGACCGGTGGGGCCTTTGTTGAGAACCGCAACCGGCGAGCCATTCTGCTGCTCGGCTACAAGGGCTTGGGTCGCAACTGCTACGACGAACCGCCCGTCCAGTGCCACGACCCGTGCAGCGCATCGCACGGCTATCATTGTCAGCCATACGAACGGCAGGTCATCTTCTACGACGTCGACGAGCTTGGCCGGATTGCCCGGGGCGACCGGGATCCCTGGACCGTACGACCGTACACCATCTGGCGACCAAGCCAGTTCTACCTCACCGGGCACGTGTGTACGAACGCCGGGGGCATGACCTTTGACCCCCGCGGCAGGCGCCTGTTCATGGTCGAACGAGGCCTGGGTGGCGCCGACACCAACGCCACGGTGGTCCACGTCTGGTCCTTGCCGTTAACCGCCCAGGGTGGGTGAATGCCGCTGGGGAGTAGACCCCAACGTTGCATTGCGCAACGCGGAAAAAGGGAGAAGTGAGAAGTCAGAAGTGAGAAGCTGTGTCCCTCGTGGATGCCGGCGAACCTCACTGGCGGTGAGGTGGGGCGGCAGGCATGGAAGGTGGCTTTTTCTCAATTCTCCATTCTTCATTCTCCATTCCCTCCGGTTGCAGAATGCAACTGGGGGGTAGACTCGCCGGGCCACGCGGTAGCCCCGGCCGCACAGCGGAAGCCGGGGTAGTCGTCGCGGAGGTCGGGCGTTCCCCCGCTGCGATACGCCACGCGGGAGCCGAAGGCATCGAACGTCCAGGAGCCGCCGCGAAGCACACGGTTCGTTCCACTCCCGGGCCCGAGCGGATTGGCGTATGGGCTGCTGCCGTAGTAGGTATCGCTGAACCAGTCGTTGCACCACTCAAACGCGTTGCCGACCACGTCGTACAGGCCGTAGCCGTTCGGAGCGAAATAACCCACCGGACTGGTGTATGGCTCCGGGCCGGCGCTGAACGTCGGATGGAAACCTCGTGTTGGACTGGTGTCGTACGAGTAGCCGAGGAAGCTCCAATAGTTCGCCCGTACGTGCTGGATGGTATCGCTGTCCGGCCAGGCGTATCGGCATCCCGCCGCCCCGCCCCGAGCCGCCTTTTCCCACTCGGCGTCAGTGGGCAGGCGGTAGCTGTCGGCGTTGATGATTGTCCAGGTGGTCAAGTCATAGCCCAACGCCCGACCGGCCATGGCGCTCCGCCAGTTGCAGTAGGCCACCGCCCCATACCAGCTCACCGACACCATGGGATGATTTTCCTTGCCCGCGACCACGCCGAACGTGCTGCCGTCCCAGGTGATGCGGCTATGGGGTTCGCTGGCGACGGTGTCGCAATACGGGTAGCTGGTCCCATTGTTGAACTGGTAGACCACTCCGCCGACAACCTCGATCAGCCCGCCCTGACTCCAGGCCCAGTTAAGCGCGTCGGCGTACTGCTGATTGGTCACCTCGGTACGGTCGATGTAAAAGTCATCGAGATCGACCGCGTGACGGGGCAGTTCCTCCGGGTATCCCTCGCCGGGGTCGAAGGAATTGCCCATCAGGAACTCGCCGGCGGGGATGAGGACCATGCCCGGCGCCACCGGGCCCATGCAGGTGCCGATAATCGTCGTGTTCAGACTGTTTCGCACGTTCACCAGGTCGAGGATGTTGATGGCCCCATCGGCCGTGACATCGATTCGGAAGTTGTCCGGCCCGACCGCAACGTTCAAGCCATTGCGGATGGTCACCAGGTCGAGAATGCTGGTGCTCCCATCGCCGTTGACATCGCCGGCCAAAACGCCAACGCACAGGATATCCCGGACCAGGGCATTCACGTCGTCGGCGTCGGCAATCCCCGGGAACGCGACATTCAGCCGGCTCCCGTTTTCACAGCCGGCCAGGTCGATCGTCAGCGTGTTGCCGTCCATGGCCACGCCGGCGACATTCCCGCTCGTCAGCGTCACGTCGTCCGTGCTCAGCCCACCGACACCCTGCACCGGACGATCGAAGGTGACCCGGAGTTGAGTCGGACCGCCCACCCGACATTCCACTGCGCCGATCGCGTGAACGTCGAGAGCGAGCGCTCCGGCCAAGCCGTGAACCTTACGCGACTGGACCTGCATCACCAGAGGGGGCAAGGCGTAGACTTGGGCCGCGGCGAGCATCATCCCCAGGACGATTACCAGCCCGGCACGGGCGCTGACGTGCGAATGTGCGGACCTGGCAGACGGCTCTCGGAGGTTCACGACACGAAATCCTCAACGGGGAGCCGCTGCCCGCTTGCATCTTTCCCATCCAAGCGGGGAATCCCGATAAGCCGCCCGTAGAGGCGGTCCTCAATACGGAGTTCACATCCCTACGATTGTAGTCAAAGCCCCTTATATGAAGCAACTTTTTCCAAGAAAATCGTCTCTGGCGGCGGGCGAACTCGGGACCGGGTCCGCCCCAACGAGCTGGACTGCGAGGCACACGCGTCCCGGCATCTCCGTCGGGCGAGCGAGAGGTGCCGAACGCATGCGTGCCCCCGTTCATCGCCGGGTCAGTTCGCGCAGCTCCGGGCAGCGGAGGAGCCGGACGGCGGCGAGGTAACTGGCCGCGCCGGTCGAGATCATCACCACAAGGCGAACAACATTACCGGCCTCCGGCACCGCGTACCGGCCGGTTAACACCACCACACCGCCCATCACGACCGCGGCGATCAGCGTACGCCCGGCGCTGGGCAGGAGCTGCGACCACGGCAGTCGCTCGACGCGCCGGTCGAACAGCACCAGGAGCACGATCACCTGCAAGGTGGCTCCGAAGGCCGTAGCCAGGGCCAGCCCCGCCTCCCGCAGCACCGTCTGCACCAGGATCAGGTTGAGGACCAGGTTGAGAGCCACGTTGGCCACGGAGACCTTGAGGGGCGTCCGGGCATCCTGCAGCGCGTAAAACGCCCGGGTCAGGAGGTGGTTGAGGCCGTACGCCCACAACCCCAGGGTGTACATGGCCAGAGCGGCGGCGACGCGCAGGTCGGCCTGGGGAACCTCTTTGAACTTCCCGTGGGCGAACAGCGTGCGGACCAGCGGCTCGCGGATCAGGATCAGGCCCACCATGCACGGCAGCGCGATAAACAGGGCCGCCCGGATGCCGCGGATCAACGTCTGGCTCAGGGCGGCCCGGTCCTGGGCCGCCGCGTGTCGGGCCAGGGCCGGGAAGATCGCCGTCGCCAGGGCGACCAGGAAAACGCCCAACGGAAACTGGTAGAGCCGCTGGGCGAAGTACAGGATGGCGGTGCCCGGCCGCTCGTCGGGCAGGCCCGGACCGACCGGGTCGATCACGAACCACCAGGCGATCAGCGAGTCCGCCAGCGTGTTGAGCTGCACCACGCCCAGCCCCAGGATCATCGGGAGCATCGTGCTGAAGATCCGCCCAATGGCCGGGTTGCGCCAGTCCAGGCTGAGCTTGAGGCGCAGGTCGCATCGCCGTACGCCCCACCACTGCAGGGCGAGCTGCATCAGCCCCGCGATCAGCACCGCGAACGAGATGATGATGATGTGGCGTCGCGGCCCGCCGGGGACCACCAGCCGGGCACCGATCGCCGTGGTGATCAGGACCACGTTGGTCAGGATGGGCATGGCGGCCGGCAGGGCGAACCGTCCGAAGATGTTCTGGATCCCGCCCAGGATGGCCACCGGGCAGATCATGACCACGAACGGCAGCATGATACCCGTCAGGGTCAGCGTCAGGGCGGAGTTGGGGTCGTCGCCGTACCGCCAATACAAGAAGAGGACCACCACTTCCGCGACCGCGCACAGTCCGGTCAGGGTGACTAGCAGGAGGCCCACAAGCCGGCCGGCGACGGCGGCCATGGCCGGCCGCCCTTCATGGTGCAGCCGTTCGGTCAGCACGGGGATGCTCGCCGCCGAGATCGCCCCTTCGCCGAACAGCATGCGGAACAGGTTGGGGATCTGGAAGCCCAGCGCAAAGGCCGACTGCACCGAGCCCACGCCGAACACAAAGCTGAAGGTCATGTCCCGCACCAGGCCCAGTCCACGGGAGGTGAGCGTCAGGACGCTGATCAGCCGGGCTGCACGCAGAACGGAGTGCGACATGGGCGATGAGAATAGCCGCCCGCATACCGCCCAACAAGTCGTAAAAAAAGGTTGGGGTGGTCGAAGAAACGACCACCCCAGTGGGAAAGGGAAGAGGCTCGTTCATCCACGGACGACTCGCGTCCGCCCGCGGAATCAAAATCTATCGTGCTCCAGGTCCGCTCGCCGTCACCGCTCGAAGCCAGGTAAATCCCGGCATGCCCTCGTTGACTCTAACGGCTGAATCGTTGGACCCTCTTCTGCACTCAGAGTATAGGGGTCCATTCCGCTTGGCAACCAGCTTTTCAAAAAACTTTTGACACATTGTGTTTTTGGCCTTGGCGGCCGGCGGGTGAACCGCACAAGCCCGGGGATAACCGGCCCGGCAGAGGTCATGGTGATGCGGGCGGTTGCGGGCGGGTCGGTTATCCCTGGGCTTCCCCGCCCCCCCGATCCCCGCTCTGACCCGGGGACTTGCGTCCCCGGGTCGTTCCGTGCGTCCCCCGAGCCCCGCCCCCGTACCCGCCATGTCGCGGATTCGGACAGGGACTCGGTCCCGATTCGTCCACGGGGCGCAGGCGGCGCCCGTTTTTCATCAGCGCCCGCCGCACGATCAGAAGTTTTTTTGCGGGCCACAATGATCGGTCCTTGCGGCCGGTGTCCGGTAATAGGCCGCGGACGAACAGCCGCCGGGGCGACCGGCCGCGGGGCGCACGGAGCCATGTCCGGAAATGTTTAACTGCTGGAATCGTCGCGGGTTCGGGCAGCCGAAGAATGCTAAAGCCCCGATATCTGGATGTCGATTCGACGGACGCTGCTGAAGGATCGGCAGCCCGCACGGGGGTTTCGGGGGGCCAGTCCGGCCGGCTGTTCGGCCCACCTGAACACGGGAAGGGAAGGCGGCGTCGCTCTCGAGGCGAGCCCTCGGGAAAGACTCGGGGTTGTAGGACGAAAAAACAAGCGAGCCCGCGGGGCCGACAAGGCGAGGGCCTTGTCCCACCGCACCTCGGCGATCAGCTCAGGATCACGATCCCATGCCGGTTCGGAGTACCGGCGGTCGTGGCCGGTTGGAGGCACGCGAAAAATGAGTCGGATTAACACCAATGTGCCCTCACTCGTAGCGGCACAAGTCCTCGGTCGGAACCACCAGGCGCTGAACCTGTCGCTGGAACGGCTCAGCACCGGGCTGCGGATCAACAAAGGCAAGGATGATCCCGCCGGGCTGATCGCTTCCGAGACGCTTCGCTCGGAGATGACGGCCATCTCGTCGGCCATGGACAACGCCCGCCGTGCCGACATGATGATCTCCGTCGCCGAGGGAGCCCTGACTGAAGTCAACGCCCTCATGCTCGAGCTGGAGAGCCTGGTGGATCACAGCTCCAACGAGGCCGGCCTCAGCGCCGAGGAGATCGCCGCCAACCAGCTTCAGATCGATTCCATCCTGGATACGATCAATCGGATCTCCACCTCGACCGAGTTCCAGGGCAAGAAGCTCCTGAACGGGACCCTGGATTACAGCACCACCGGCGTCACCACCGGCACGACGGCGTCCGCCATCGCGAACCTGCAGATCACCAGTGCCCGCATCCCCAACGGCGGAACGCGGGACGTGGTCGTCGAGGTTACCCAGGCGGCCGAGACCGCACGCCTGGTCTACGGCGGCGGGGTCCTGTCCGGCGGCCCGGTGACCATCCAGATCGGCGGCAACCGCGGCACCGAGCAATTGAGCTTGGCCAGCAGCAGTACCGTCTCCGCCATCGCCGCGGCCATCAACCAGTCCACCAGCCTCACCGGCGTCTCGGCCAGCCTCAGCGGCACGGACCTGCTCATCAGCAGCACGGGGTATGGTTCCGACGCCGTCGTGTCCGTCGAGGCAATCAGCGGCACCTTCACCGTGACCGGCGGAGACAGCTCCACCAAGGATAACGGTGTCGATGCGGGGGTGGTGATCAACGGTGTCGAAGCCGTCACCAACGGGCTTAACGCTTCCCTGCGAACCACCGCGCTGAGCCTGGATCTCACGATGGCGGCCGCCTTCGGCACCCAGACCGCGCTGACCAAATCCTTCACCATCACCGGCGGCGGGGCCAACTTCAGCATCGCCCCGACTCTGGGCATCAACTCGATGGCCAGCCTGGGCATCGGTAACGTCGCCACCGGCAGTCTGGGACGCGGGGATCTGGGTTACCTGTCCACGCTCGGCAGCGGGCAGGAGAACCAGTTGACCTCGGGCAACTTCGATACCGCCCAGCAGATCGTGCGTGAGGCCAACAAGCAGGTCTCCGGGTTGCGCGGCCGGCTGGGGGCCTTCCAGAAGAATACCCTCAGCTCGACGATCAACGCCCTGGGCATCGCCCTGGAGAACACCACCGCCGCGGAGAGCGCGATCCGCGATGCCGATTTCGCCAAGGAGACCAGCAACCTGACCCGGGCCCAGATTCTGGTGCAGTCCACAACGGCCGTCCTGCAGTTGGCCAACCAGGCGCCCCAGGCGGTTCTGAGCCTGATTCGGTGACATTTAGTTCAGTCCGCACGGCGGGACGCCGACACATTATCGGTGGGCGCCCCGCGGCGGGTGGTTCAGCAGGATTGAACTGAACGATAACATGGGGCCGGGCCCGCAACGAAAACGGGGCCCGGCTTCCACGTTGGATGGGGAAAGATCACGGTACACGGGGGATGCCCGGACGGGGGAAAGGTCGCGGAACAGGGGGGAGGCCGGTCAGCCGGCGGCCGATCCGGGGAAACAGGGGGGGCAGGTCCGATATCTCGTCATCGCATCGGACCTTGCGGTTTATAACTAAAGACCGTCCGGGTGATTAGTCGAAATCTCGGATGCCTCCCGGTTGAAGTCCCACTCAGGTTGGGCTTGGCGGCCGGGGGGGCGATGGTACCCAGGGGGAGCGGAGGCAGCCGCCCGCGGCCGGGACTCATGCGGGCTCGCAGGCGGCAACTCACCAGGGATGGTGGGGGCTGATCGGGAAGGTCAGTTGGTACGCGTCGGTCCGTGAACCGAGCGGCCGCAAGGCCGACCGCCACGGACCTCCCCGCAAGAGGGGCGGTGGAATCCGCCGCTGGCGGGTCGGGTTGCACGGGGTCGCCTGATGGACCCCCCGCGAGGCACAGGGCTGTGCCCCGCACGGTGCAAGAACGGATACTTGCCCGACTGTCACGGAGGATACCATGAGTGTCATCAACACGAACATCCCCTCGATCACCGCGGTGCACAAGCTGGCGGCCAACCAGGCCGACCTGCGCACGCGACTGGAACGGCTGAGCACCGGGCTGCGCATCAACCGCGGGCGTGACGACCCGGCCGGCCTGATCGCCTCCGAGACCCTGCGCAGCGAGATCCGCGGCATCTCCCAGTCGATCGACAACTCGCAGCGGGCCATCAACGTGATCTCCACCGCTGAAGGGGCCCTCAACGAGATCTCCGCTCTGCTGCTGGACATTCGCGGGCTGATCAATCATGCGGCCAACGAAGGGGCCAACAGCCCCGAGGAACTCCTTGCCGACCAGCTTCAGGTCGACTCGATCATCGAGGCCATCGACCGGATCGCGAACACCACGCAGTTCGGTGGCCAGAAGCTGATCAACGGCGATTACGCCTATTCGGTGTCGGGGCTGACGGCCTCGGCCATCCAGACGCTCACGGTGTTCGGCGCTCGCGTGCCCCAGGGCTCGTTCCAGGACATCACCGTCCAGGTCACCCAGGCCGCTGAGACCGCCGAGGTGGTCTTTGATGCCGGCGCCGGGCTCGCCGAGAACGTCACCATCGAGCTCAAGGGCAACCTGGGCATGGAGGTCATCTCGCTGACCAGCGGGTCCGTCGCCAGCGCCATCGCCGCGGCGATCAACAAGTCGACCTATGTGACCGGTGTGTCCGCTACGGTCACCGGCACCAATGTGTTGATGAACAGCCAGGCCTACGGGGAGGACGCCCTCGTCTCCGTCAAGCCGATCGACGGCACGTTCATCGTCGCCACCGGCTCCACTCAGATCGACAACGGCGTGGACGCCAGCGTGTTGATCAACGGTCAGACCGCCTCCGTCCGCGGGCTCCAGGCCTCACTGCGGGCCAACGGGCTCGACCTGACCCTGCTCATGACCGCGGATCGCGGGACCACCCTGGGCACCTCGACCTTTGCCATCACCGGCGGCGGGGCCACCTTCCAGATTGGGCCGGAGGTCAACCCCAACGGTCAGGTGTCCATTGGCATCCCCCACATGGGGAGCAGCAACCTGGGGAATGCCGACGTCGGCTTCCTCTACACCATCAAGAACGGCAAGACCAACGCCATCGGCTCGGACAACAGCATGGTTGCCGAGCGGATCGTGGTCGAGGCCATCAACCAGGTGGCGGTCATCCGCGGCCGGTTGGGCGGCCTGCAGCGTAACCAGATCGAAACCAATATGAACAGCCAACGCGTCGCGTTGGAAAACGTCACAGCGGCGGAGTCCGCCATCAGGGACGCAGACATTGCGGTCGAGGTGGCCGCCCTGACCCGGGCACAGATCCTGGTCCAGAGCACCACCTCCATTCTGGGCCTGGCCAATCAGTTGCCCCAGAACGTGCTGTCCCTCCTCGGGTAACCGCGGTCACGGAAGACGCGAGGCACACGCCAAGGAAGGCGAACAGGGAATCGTGGGATTCTCCCGGAAACCGGCCCCGTCCGACCGACGGGGCCGGTTTCTTGCGCGCAGACCGCCGTCTGGGTGGCCCAGACGTTACAACCTGCACACCTGACACAGGCGTCATAATCCGCATATCTTCCCATGGCCTCCTGAATACCCCATTCACCTTGTCGCGCGCCCCGGACGTATCGTATGTACTCCTCCAGCGTCGGCGTCGTGCATTGCGCCGCACGAGGTTATGGGATCGTCAGACTCCTGGGGGAACGCCATGTTACGGATTGGGCTTGGGAGGCTCTCGGCCGGCGGCGGTGCGGTCGTGCGGTGGGCCGCTTGTGTGATTCTGCTGATTGGATGCCTCGGGCAGTCCTGTGATCTGCCGATCAGCCCTGTTCCTCCCGATGACGACCAGGTGGCGGGCGATCATCCCGATCCGCCGCCGACCGATGAGCCCGATCCCGATGAGCCCGACCCGGCCGATCCGCCGGCCCCGCCCACGGATGGGGGTACCGGCACCACGCCTCCCGTCCTCCCCGAGTCGCCTACCGATCCCCCTTCGGTATCCCCGCCGGAGGTGGTCGTGCTGGCGTCCGCGCTGGAGGGTTTTGCTCCCCTGCGGGTGGATTTCACCGCGGCCGGTCCCGGCGACGAACCTCGGCCGGTGGGCCGGTATACGTGGAACTTCGGCGACGGCACCGCCCCGGCTATCGGTGTCCCCGTGTCGCACACCTTCACGGCCCCCGGCCGCTACCAGGTACAACTGGTCGTGTCCGTCGATTCCGGCGGCACAACCCTGGAAGGGGCGAGCGCGGCCTTCGTGACCGTCAGCGAGCGGCCCAACCGGGCACCGACCGCCCTCGATGAAAGTGCCGAGACTGATCCGGGGGTTCCGGTCACCCTGACCCTGGCCGGTGCCGACCCCGACGGCGACCCCCTGACGTTCCGCGTCCTCGCACCGCCGGAGCAGGGCACGCTCGGGGCGATCCAGCAGCTTTCCCTGACTGAAGCACGGATCGTTTACTCGCCCACCGCGGGCTTCAGCGGGCTCGACGGCTTCACCTTCACGGTCAGTGATGGCCTGCACACCTCCGAACCGGGCACGGTCATCGTGTACGTCAACCCGTCTTCCTCGCCGCCTCCTTCGCCACCTCCTTCGGGGGTGGCCATCGGGATCAAGGTCTCGATGCAGGAGGGTCCGGTCCCGTTGCGGATCGCGTTCACCGCGACGGGGGTGGACGGCCAATCGCGGCCGCGCGGCACGTACGTCTGGGACTTTGGTGACGAGACCGAGCAGCAGACCGGCGCGGTCGTCGCTCACACCTTCCGCCAGCCGGGGGAGTATGTGGTCACGTTGTGCGCCATGGGCGGCGCCGACGGCACGGAGGTTATCGCCTGTGGGGAGACGACCGTCCTGGCCACCGGTGAGGCGGACCCGGGCGATCCGGGGGGCGGCGGCGACCCTGATCCGCCGGATGACCCGGCTCCCGCACCTGCCGTCGGCATCGCCGTCACCAACCAGGAAGGCCCGGCTCCGTTGCGGATCGCGTTCACCGCGACGGGTGCGGACGGCCAGTCGCGGCCGCGGGGCACGTACGTTTGGGACTTCGGCTATGACACGCCGGAGCAGACCGGCGCCGTCGTCGCGCACACCTTCCGCTCGCCGGGCACGTACCCGGTTACTCTGTGTGTGCTGGGGGGTGCGGACGGCACAGAGGTCATCGCCTGTGCGAACACCGTCATCGTCGCGACGGGGGATTCGGACCCGAGCGATCCCGGGGGGAATACGGATCCCGATCCTGATCCCGATCCCGACCCGGACCCCGATCCCGTGATCGCGATCGGGATCGCGGCAACCAAGCAGGAAGGCCCTGCCCCGCTGCGTATTGCGTTCACCGCGACGGGGGTGGACGGCCAATCGCGGCCGCGCGGCAGCTACGTTTGGGACTTCGGCTATGACACACCGGAGCAGACGGGAGCCGTCGTCGCGCACACCTTCGGGCAGCCCGGGGCATACGTGGTCACGTTGTGTGTCGTGGACAGTGCCGACCCGGAGCTGGTCCTGGCCTGTGACGAGATGACCATCATGGCCCAGGGGGTGCCGAGCGCCGTCCCCGTGGCGACGAGCGTGTCCGCCCAGGCGACGCAGAATCTTCCGGTGGTGGTGACGCTCAGCGGCCAGGATGCCGACGGCGACACGCTGACGTTCAGCATCGTGTCGGCTCCGACGCGGGGTTCACTGGGCGCGATCACGAAAGCCTCGGCCACCTCCGCCAGGGTGACGTATTCGCCCGCGGCCGGCTTCGTGGGCAATGACTCGTTCACTTATCGGGTCAGCGACGGTGTGAATGCGTCCGCGCCGGCCACGGTGACCCTGGTGGTGCGGGAGGCGCCGTCCGGGGGCAACCCCGGCGGGCGCGTGCCGCAGTGGCCGCTCAAAACGACGCGCACGCTCTACACCGACGCCGAGATCGCCCGGGCCCGGCAGCTCTGTCAGACCGATCCCGGCGGAATCAACGTCCGCTCCGCCTTCGTACGCGATGCCGCCGCGTGGCTCAATGTGCCCGACCAGGAACTCCACGACCTCCTCCCGGACGGCCGCGTCCGTCGCGATTACGACGTGATCAGCGGCCATGGCTGCCCGGTCCACGGCAACGCGATCTTCCAGTACGGCACCTACCCATGGGTGCTCGACCCGGCCGACCCCTTCAAGATCACCTGCCCCGTCGGCGGCGAGAAGTACCCGAGCAACGACTTCGGGGCCTTCTACCGCTCGGGCATGACCGACCGCAGCCTGCTGACCGGCCCCTACGCGGACGACGGTACGGGCTGGGTCGCCCCGGACGGCAAGCGCTACTGCTTCGTCGCTTACGCCTGCCATTGGAACTGGAAGTCCAGGTGGGCACCGGCCATTTATAACCTGTGCCGCGCGTACCTCGTGACGGGCGACCGGGCCTATGCCCGCAAGGCCATCGTCATCCTCGACCGCATGGCCGAGGTGTATCCCGGCATGGACTACGGCACCCAGTCGTACATGGGGGAGATCACCAAGGGCAGCTACAAGGGCAAGATCTTCAACGCCATTTGGGAGACCGGGATACTGCATGGCGTCGCCATGGGCTACGACATGGTTTTCGACGCCCTGGTGGGGCCCGACGCCATCTCTCTGCCCTGGCGCCCCGCCGCGGAGATCCGAGCGAACATCGAGGCCAATCTGCTGGAGGAAGGAATCGACGCGGTCGCCCGCGACCAGATCGCCGGTAACTACGGCAGCCATCAGGGCGCGCTGGCCTACGCCGCCGTCGTCCGCCAGCACGGGCCCACCGCGGCCATACTCGACGGCATCTTCACGCAGACCGGCGGTATCCGGGATGATGAAGGCCTCGATTACGCCCTCTACAATCTGGTACTCAAGGACGGCATGCCCTACGAGACCTCGCCATTCTACAGCTTCACCTGGCTGTCCGCGCTCACCACCATGGCTGACCCTCTGCGGGTGACGGGCACCGACCTCTACACCCTGCCCCGGTTTCAACGGATGCTCGATGCTCCGCTGGCCCTGATCTGCAATGGACAGTTTACGCCGGCCATCGGCGACGCCGGCGACACCCGCTCCGGCTTAATCGGCATGCTGCCGGCGGTTTACGAGGACGCCTACCGCCACCTCGGCGAACCCCGCTATGCGTGGGCCCTCGACCGGCTCGACAGACTCAGACGAGCCGAGATCCGCGAGCTGGATCACCTGTTCAAGGATTTCATTCTCACCCCGGCGAAGGTCGACGCCGCCCGTTACGAGACCGAGCAGCGCCCGCCCGCCAGCCGCCTGCTGGACGGCTATGGCCTGGCGGTGCTCAACAACACCCGCGACAAAGTGGCCGCCTCGCTGTTCTACGGCCCCCGCGGCAGCCACGGTCACAACGACCGGCTCAACCTCGAGGTCTTCGGGCATGGCCAGCGGCTGGCGCCCGACCTCGGCTACCCGGACGCCATGAACTCATACGTTTCCGGCATCTTCAGTTGGTCGATGAACACCATCAGCCACAACTGCCTGGTGGTCGATGACAGCCGGCAGATGGGCTTTCCGACCGGCCGGGTGCTGCGCTTCCATGACCAGCCGACCGTCCGGGTCGTCGACGTGGACGCTGCCGAGGCCTATGACCAGACCCAGGTCTACCGCCGGACGCTGGTGCTCGTGGACGTCGGCGACCAGGACGCCTACCTGGTGGACGTGTTCCGCGTTCGCGGGGGGACGCGACACGTGCTGAGCATGCACGGTCAGGAGGGCAGCTTCAGCCTGACCGGGGCCACGCTGCCTGCGCCGGTTACCGAGGGCACGCTGGCCGGCCGCAACGTCGCCTATGGCCGACTCTACGATGATCCCGTGCTCGGCGCACCGGGCTACTCCGGCAGCTTCGGGGACTACCGCGGCAGCGGGTACCAGCACCTGTTCAACTGGCAGAGCGTCACACCGGATCAGCCGGTGGTTGGAAACTACCAGGTGAGCACCACACCCGCGGCCGGCCTGCGCATCCACGTCCTGCCGCATCCCGGCCAGGAACTCGTCGTCGCCGACGCCTATGTCTCCCCGCTGCGCAAGGTGGACACCGTGCTCAAGTACATGCTCGCCCGCCGAAATGCGGACGCGAGCGGCAACACCTTCATCACCGTCTGGGAACCCACCGGCGGCCGCACGGTGATCGATCGCATCGAGCCGGTGGCGGTGGGCGCGGCGACCGGCCACAACCAGGTCGCCGCCTTGGCCGTGCATCGCGGGGCCGCCGTAGATCTCATCGTGGTGTCACCGGATGCCGGCGGAGCGGTCACGGTTCCCTGGCCCGCGGGTACCGGCGGTGCGTTGACCACCGACGCCGCCGTGGCGCTGGCCACGCTTGAAGGCGGTCGCTGGACGCGGGTGTTCGGCGCGGGCGGCTCGTCGGTCGTGCAGGCCGACCGCAGGCTGGACATCCCCGCAAGCGTCAGCTCCACCGTGGCGTCCGTCAACTATGCGAGTCGCGCCGTGACCCTGGCCGCGCCCGGAGTCGATCCGGCCACCCTGGTCGGACGCCGCGTGCGCATCTCTAACGCCCAGCATTCGTGCGTGTACACCATCGATTCGGCCCAGGCCGTCGGAGGCAACCTGACGCTCCAACTGGGTGGTTCGGACGTGTTCACCGGCCGAATTCGCGTCCAGTCCGTGGCCCCCGCTGTCCGGGAGGTCCGCACCAATACCGCTCTGCTCTTCCCGGCCAGCTTGGCCGGCATGAGCCTGGCGACCGACAACCTCGGCTACACGGCCCGCATCGCGAGCGTCAGCGGCGGGACCATCAAGTTGGCCACCGGTGCGGATACCAGCCGCTTTGCGCCCGGCAGCTCGGGCACCACCAACGCCTGGCTGGTCGACTTCGCCGTCGGCGACGAGATCGAAATCGAGGCCTCCGCGTACCAGGCCCCGGGTTGAACCCTCCGCCCCCCACCGTAGCGGCCGCCGCCCCTGGCGGCCGGCGGATTCCGGGGGTCGGGGGGGAGTACTGAGTGATGAGTACTGAGTGCTGAGTGCTGAGTGATGAGTGCTGAGTGATGAGTGATGAGGGATGAGTGGAGAGTGATGAGAGATGAGTACTGAGGGGTGAGCGGGCCGGGGACGCAGGTCCCCGGGTGGGGATCGCTGGTGAGCCGGGGACGCAAGTCCCCGGGTGGGGTCGGGAAGAACCGGCCGCTTGCGGCTTCGCACGACCGCGTGCAGGTGCAGGGATCGGGGGATCGGTGCGGGGCGCGTGCAAGCTTGCCGTGTGCCACTGCTCTTTGAGCAGTGCGGGACGCGTGCAAGGCAAGGTGCACCGCTGGGAATCGGACGGCGTAGCGGCCGCCCCCCGACTTCGGCGAGCCCCGCCGAGCCGTGACGGCCGACGAGCCCGCCGCCCGCACCGGCGGGACGTGGCTCGACCGAGCTCGCCGAGGTCCGGTGCCACACCTGTCACACCCGCCGCCGCTGCCTCCAGTGTTCCTTGCATTAGTTCCGCGTACCGTTACACGCCCACGGGGACCGGCGGAATATGGCCACCCCTGTTTGCCCGGACAGACCGGGAAAAAATATTTCTAGGAAATATTCCTTGCATTCGCCAGGGGGTTGGCGTATATTATGGGCGGTGGTAAGGGAACCTGCGGGGTGGGAGTACGGGAGCGAGGCCCACTGCCCACTGCCCACTGCCCACTGCCCACTGCCCACTGCCCACTGCCCACTGCCCAC
>CAZEEJ010000015.1:0-21274 GCA_964511155.1 uncultured Planctomycetales bacterium | reverse complement strand
TCGCGGGCCGGCCATGCGGCGTGCCCTTACCCGTCGGGTGCCTTTTGACATCCTTTGCGGAAGCGGTTCATCGAGGAGGCAGCCATGAAGAGACGACACCTGTTTGCCGCGTTGGGGGTCCTGGCGATCGTAGCGGCAACTCCGGCCGTCGCGTGGGCCTTCACCTTCACCCGGATCATCGACACGGACACCGCGGCCCCGGAGGGCGGCGGACTGTTCACCTGGCTCGGCGCCCCGTCGCTGCGCGGCGGGAATCTGGGCTTTCTCGCCGCGGCTTCCGCCAACCCCATCGGCGATGCTTACAGCCGAGCCGGCATCTACACGATCATCGACGGGACGTTGGCGCTGGTGGCAAACTATGCGACCCCCGCCCCTGGCTCGGGCGGAGGGTACTTCGGCTATTTTCCGGGCATGTCCTTCGACGGCCAGTCAGTGGCCTTCGGCGCCGATGTGTGGGAGGGCACGACCGGCGGGAGGCGCGGCTTCTACACCAACCAGGGCGGCAGCCTGCGCGTGGTCGCCAATCAGAACACCGCTTTGCCCGGCGGCCACGGCAACTGGACCTGGCCGTTCGCCGCCTTCGTTCACTACCCGCAGATCGCCGACGGCCGGGTCACGTTCTGGGGGTACACGCCCATCAATCCCACCGAGGGTTACCAGGGCATCTTTATCGACGACGGCGGACAGTTGAGCATCGTCGCCGACACGGAGACGGAAGCACCGGGCAACGGCGCCAGATTCCTCGGGTTCTCCAGCCACGGTGCGGCATCCAGCGCTGCCGGATCGACGTTTACGGGCGGCGATGGGATCACCCAAGGCGCATACAGCAGCACCCATAGCGGCCTGGCAGCGATCGCAGTGAACGGTACGCCTGTTCCAGATGGGCTTTCGACCTTCTCTTACAGCATTGGGAGCTCTCAGGTTAACGCATCCGGCACGGTAGCTTTCGAGGGTGGCAGTTCCCCGGGTAACCGCTATGGGATCTACTTCTCCACGTCAGGGGTAACATTACGGACGGCCGTGCAGACGGGTATGGCGGGCCCTGATTCACTGGAGCCATTCACGCTTATTTGGTCAGACTATGCATTAGGTGAAGACTATCTTGCCTTCAGTGGCCTCCAGCAGTCCCAACCGCAGTCGCTCTACTTCTATGACTTTGCGTCCGATTCGATCGCCAGAGTGCTCAGCCTGGGCATGGTATTGGATGGGAACACGGTGAGCGGCTTTGAGCTCGGCCCGGAGGCCCTGGACGGGAATCAGTTAGCTTTTAGCGTCAATTTCACCGACTCCTCGCGCGCGATCTACGTCGCGACGATTCCCGAACCGGCCACGGCGGGACTCGTCCTGCTCGGTTGGATGTGGATCGTTGGCCGAAGCAGGCAGCTTCGTCAGGAATGTGGGCACATTTGAGTTCACGCCTCAGTTGCATAGAACATGGCACCACGCAGGCTTGGCGCGGGCTAGAGCATTTCACGAAATTGTGCAGCGGCCACCGCCCCTGGAAGACGCTGGATTCCCAACAAACACGCCGGTCGCCACAAGGGACGACCGCTACAAGCAATCGAGAAATGCTCTAGGCCCGGCGTTTATGCCGGGCTGACCGGATTCCATCGCTCCGTGCCGTACCCCGCTTCAGCAGGGTTCTCGATGCATGGGTTTACCCGATCGCCGTGCCCGCTCGGCACTACTCAAAGAGCAGTGGCACACGATGGCGGGTACGCCGGCCCGCACCGGCGAGACGCGGCTCGACCGAGCTCGCCCAGGTCCGGTGCCACACCGCCTGACCACACCGCCTGACCATACTTCCTGGCCACACCCAGTACCACGCGCGGGGCCACACCCGTGGCGACCTTTTCGTGCACCCGCTTACGGGCAGGTCAGCGAGGCGTTGAGGTTGTTGCGCACCGAGACCAGGTCGAGGACGTTGATCGTGCCGTCGGCGTTCACGTCCGCCCGGAAGTTGCTGGCGCTGGCCGTCTGGTTGAGGCGGTTGCGCACCTGAACCAGGTCCAGGACATTGACCGCGCCGTCGCCGGTCAACTCACCCGCCAGGCAGGCAATGTGCACCAGGGAGTCCTCCTCCATGCCCTCGACACCGGAGGCCGTGAGGGTCAGGCAGGTCCCGTCCGGCACGCCGCTCAACTCGACAGTCACCTGCGAGCCATCCACCGTCACCGCGCCCACCGTCCCAGCGGAGGCCTGCACCTGGGCGCCGTCGGCCAGCCCGTTGAAGGTCAGCACGACCAGCGTCGGCCCGCCCATGCGGCATTCGACACCGGCGGAAGACCCGACCGGCAGCGGGATGCTGAAGGTCCCCGCGAGCCCGTGTGTCCGACGGGAAGTCGCGGACGTCACGAACACCGCGCCCGGCACGGGCAAAATCTGAACGTCGCTGAACGCGGGAAGGGCGCACGGACTGACCATCGTCAGCGTGCCCTGCGTCCAATCCAGGGCCGGGTCCACCTCCCAGTCGAACTGCCCAGCGGCCATCGCGGCGCTGCCCAGATAGCGAACGGGTTCGGGCTCCAGGTGCAGGGCCGACTGGAAGTGGGAGAGGTAGAAGTCGACGTTGCCCACGGGATCGGTGCTGGTCCAGGTGATGGGTACGGTGGTGCCGGCCTGCACGATCTGGCCGGGCTGAGGAGCGTCCAGGGTGAAGGACGGCGAGTCACCGGGTGCGGCGTTCACGATCTCGAACGGCCCGTCCATGAGACCCCTGACGGTGCCCTCCAGCATCCACATGATCTCGATGCGGTAGCCGGCATCGCTGCTGAGGGATGAACAGATGGACCAATCGAGGCTGCCATCCGCCATGGGGGCCAGGCCGATGAGCAGCGGGCTTTCCTGCGTCGGCCGCCAGGAGGCGGGGTCGGCGGTGGCTTCGACCGTCTCGCTGTACAGGAAGACCATGACCCATCCGCCGGTATCGGTGCTGGTCCAGGTGATGGCCTGGGTGGTGCCCGCTTGCCAGACGTCCTCACTGGCGGGGCTGGTGACGGTGATGGTCGGCGGGTCCATCGAGTCGGCGATGGTGAACGGGGCGTTGCTGTAGTCCTCGAAGCCCGCGGCACTGCCGCTGTCATACAGGACCACGCGGACCCGGTAATCGCTGCGGTCGCCGATCCAGGGCGAGATGGACCAGGTGAAGCTGCCGTCGCCCACCGCGACGGCCCCGATCGTCCCGCGCGGCTCAGCGCCCTGGTAGAGTTCGAGACTGACGAGCTCATGGCCGACGGTATTGGTACTGGTCCAGGAGATGGTCCGCTCGGTGCCCGCCGACCAGACCTCGCCTCCATTGGGCGCCAGGATGGTGAACGTGGGCGCCCCCGTCGAGCCGGTGATGGTGAACGGGGCGTTGCTGTCGTCCTGGAACAGATCGAAACCGCTGCTCATGCTCAGGCGGACCCGGTAGTTGGTGCGGTTGCCTACCCAGAGAGGAATCTGCCAGGTGATGCTGCCGGCGCCGGCCGGTGCCGACCCGATCTCCCGCAGGTATTCCGCGCCCGCATAAAGGGAGGCGCCGATCCACTCATCGCCGGCGGTCCCGGTGGTGGTCCAGGTGACGGCGTGGGTCGAGCCCGCCTGCCAGACTTCGCCGCCGTTGGGGCTGGTCACGGTGACGGTGGGGGGCGGCGTCGAGCCGGTGATGCTGAAGAAGGCGTCGCTGCAGTCCTGTACCTGGCCGATGCCGGCCACCCAGGTATCGAGGCATACCTGGTAGTCGCTCCGGTCGCCGATCCAGGCGGAGATGGCCCAGTCAACGGTACCATCGCCCGCCAAAGCCGAGCCGATCTGCGCGCGGTACGCGCCATTCTCATAGAGTGCGATGCTCACGTACGACTCCGCGGGGATCCCGGTGCTGGACCAGGTGATCGCCTGGGTCGAGCCGGCGGACCATTCCTCCCCGCCGTTGGGGCTGGTCACGGCGATCGAAGGCGGGCCGGTGGAACCGGTGATGCTGAACACGCCGTCGCCGTAATCCTCGAAGGATTCCGAGTTGTCGTAGAGCACGATGCGCACCCGATAGCTGGCGCTGTCGGGGGTCCACGACGGGATCTGCCAATTGAAGCTGCCGCTCCCCAGGGTGGCCCCTCCGACCGAGCCGTAGTACTCGTCGGCATCGTACAGGTCGATAGCCAGCCACTCGTTGCCGGTGGTGTTGGTCCTGGTCCCGGTGATGGCCTGTGTGGCCCCCGCGGGCCAGACCTCCCCGCCATTGGGGCTGAGCAGGGTGACGGTGGGCGGGTTCGTCGAGCCGGTGATGGTGAACGGGGTGTCGCTGCAGTCCGTGACCACGCCGAAATCGCCCACCCAGCTTTCGAGGCACACGCGGTAATCGGTGCCGTCGCCGACCCAGGCGGGGATCGCCCAGTCCAGGCCGCCGTCCCCGATGAGGGTGCCGCCGATCTGGCGAACATTGATCCCGCCCGCGAAGAGGGAGACGGTCACCCACTCATCCCCCGATGTCTGCGTGCTGGTCCAGGTGACGGACTGGGTGGTGCCCGCCTGCCAGACCTCGCCGCCGTTGGGGGTGAGGACGGTGGCCGTCGGCGGGTCCGTCGAGTCGGTGATGGTGAACGGGGCATCGCTGCAGTCTTGCAGGACGCCATAGTTATCCACCCACGTTTCGATGCAGATCCGATAGTCCGTACTGTCGCCGATCCAGGAGGAGATCTGCCATTCCAGGCTGCCGGCGGCGAGAGGGCCCGAGCCGACATCCATGCGATGCACGGCACCCTCGTAGAGGGAAACCGTCGCCCATTCCGTTCCGGCGGTGTTGGTGCTGCTCCAGGTGATGGACTGCGTCGTACCGGCGGCCCAGCTTTCGCCGCCATCGGGACTGGTGACCGCGATCGTCGGCGGCTCCAACGAGTCGCTGATGGCGAACGGAGCATCGCTGCAGTCCTGGAGCAGGCCGAAGCCGTCCACCCCGACCTCCACGCAGATGGAGTAGTCCGTCCCATCGCCGATCCAGGGCGAGATCGACCAGTCCAGGCTGCCCGTGCCCACGGTGGTGCCGCCGATCTGCCCGCGAGGGGTCTCGCCCTCGTAAAGGTTGACCGTGAGCCATTCGTCACCGTTGGTCCCGCTGCTGCTCCAGGTGACGCTGTGGGTGGTGCCCGCCGACCAATCCTCGCCGCCGTCGGGACTGGTGAGCATCAGGGTGGGGGGAACCAGCGAGCCGGTGATGGTGAACGCGGCGTCGCTGCAATCCTCCACCCAGCCGAGGCCGTCTACCCAGGCCTCGGCGCAGATCCGATAATCCGTGTCGTCCCCGATCCAAATCGAGATCGGCCAACTGATACTGCCGGCACCGACCGTGGTCTCCCCCAGGGCCTCGATGTAGGCCTCGCCCTTGTAGAGATGGACCAGGATCGGCTCATCGCCGGTGGTGTTGGCGGAGGTCCAGGTGATGGACTGCGTGGTGCCGGCCGTCCAGACCTCGCCCCCGTCAGGGCTGGTGATGGTGATCTCGGGAGTGTTGCCGGGATCGCTGCACTCCGTCGGGAGGCTGGTCGCCAGGCTTGCACACTCAGCATCCCACTCTGTCGTGCAGCAATAGGAATCCAACCCGCAGACCGCCTCGCAGCACGTTTGGTTCTCGCAATAGGGCGTGCCGTTGGCCTGTAGACAATCACCGCTGCCCGGCGTCCCGCAGCCCTCCGTGGGGGTCAGCGTACCGGGGGGATTGGGACCGCGTTGCCCCAACGCCGGGCCGACAATAAGCACCAACCCCACCCAACACACTAAGACCCGGGCCGTTCCATTGGACATGCCGCTGTCCTCCCATCCTGACAGGTCAACTCGATGATCTGAATCGCGACTCCGACGAGATTCGAGCGCCCAAGGGCCTCGAGTCCTCCCAATAGGCTATTATACCCTGTTCCCCCCCGGTGTCACAACGGGATCCACAGATCGGTGGCCGCGGCGGAGGCCGTGACAAGCCTGGGCCGCCGGGTGGCATGGGCCTGTACTCAGGCCCGTGGGTTTTTGCCGGCCCAGCCACGGGTCGGAGTACCGACCCATGCCACCCGCCGCCCCCCCGCCGCCCTTTATGTCTTTGTGCCTTCTGCCTTTGTGCCTTCTGCCTTTCCGCCTTCTTACGGCAGCGGCTCCAGCCGTTCCGACCGATCTCCGATACTTCCCCTATGTCCGCGATCGTCATTTTCGAGGATGCCGGCTGGCGCCATCTGCTGCCGCTGACCTACTGGCGGACGGTCTACGAGCTGCGTACCGGTTATGGGACATTGCTTGACGCCGTGCTGGGCTGCACCCCGGCGGCGGAGGTTCACCTCTACTGCCGACCGCTGCTGGCCGCCGTGACCGCCGAGCGTTACCCTCATCCGGTCAACGCCCCTCCCGAAAGCGACACCATCCTGCTGCTCAACGGGCGCCTGCTGCTGACTGCGCCCGTGGCGAGAAGTCCCGGACCGGCGGTCCAGTGGCACCAGGGGACACCGGTCGCCATCCAAGCGGATGCCCGCCTGATGCGGCAACTGTCGCCCGAGATTCTGCTCGAACCCGGCCGGGCCGCCGAAACGCTGGCCGGCGTGCCGGAGTTCCAGTTTGTTCCCTCGCCGCGGTTGGTCGACTACCCCTGGGATCTGGTACACGCCAACGCGGCGATGCTGCACTGGGGCTGGGAACGTGCGGGCCGGCCGGCCGGTAACGAGGGCCGGCTCTGCCCGGGCGTCCACCTGTTGGAGGAGCAGGCCATCCACGTCGGGGCGGGCTCGGTGATCAAGCCCGGCGTGGTGCTCGACGCGGAGAACGGCCCCATCTATATCGGCGAACAGGTCACCGTCGCCCCGAACGCCAGCATCGAGGGGCCGTGCTACATCGGCGACGGCTCCATCATCCAGCCGGGGGCCGCCCTGCGCGACGCGATGAGCATCGGGCGGCGCTGCAAGGTCGGCGGCGAACTCGAATCCTCCATCGTGCACGGGTTCTCCAATAAGCAGCACGACGGGTTCCTCGGGCATAGCTACGTCGCCGAGTGGGTCAACCTGGCCGCCGACACGGTCAACAGCGACCTCAAGAACACCTATGGCACCATCCGCGTGCCGATCAACGGCATCGAGGTCGAGTCCGGCCAGATGTTCGTCGGGCTCACCATCGGCGATCACAGCAAGACCGGCATCGGGCAGATGTTCCCCACCGGTGCGGTGATGGGCTTCGGCTCGAACATCGCCACCTGCGAGTTCGCCCCCAAGTTCGTGCCCTCCTTCACGTGGCTCACCAACCACAACAGCCAGCCCTACGGCCTGGACCGCTGCCTGGACGTCGCCCGTCGGGTCATGGCCCGTCGCCAGGTGACCCTGACCCCCGCCGAGGAAACCCTCTTCCGCGCCCTCCCCGAACTCGCCCGCCAACTCGAATCCCTCGGCGCACCCGCGACCCGTTAGTATGACCGCGCTGCTTCGTAGCGGCCGCCGCCTCTGGCGGCCGTTGGGCGGCGAAAGGGCCTCAGACGCCGGCCGCCACCAGGGGTAGCCGCCACCGTGTGCCACTGCTCTGTGAGCAGTGCGGTGTGGGCAGTGCGGTGTGGCACCGGCGTCTCGCCGGTGCCCGGCCGCCCGCGATTCTGTCACGAACCCCGCACCGCCCGTGTTTCTGCTCATGTTCATAACATCGGGGTGAATTGCTCTACGGACAGGCCCATGTCGTCGATCAGACCGCGAAGCGTTCCCGGTTTGAGGTCGCGCCCCTGGTGGACCGGAACCACCAGCCGGCGATGGTCCGAAGCCCGCAGGTCAACGGCGTGACTGCCTCTTTGACGATCAAACGCAAACCCCAGTTTCTCGGCGACGCGAATCACGTCCCGCGCAGAGACGCTCGGAAGCTTGCTCATACCGCGACCTCGAGCGGCTTGATGAGCAGGTCCTCCCGCGGGATGGGCTCGCCGTGGGCTTGGACGCTCTCGATATACGCTGCCACCGCCTCGCGCATGTTGTCGATGGCCTCGTCGAGGGAGTCGCCCTGCGAATGGCAGCCTTTCAACGCCGGGCAGTACGCGTGGTAGCCGCCGTTCGGCTGCCGGTCGAACAGTATCGTGTAGCGATAGGTGCCCATGGGCGGAGTCCTCATCTGATATCGTCCCATCCTAGACAAAGTCTCCGCGGTTGCAAGTGACAAACGGGTTCGGGGGCCATGCCGAGTGCATGACAGTTCCGGCGGCGGAAGTTGGCTGGGTGGCATGGGCCTGTACTCAGGCCCGTGGCCTGCCCCGACCCGCCACGGGTCGGAGTACCGACCCATGCCACCCGTACCGAACCTGACGTTTCACGAGTGCCCCGACTGCGGCGAACAGGTCTACGGCCCCGAGGCCATGGCCCGAATCGAGGCCCATCGCCCTAAGCCTACCCGGATCACCGCCTGAAGCTGCTGGACGGGACGCCCCGGAGTGACCAGCGGCGGTTCGCTGCTCACCCCCACCGCACCAGCGGATCCCGCTTCGACCAACGTGTGCTGACCCGACACGGAAAGGCCGTAGCGTCCCATTCACAGGAACCGATCTGCAACGATCTTGCTGGTGAGCAGCAGCACGAAAGGAAGGAAGCACCTCCCAAACAAGATCAGAATCGGTGCGCGTCTCATGGATTGGCGCGTGTCAGCGCTGAAGATGACCGCATGGCCGAAAGTCATGAAGAGGGACCCGCCCGCCGCCAGCGTGATGATTTGGACAGGAATGGGAAGGGTCCGTCCCCACCACAGGTACGCAAGAAGGCCATAGTACGTCAGCAATGCGACGGTTAAGCCGAGCGCGGCGGCCTTCAGAAGGCCCAACAGAGTGGTCCGTCTTCCCATGTTGCTCATGGCGGCCCCCACTGCTCCAGGAATCCGGCTGCGGTCAGCGTGTCGAATGGCAAGTGTGGGCGATACTGTGCAAGAAAGTGACGATTCTCGCTGACAAGCGTATCGGCCTCGATCCATTCGCAATAGGCGGCAATGAGGGCATCGGCGGGCTTCATTCCGATGACCCGATAACGTTCTCCGATCTCGAACGGAACAACGTAGTCCGGATCAACGGCCGTCACCGCGTCCAGCAGGGCGAAGAGCTGCGGGCGCGTGCTGGCAGGGAGGTTGTGGGCACACTCGGTGACGACGATCTGAGGGATCCGGACCTCGAACCGGTCGGAAGCGCGCAGCAACATCTCCAGCAGGCGGTGGGACGCGCTCCCGGACGGGCCGGTCAAGGCGAAGACGAACTCGTTGGTGTCGATGACGATTCGGAGAGTCGCTCGCGCCACAATTGCTCCCTCACGCGTCGAGTGGACTCGACGACCTCGTCAACCGCTTTGCCGACCAGCTCGCTGTCGCTTTTCTGAACCGACTCGCGCAGCTCGCGCAGCAGTCGGGCGGCATCTTCCAAGCCGACGGGTTTGCGTTTGACGATACCCATGAGGATCTCCCAATCGAACCTATTTTATTCATTATACCGCGGCGGATGGCAGTCGGCCAGCACGGACGACCCGTCGGCGCGCCGCCGGTGCTTCTGCCAAGCCGCTGGACGGACCAGTTCCGCCGGAAGCGATAGCCGCTACAAAGCAGCGCTGCCATATCGGGCAGGCGGGTGGCTGGACACCCCCCCACCGCCACAAGCTGATTGGTCGGTAGCGGGAGCGTTGGCTATGATGTTCCCGGTGACCGGATGGGCGACGGCGAGGACCGAGTCAACTCGTTGCTGGACGTGTCCAGGCGTATGTAACGAACAGCAACAAGTTGTCTTGGTCCTGGCAGCAACCCCCTCTGATTGTGTCCCGGACCCGTAGCACGCGTGAGCATCCTGCGGGAGGAAGCGAGATTGCCGAACGCCATCCGCAAACCTGGCACCACGCAGCCGCAGGGGCGAAGCACCGCCGCGGGCCCGAAGCCTGCCTACGCCCGGATGCCGCAACGGGACGATCACCCTCTGCGTGTGCCGACCCCGATGCCCCGCGCCGCCGCGCACGGCGTGCCGCGGGCCTTCATCGCGCAATTGCATTGCCCGCACTGCGGATCGGCGCTGGAAGTCGAGGCCGCCTTCCCCGCCCACGAGCCGGTGGTCGAGTACGGGCTGTTGCGTTGTGCCTGCCACGAGTACCCGATCCTCGCGGGCATTGTGGTCCTTCAACAGCGGTCGCCCTACTTCGCCGGCAACCTGCCGCAGGCCGTCGCGCACCTCAAACGGGGCGAGTACGAGAAGGCGCTGATCGCCGCGTTGTGGATGCCGCCGGAGCGGGAGCGGCCCTGGCTGCACACCGTCGCGAAGCTGGGCATGCCCGGTGCCGGGCGGTTGATCCAGCGGGCTCGCGAGCGAAGATTCCGGTCGGTCCTGCATGACCCGTCGCTGAGTTTTCGCCAGGCGGTGCGGCAGTTCAGGGCATCGTTCTACGCCCATTACCTGTTCCACCGACACGCCAACGCCAGCTTCCTGGCCGCCACCCTGCTGAACGTGTCGCTGCGTGACGCCATCGGAGGGGGCCGTACCGCCCCCCGCGTCCTGGACCTCGGGTGCGGGGTCGGGCACAACAGCTTCCAGCTTGCCGCGCTCCGCCCGGACGCGGACATCGTGGCCTGCGACTGCGACTTCACCAATCTCTATCTCGCCCGGCGGTTTTTTATTCCGGACCAGATCTGCATCGGCCTGGACTTCGAGGTCGCGATGCCGTTTGCCGACGGGTACTTCGATGCCGTCCTCTGTTCGGATGCCTTTATGTACATAGAGTCCAAAGAGGCCCTCGTGCGGGAGTTGGACCGCGTCCTTTGCGAGCAGGGGCTGTGGGTCTTCTCCCACATGCACAATCGTCTGGTCGAGAATCCCGCTCCGGGCTGGCCCCTGTCACCGGCTGAATATCAGCGGCTGTTCGGGGCCGTCGCGGGCCGGCTGATACCGGAGCCGGGCATGCTCCGCCGGTACGCCGCCGAGCGCGTACTCGATTTCACGGAGCCGGCCGACGAGGACAGCCTGAGCAGCGCCAACGCCTTCGAGTGGGTGGGCGGGCGCGATCCGGGCCGCTGGTGCCGGCGGTTTGAGGAGGTGACCTTCCCCTTGCCACCCGCGGCACCGCTGGGTATCAATCCCATCTATGAGGTCCAGGACCAGGGGGATCACCTGGCGTGTCGGGCCAGGTGGCCGGACCCCGTCTTCGAGGCCGAGTGCGGGTTCGCCACCCAATGCATTCCCGCCCGTTGCACGCTCGACAAAGCCCTCCTCTCGCGGGTCAACCAAGGGGCCACCCTTCCCGAAGATGCAGCCCCGCTACAGGAACTGCTCCGCAACTTCGTGCTGGTCCACCTGCCTCCGGGCTACGGCACCGCATAGTGCCCTGCCGCCCTGAGCCCAGGCCGGAGATGCTGACCCGGCGGGTGGCCCATCCCCGCCGATGCGGGGGTGGGTTCGCGATGGTCGCATGCGTGGCAAAGCCGGTTTTGCCAGGAGGGCTTCCCGCATCCGGATCATCGTCAGCCCACGCATCGCGTTGCGATGGATGGGCCACCCGCCTGACCTGTCACGGACCCGACCCCGTACCCTCTCCCCCCTTGCCCGTCGGGCCGCGAACGGTTACGAAAACAGGTGGGCGTAACTGGCTGACCGCGTACGCGAGCATGGTGACGTAGGGGCGAAATGGGGACTGGCTCCGCCCCAGCGCCGCCTGATGAAGCGAGCATCCTCGGATGCGGGTCAAGTCCAGGGCCTGGTGCGGATCGCTCCGGCGGTGCCTGTCCCCATTTTGCCCCGCGGTAGGCGAGTTGCGCCCCAAACAGGTTGCTGCGGGGCTGTCACGCAGGGAGGATACCGAGATGATGAACCATTCGCGGACAACGCGGCGGGAGGTCTTGAGCAGCGGGCTGCGCGTGGGAGCGGCGGCCCTGGCCGGCCCGTACATGCTCACCAGTCGGGCGCTGGGCGCGGCGGCCAAGGCGCCGGCCGGGGAACGCATCGCCCTGGGCTTCATCGGCGTGGGGGGCAGAGGCTTCAACCTGCTGAAGAGCTTTGGGGACCTGCCGGACGTCCAGGTGGTGGCGGTGGCGGACGTCTATGGCCCGCATCGCGACCGGGCGGCGGCGGCGGCCGGCCCGGACTGCAAGGTCGGAGTGGATTACCGCGAAATGCTGTCGCGCGAGGACCTCGATGCGGTGGTCATCAGTACGCCGGACCACTGGCATGCCCTCCCGGCGATTCACGCGTGCGAGGCGGGCAAGGACGTCTACTGCGAGAAGCCGCTGTCACTGACCATTCGCGAGGCGCGGCAGATGGCGGCGGGGGCCCGGCAATACGGGACGGTCTTCCAAGTCGGCAGCCAGCAGCGCTCGAAGGGGCTGTTCCGGCGGGCGTGCGAACTGGTCCGCAGCGGGCGCATCGGCCGGTTGGAATGGATCAAGGCCCGCGTGGGGCAAGGACCGGTGTGTGCCTGGGAACCGCCGCAACCGCCGCCGAAGGAACTGGATTGGGATGCCTGGCTCGGGCCGGCCCCCTGGGCGGAGTATACGCCCAAACGGTGCCTGTACGACTTCCGCTGGTTCTACGATTACTCGGGCGGCAAAATGACCGACTGGGGGGCACACCACAACGATATCGCCCAGTGGGCCAACGATAGCTGCCATACCGGCCCGGTGCGCGTCGAGCCGATCGCGGTGAAGTTCCCGACGGCCGGGCTGTACGAGACGGCGGTAGACTTCGAGGTGAAGTTTACCTACGCCAACGGCGTCGTGCTGTACACGGTCAGTACCGGCAACGACGTGGAGTTCCATGGCACCGACGGCTGGCTCAAGGTGAACCGGCAACGCGTGGCGGCCAGCGATCCGGACATGGTCAACGAGCCGCCCGGGGCGGGCGATGTGCGGTTGTACGAGAGCCCGGGGCACCACCGCGACTGGCTGGACTGCATCCGCTCGCGGCGACGGCCGATCTGCGACGTCGAGATAGGGGCCCGATCGGTGACCGTTTGTCACCTGGGCAACATCGCGTTGCGTACCGGCCGGGCGCTGGCATGGGACCCGGCCGCGGAACGGATCACCAACGACGAGAACCTCAACCGCTGGCTGAGCAAGCCGTATCGGGCACCGTGGCAGATCTGACGGCAGGGTATGGCGGGTGGCCCATTCTTGCGCAGCAAGGGTGGGCTGGCGATGATCGCGAACGCGTAAGAAAGCCGACGGGGGGCATGGGTCGGTACTCCGACCCGTGGTTGCACCGGGACGGGCAGTAGCAAGTGAGAAGTGAGAAGTGAGAAGTGAGAAAGCGACCGCGGATCGGCCGTCTGTTCACGAGCCCTGGGGGTATGCCCGGGGCGGTCTGCGGATATTTCCGGGCTTGTGGGTCCTGCTGTTTTTGCTGACCGCGACGGTCGGTCGCGGCGCGGATGCCCTGCCGAGCGACGATGCGCGGATCCGCGCGCTGGCCGGCGCGGACGAGGCCGCGGTGCGGGCGGCGGCCGACGAACTCGTCCAGGCCGGGGAGGTGGCGCTGCCGGCATTGGTCGAATTGCTGGACACCGGCGGGTCCGATCCGGCGGGCATGGCCTGGAAGACCCTGTTCCGCATCGTGCAGCAGGCCGACACCGAGGCCAAGCGACAGGCGGTCGCCCGCGTGCTGTTCGATGAGTTCGAGGCTCGGCCGGGGGCCGCGGTCCGCAACAAGATCCTCGAACTGCTCAGCTTCGTCGGCGACCAGGAGACGGTGGACGGGCTGTACAAGTACCTGGGCTACCCGGACGTGCAAGAGATGGTGCGTTGGGCGCTCGTCCGTATCCCCGCGTACAACGCGACGCAGGCCCTGGTCGCGGGGATGCAGATCACGGAATGGGACTTCCGCATTGCCCTCGTGCAGGCGTTGGGCGAGCGGGGCGATCCGCGGGCGGCGCCGGCCCTGCGCATGCTGACCGCCAGCGACGACGAGCGCATGCGCGCAACGGCAATGGCCGCGTTGGCACGTTTGCCGGACCGCCTCGCCGTGTTCGCCCTCGGGCAGGCATGGGAGGCCCGCAAGCCGGGCGCCACGCGGATGCTGTCGCGGCTCGGCGAGACCCTGGCCGACGCCGACCTGCCGAACGAGGCCCGCGGCCTCTTCCGCATTCTGGCGAAGTCGTCGGAGCTGTCGGCCATCGAGTTCTGCGCGGTGGCCCACGGCCTCGGGCGCGTCGGCGAAGTTGAGGATGCCCGGCGACTGCTGGCCGCGCTGGACGACGGTGCCCGATGGGGCAACCAGCGGGCGCGCGTGCACGGGGCGATCCTGGCGGCCCTGGAGCAGATCGATGACCCCGCAGCCGCGGAGGGTTTCGTCACCTATTGGTGGCTGGCCGGGCCGGTGCCCATACCCGGGGGCGAGGCATGGGATGACTGCGCGATCGATCCGGCCGAGGTCGTCACCACGGCCCCGGCCAGGGTGGCTGACACCGACTATGCCTGGCGGCGGCACCACACCGCCGATCCGCGGGGAGTCGTGGATCTCGGCGGCGGCCTGGGCGTGCGGGACGAGGCGGCGGCCTACGCATACACTGAGCTGATCGCGAAAGAGGACCAGGAGGCCTGGCTGCAGGTGGGCAGCGAGGATGTGGTCGTCGTCTGGCTCAACGGTCGGCGGGTGCACGCGCGGCGGGCCGAGGGCGACCCCAACTCGGGCGAGAACCGCGCCAAGGTCGCGCTGGCGGCAGGCGTGAACCGTCTGCTGGTCAAGGCGGTGAACGAACGGGAGGGCTGCGCTTTCAGCGTGCGACTCCTGACGCCCGAAGGCACCCCGGCGCCGGTGGCACAACGGTGGTGGTAGCACTCCATCGCTTCTCACGCCAAGGGTGGGGATAGCATCTCGGCAGTTTAACCGTGTCGCTTGCGACACGGTGCCGCAAGCGGCCCCGCTAAACAGGGGGTCGAGAGGATGCGGCAACCCGGCCGCACGACAATCGCCTCGGCGGTGACAGGATCGTGCACGGTCATGTACAATAGAGAACGACCGCTGCGGGAACCCATGGCCGCGACATCCGGACGCCGCGCCGGTGTGCCACTGCTCTTTGAGCAGTGCATCGGGGAACGCGGTTGCCTCGCCGTGCGGCCACTACAACAGGTGAGACATGAGTCTCCTGACCAACGCGTTGGGCATCACGCTTCTGTGCATGGGCATTCTCTACCTCGCCTACAAGGTCTACGGCGGCTTCCTGGCCAGGCGGGTGTTGGGCTTCGACGACCAACGCCTGACTCCCGCCCACCGGCGGCGGGACGGCATCGACTTCGTACCCACGCACCCGGCCATCCTGTTCGGCCACCACTTCGCCTCGATCGCCGGGCTGGGCCCGATCGTCGGGCCGGCCATCGCCGTCTACTGGGGCTGGGTGCCCGCCCTGCTGTGGGTCATGTTCGGGTGCATTCTCGTCGGCGGCGTGCACGACATGGTGACGCTGTTCGCCTCGCTGCGGCACGACGGGCGGACGATCGGCGACCTGACCTACGACATCGTCAACGGCCGGGCGCGGCTGCTCTTCCTGATCATCATCTTCTTCCTGCTCGCCCTGGCGATGGGCACCTTCGCCTTGCTGATGGCCCAACTGTTCACCGATCTGTCGCCGCAGGCCGTCGTACCCACCTTCACGCTCATCTTCATCGCCATGATCTTTGGGCTGTGTGTCTACCGGTTCGGCTGGCGGTTGGGGCCGGCCACGCTGTTCGGCGTGGGGCTCATGTTCGTGGCCACCTTCCTCGGGCTCGAACTGCCCGTCCCGCTGTACCGCGCGTTCATCGCCAACCCGCAGGTCGAGCAGGTCATCGCGACCACCGAAGACCCCGACCTGCCCCAGGTGCACGGCATCCGGGCCACGCGGGCGGGCAACACGGTGCACTACTTCGAGTCGCGCGTGGCGGACCGGCCCGAGTACGAAGCCCTCGCCGCCGACGTCCGCGACGCCCGCCGACAGGCCCTCGATACCTGGACGTACATCCTGCTGGTCTATGCGTTCATCGCCTCGACGCTGCCCGTCTGGCTGCTTCTGCAACCGCGGGACTACATCAACAGCTACCAGCTCTACATCGGGCTGACCGTCCTGCTGCTGGGGTTGATCGTCTGGCGGCCGGAGATCGTCGGGCCGGCCTTCGGGGTCGAACGCTCGGCCGAGGCCGCCGTCACCGACCCCGCCCCGGGACCGCTGCCCTTCCTCTTCATCACCATCGCCTGCGGGGCGGTCAGCGGGTTCCATAACCTGGTTTCAAGCGGTACCACCGCCCGGCAGATCCGCCGCGAGACCGACAGCCAGATCATCGGCTACGGAGCCATGCTCACCGAAGGTCTGCTGGCCGTCATGGTCATCATGGTCTGCGTCGCCGGCTTGAGTTCCGCCGAGTTCCAGCAGCAGTATGCCACGTGGCGCGGACTCGACGGCCGGGCCCTGGGGGCCTTCCTCACCGGCGCCAGCCACGTCATCTCCAAGCCGTTCCTCGTCTTCTTCAGCGAAAGCCGCTACCCCGCCGTCGAGGGCTTCTGCTATAACTTCATCGCCGTCGTGGTCGTCAGCTTCGCCATGACCACGCTGGATACGGCCACGCGGTTGCTGCGCTTCAACGTCGAGACCATCGGCAAGCTGGTCCGCGTGCGGGCCCTCGGGAACCGTTACCTCTCCAGCCTCATCGCCGTCGTGGCCATCGGCTACTTCGCCCTCATGAAGATCGGCGGCAAGCCCGCTGGCCTGACCCTCTGGCAACTTTTCGGCACCAGTAACCAGCTTCTCGGGGTGTTGGGCCTGCTGGTCGCCGCCGTCTACCTGCACCAGCTTCGCCGGCCCATCGGCTGGCTGGTCGGCCCCATGATCCTCATGCTCGTCACCGTCACCTGGGCCATGCTGCTCAAGCTCGGCGACTTCTACCACGGCTGGCAGACCCAGCGCGACGCCGGCAACGCCTCCCTGCTGATCATCGGCTCCGCCCTGGTGCTCATGACCGCCTGGATGGTCGTCGAAGCCGCCCTCGTCTTCTTCCGCGGCCGCAAGGCGGCCCCACACGGATCGGAGTAGCCTTCCGCAGTAAAACCGGCTCGCGTTTCTCGCGCACGCCTACCGTGTGCCACTGCTCTCCGAGCAGTGCGCCTGCGGGTACTCGCCACGATCTGTGTCCAGCCGTAATGCTAACCGTGGGGTCCTTGTCGTCAGGAGAAGAAAATAGTTTACGCAGAGGGGCAGCACGGGCTCCGCCCGCAACCCAAGACAACTCTCGGCCGCCTCCGACCCAACGCCAAGTACGCGCGTAGCGTCCTCGGACGCTGTACACGTACAACGCCAACGGCGTTGAATAACACAGCCCAGGGTCGCGCAGCGCACCCTGGGAACCATGCCGACGAACACAAACCAACCCTGAAGGGGTTGCATCCGTCCCCGCTCATCAGTCCCACGCATACCGCTCGTCGAGTTGCACGCCGTACTTTCGACAGAGCCTTCGGAGTTCGTCCTGGGATCGCAAGCATACACCAACCATGCGAGAGTTGTATGCGACGCGGTGGTAGGGAAAGAAAACGGGACTTGTAACAGTTTGGGCGACCATCTGGGCCCGGCTGGTCAAGGCTGTTCCATACCGCGCCCGTCTGCCCTTCGCGTCGCGCAGCGAGGTCTAGGGCAAGCGAGCGAGGTGCCACAAGATGCTGACCCGCCGGGGCCGAACACCGCCACCGGAACGGTCACGGACCCGAAGAAAACTGGTCCGGCGCTGAGCATGAAACCCTTCCAGGGTTTTGGGATGACGGGTGGTCTTGTGACCCGGGGTGCGCTGCGCGACCCTGGGCTGTGTTATTCAACGCCTTCGGCGTTGGGTGCGTTGCGGAACGGGAGTGACCAGCCTTCGGCGTTGGGTGTGGCCCGGAGCGGGAATCACCAGCCTTCGACGTTGGCGAGACAAAGAGGGCCCTGTGAACGCTCACCACCATTGCCGGCAGGTTTCGCCGTTGGGCGAGGCGGCGTATAATGCGTGATTCCCGGCGGTTGCGAGCGGCGCGCGCCGGACGTGACCGGGGCGGGCGATGCCGGATGGATTGGGCGGATGCGGACGACTTGGGCAGGTGTGGGTGAGCCATGGCGGATATACGGGTGATTGATGCGGGGCGGTCGGACGCGGCGGCCGAGCTGCGCGCGTTGCGGCGGTCGCTGCTGCTCGATCGGCTGGTGCTCGAGGTGCCGCCCGAGGCCCAGATCGTGCAGGACATCATCACGGATGTTTGCCGGCGGGGGGACCTGGCGGTGTCGGAGATCACCGCTCGCGTGGACGGGGCCCAGGTGCCGCCGGACGCGGTGCGGGTGCCGCCCGAGCAGATTGCCCAGGCGCGGACCAAGGCCCCTGCGGCATTGCTCGACGCGGCCCGGCAGGCCATCGCCGCGGTGCGACGGTTCCAGGAACATCTGCTCAAGGGAAGTGTGCCGCCGTTGCAACTGCCGGACCGCACGCTGAGCATGCGCGTCCGCCCGGTGCGGCGCGTCGGCGTCTGCGTGCCGGGCGCCTCGGCCCCGCTGCTCTCGTCGGCGATCCACAGTGCCGTGCCTGCCCAGGTCGCCGGCGTCCAGGACATCGCCCTGGTCGCGCCGCCGCGGCACAACAACGACGTGCACCCGGCCATCCTCGCCGTCGCGGCCGAGTTGGGCATCTTCGAGGTCTACCGCATGGGCGGGGCCCAGGCCATCGCCGCCCTGGCGGTGGGCACCGGGTGCGTGCCGCGCGTCGACAAGATCGTCGGGCCGGGCAACGTCTACGGGCAACTGGCCAAGCGCATGCTCTTCGGTGTGGTGGATATCGACATGTTTGCCGGTCCCAGCGAGGTGCTGATCGTCGCCGACTCCTCAGCCCGCCCGGCGTTCGTCGCCGCGGACATGCTCGCCCAGGCGGAACACGATCCCGGCTGCGCGATCCTGCTGACCGACGACCGTGCGCTGGTCGACGGCGTGCTGGCCGAGTTGGATACGCAATTGAGCCAACTGCCCCGCCCGGAAGGAGCCCGACGCTGCCTGGCGAACTTCAGTGCCGTGGTCATCGTCCGCGACCTGGACGAAGCCGTCGCCCTGGCCAACGACGTGGCCACCGAGCACCTGCAAGTCGAGACGCGCAACCCGGCCGCGATTGCTGAGCGAATCGACTCGGCCGGGGCCATCTTCCTCGGTCACTGGACGCCCGAGGCCACCGGGGATTACGTCGCCGGCCCGTCGCACGTCCTGCCCACCGGGGGCAGTGCCCGGTTCTGGAGCGGTGTGTCGGCCCTCGGGTTCCTGCGGCGGGTGGCGGTCATGGAATACACGGCCGAGGGGCTGGTCAAGGACGCCCCGGCCATCGAGACTCTGGCCGTCGCCGAGCATCTGCACGCCCACGCCCGGTCGGCGACCATTCGCGTGGAGGCCCTGCAGTCCTGGTCGTCCTCTTGCTGAGAGCCCTGACCCATGAGTTACTTCCTTGAACGCATCGCCGCTCTGGACGGGTACGTGCCCGGCGAGCAGCCCACCGACCCGGCGGTCATCAAGCTGAACACCAATGAGAACCCTTATCCGCCCTCGCCGCGGGTCATGGAGGCCGTCGCGGCCATCCGGCCGGAGCAACTCCGCCGCTATCCGCACCCGCTGGCCAACCCCTTCCGCGACGTGGCCGCGCGCGTCTTCAACATCCACCGCGACCAGGTGATCTGCGGCAACGGCATGGACGACCTGCTCAACATGAGCGTCCGCGCGTTCAGCGGGCCCGAGGCGGCCATGGTCTACCCCACGCCGACCTACACCCTCTACGCCGTGCTCGGCAGTATCCAGGCGTCGATCATCCGCGAGGTGCCCTTCGGCCCGGACTTCACCCTGCCGACGCAGGGGCTCGTCGAGGCCCGCGGGCGCATCACCTACCTGGCCAACCCGAACTCGCCCAGCGGCACGTTCGTCCCGGTCGCGGAGGTGGGCCGGCTGGCCGACGCGCTGGACGGGGTGCTGTGCATCGACGAGGCCTATGTGGACTTCGCCCGCGAGGACTGCATGGAACTGGCCCGCACGCGGCCGAACGTCCTGGTCATGCGGACCATGTCCAAGGGCTACTCCCTGGCCGGTCTGCGCTTCGGGTTCGCCGTCGGGCACCCGGACCTGATCGCCGGGCTCATCAAGGTCAAGGACAGCTACAACGCCGACGCGGTGGTCATCGCGGCGGCGGCGGCAGCCATCGCCGACCGAGACTACCGCGAGCAGACCCGCCGCAAGGTGATCGGTGAACGCGACCGCCTCATCGCGGCCCTGGCCCCGCTGGGCCTGAAGTGCCTGCCCAGCCAGGCGAACTTCCTGCTCGCCCGGACGGATCGGCCGTCGGCTCGCGAGCTGTATGAATCTCTCAAGGCCCGCCGAATCCTCGTCCGATACTTCAATAGCCCGGGCCTCGATGACAAGCTGCGGATCACCGTCGGCACGCCCGAGCAGAACGACGCCCTCTTGACCACCCTGGCGGAGTTGACCTCGTGAGTAAAAAACCCGCACCAGCCTCTCGCCGCCGAACGACCTCCGCCGGCCGTCACGCAACCATTCGCCGCGAAACGCGCGAGACACGCATCGAACTGACGCTGAACCTCGACGGCACCGGCCAATCCGAGATCAGCACCGGCGTCGGCTTCTTCGACCACATGCTCACCCACGTTGCCCGCCACGGCCTGTTCGACCTGACCCTCAAGGCCGCCGGCGACCTGCATGTGGACGACCACCACACCGTCGAGGACGTGGGCATTTGTCTCGGCGAGGCCGTCGCCCAGGCCATCGGGGACAAGAAGGGCATCCGCCGTTACGGCTTCTTTATCGTGCCCATGGAGGAGTCGCTCGCCCAGGTCGCGGTGGATCTCTCCGGCCGGGCGGCCGTCGCCTACCGCGTCCGCTACCGCGGCTCCAAGATCGGCACCTTCGACGTGCAACTCGTCGAGGAGTTCCTCCGGGCCGTCGCCCTCAACGCCCGCATGAACCTCCACGTCCAGGTACCCTACGGCACCAATAACCACCACGTGGCCGAGGCCATCTTCAAGGCCCTCGGCAAAGCCCTCCGCCAGGCCTGCGAGCCCGACCCCCGCGAGACCGCCGTCCCCTCCACCAAGGGCATGCTCTGACCCTGGTGGTCTGCCCACAGATCACGCAGATGGACACAGATAGACCCCCTCGCTGCATTCCGCAGCGCGGGGAAAGTGAGAGATGAGAAGTGAGAGCCCGCATCTCCCGTGAATGTGAGCGAAGCTCACCACTGGCGAGCTGGCGCAGCCGGTGCGGGAGGTGGCTTTTTCTCAATTCTCAATTCCTCATTCTCCATTCCCCTTTCTTGGAAACCAGCTCTGGGG
>CAZEEJ010000014.1:0-46922 GCA_964511155.1 uncultured Planctomycetales bacterium | reverse complement strand
CCGTGGCCTGCCCCGACCCACCACGGGTCGGAGTACCGACCCATGCCACCCGCCGGATATGAAACCCTTTCAGGGTTTGTTCGATCAAGACGGGTCTGATCACCCAGGGTGCGCTGCGCGACCCTGGGCTGTGTTATTCAACGCCGTTGGCGTTGGGTCGCAGGCGGCCGGGAGTTGTCCTGGTTTGCGGGAGGAGCCCGCACCGCGAAATCGGCGTCATCTGCGGATCAATCAGGTGTCGTCACTTCGCCCCTCCGCTCTCGGTCTCCCTGTCGCCGGCCATACGCGATCACGCGAACGATGTTCAGGGCGAAGTGGATGGCCATGAGGATCGGAAGAATGGCCATGATCGGTCCCGGTGTCCCGTAGAGGAACCAGACCGTTAAACCTCCGAACGCCGCGACGAGTACGAGCATCGATAGAAGAGATCGCCGCCAGTTTTCGAGGTAGGCGATCTCCCAGCCGTTCCACCAATGCACCCAGACGAGGCTCTCTGCCTGCACCGGCGCGGCGGGGATCGACCATCCACACTCCGGGCAGATGCCGGATACGTTGCCGGTCAGATCATAGCCGCACTGGCCGCAGTGCCCGGGATCTTGGGCGTAGTTCTTCAGATGATCCTTCGCCGCCGGCTTGCGGAGCGCCTGATAGGCCAGGGGCAACAGGAACAAACCCCACCAGGGGAGAGATGACCACTGCACGGCGCCAGTAAACAACTGGGCCACACTGACAACGAACATGAGGGCCAGCATGTAATACAGCAGGAAGCGAAAAGTACGCTGTTGTTGGCGGGGCGACCATCCGTGCCGGGTGCGCCGAGCCATGATCAGGGTGCCGGCCAGGAAGCCGATGACCATGCTACCGCCGATGACAAGCTCCACCCCCATCGCGTGTGCTCCAATGTCGAACGTGGGCAGTGCCGCGCCATCTCACCGCATTCCACCGCCTGCGTCAAGGGTAACCGTTCCCCCCCCGAAGGGTCCGTGACAGCTTGGGCGGACCCGGGTGGCCCATCCATCGCAACGCGATGGGTGGGCTCACGATGATGCGGATGTGAGGAAGGCCTCCTGGTAAGGCAAGCTTTCCCACGCATTCGATCATCGCCAGCCCACCTCCGCCGCGGCGGGGATGGGCCACCCGCCCGCCCAAGCTGTCACGGCCCCCCCCCGACGGGACCAACCTCCGGTCGTTCACCTGTGTCAATAGTAATAGAGCGGGTACAATGTAGGTGACCCGACCTGACCCCGTAGGTGAGGGCTCCTGCCATGACGACCGGAAACGTAAGGATACTGTGTGCGGCGGTGCTCGCGGCGCTGTGGGCCAGTGGGCCGGCCGCGGCCCAGACGCGTGTCGAGCGGCGGCCGGGCGGCTTCACCGGGGCACCCATGACCGGCGTCCGGACCGCCTCGGCAGACCGGCTGAGGGTGGTCAGCACGCGCCAGCCGAGCCATATCGAGTCGCGAGGCGGCGCCGGCCACCGGCCGACCGGGCGGCACCTGTCGCCTCCGCTCGTCAGACCCCACGGCTACGGCGTGATCCGCCGACCTGTACCCTACCACCCGCCCGTCGTTTATCGGTCCGGATCACACACTTCGGTGGCGGTCGGCTTCGGCTTCCACGAGACCGTGGCGGTACACAGCTACCCCGTGGTGGCCGCCCCCATGATCGTCAGCGAGCCCGCGTACGTCGTCTCCCAGCCCGTGATCGTCGAGTCGCCCCCCGTCTGGGCGCAGACTCCGGCCCCGGCCCCCGCCCCAGCTCCGCCGCCGATAACGGCCGCCCCTGAGGGCACGGTGGTCTTCCAGGGCGTGATCAGCGACAAGCAGTCGGTCGCCCCCAAAGGGGTGCTGGCCGCGGACGGCGTCGCCGTCACCGTCAAAGACACGCACCGCAAGCCATTGACCGCGGACCTCGAGGTCGGCGTGGAGGACTACAAAAACCGCTACAAGCGCCTGCCGATCGGCTCGCGGATTCAGGTTCACGGCCGCAGCGGCCAGCTTTACAACGTGGACGTCACGGACATTGACGACGACCTCGAAGCCGTCAGCATCGTGGTAAGCGTGGCCTCCTGACCGCCGGCCGCTCAGTTCCCGCGCGACCTGTTGGCTCGCCGGCGGGGATGTCGTATACTCAGCATAGAGGGCTGAAAGTTTTACGGAGCCACAAGTCGTCACGACCAGAAAATGAGCCGCATCGTTGATTACCTTCGTACGCTGCTGCAACCCGAAGTTTACGGGCTGGGGGCGATCGCGGCCGAGTTGATCCTCATCGGCGTGGTGGTCTATGCGGTGCTGCGCTTTCTCCACGGCACCCGCGGCGCCCGCCTGCTGCAGAGCATCGCCGTCCTGCTCATTGTCGGCTTCCTCGTGGTCACCGTCCTGGCCGAGAACTTCCACCTTGAACGCATCGCCGTGCTCTATCGCCCGTTTGTGTGGACGATCTTTCTGACGGCCCTGGTTGTTTTCCAGCCGGAGCTGCGGCGGGGGCTGATGCGACTGGGTGAAGCCCGCTGGCGGCGGGACCGGCTCGGCGAGATCGAGCAGGTCGCCCGCCCGGTGACCGCCGCCTGCACCCAGTTGTCCAAGAACAAGATCGGGGCCCTCATCGCGATCGAGCGGGATATCGGGCTTTCGGGGATCGTCGAACAGGGCGTGAAGCTCGATGCCCGGCTCACGCCCGAGTTGCTGAACACCATTTTCTGGCCGGGCTCCGCCCTGCACGACCTCGGGGTCATCATTCAACGTGGTTTGATCGCGGCGGCCGGGTGCCCATTTCCGCTCGGCGATGCGGAGGGACTGGACCGGAGCATCGGGAGCCGCCATCGAGCGGCCATCGGCTTGAGCATGGACTCCGACGCCATCGTGGTTGTCGTCAGCGAGGAGACCGGCGGCATCTCCATTGCCGAAAACGGGCGTCTCCATCGGCACATCCCGCCGGAAACACTCTACGGCACGCTCAAACGCTACCTGGCCCGCAGCCGGGGGGGCTGGTCCGGCGGCTGGACGGAGGGCCCGGAAAACCCACCCTTCCCGGTGCGACCCCGCGGTGGGCCCGATTCCGGCCGATCCGGCTCCGTAGCGGCTGGCGGCAAAAACCCTCCCGGCGACGCGGAGCGCCCGCCCACCTTGCCGGCGGAGACCGGCCCCGGCGAGCGCCCGCTGGAGGCGGCCCCATGATTCGCACACAGCTCAAGCTCATCGCCGCGACGTTGGGCCTCACCGCGATGATCTGGGTCTACGCCGACCTCAGTAGCCACGAGGTCCAACGCATCCCCCTGAGCCTCGTGCTCACTGTCCCGGGCCAGTCGGATTTGCAGGTCGAGATCGACAGCAGCCTGTCTGCGGGCGGAGAAGGGCCGACCGCCGTCGAACTCTATGTCAAGATGAGCGGCTCCAAGGCCGCCCTGCGCGAGATCGAGTTGGATCGCCAACGCAGCGCCGGCCGGAGTTTGCGGGTCGAGATCCCCGTCAAGGAAACCGTCGGAGAGGACACCGTCAGGCCCGAGGATCTGCGGGAGTACGTCGGCGAGTGGGCCCGGCTGCATGGTCTCCAACTCGTGGATCCCATCCGGCAGTCGATCAGCTACCGCGTCGACCGCTGGCTGCGGGTGCCGGTGGCCATCGAGGTGGACGCGGGAGTATTCACCGAGGAGCTCAAGGAGCCGCCCGAAGTCGATCCGCCGCGAGTGACCGCTGAAGTGTTGGCCAGCCGGCTGCCGCGGGCCGAAGCGGGTGCTCGCCGACTTGTCGTCTCGATCGTTGATGAGCTCCGCAGGCACCCTGAGGAGGAGGCAACCTTCGACGTCTCACTGGGGCAACAGTGGGAGAGAGTGGACGGCGTGCGGTTCAACCCGGAGCAGGTACGCATCACCGTGCGTCGCCGTGAGGGCTCTCGCCGACAGCGCCTGACGGCCATCCCCCTGCACGAAATGTGGCCCTCCAACCGCCCGCCGGGCCAATACCGCATCGAGTGGCCGGACGACCTCGGCCTCGTCCAGCACATCGACGTCCTCGTGCCCGCCGGCAAACCCCGGGCCCTGCTCAACACCGACGTGCTCGCCTACGTGACCGTGGACCCCGAGGACTTCCCGGTCGAGCCCGCCACGAACACTCCCCAGACCGCGCCCGCCGTCGAGCGGAGCGGCATCCCACGCGACGTGCGCTTCGTCTTCCCCCCGGGATTCGAGGACGTCCGCGTCCTGCCGCCAACCCCCAAGGTCCGCTTCAAGCTCGTCCGCATCGAGGCCGCTCCGCCGACACGCTGAAACCGCTTGACTCGGTCCTCGGCCCCGGCCGTGGCACGCGCCTTCCCGTCGTGGTAGGATGCCCGTCCCGGCGTCGACCGGTTCCGTCACCACAATAACCCTATAGGGAGGTTCAGATGATGACGCGCAGTGCGGCTCTCGGCCTAACGACGGCGCTCCTGACCATCGCCGGCTGCCAGCCCAACGGACAGGTGCGAATGGTGCCCGTCGGCCAAGGCTGGGCACGCAATAAGGTCAACACCACCATTTTCCGCCAGCACGCCGTCACCTCCCACGGCGACACGCAGTACACCGCGTACTACGATCCCGAAGGCCGGGTGGTCCTGGCCAAACGCACGCTCGGCTCCGCCGAGTGGACCACCCACGTCACGCAATACACCGGCCGGGTCCAGGACGCCCACGACGCCATCTGCATCGCCGTCGACGGCACCGGACTCCTGCACGTCGCCTGGGACCACCACGGCCACCCCCTCCGCTACGCCCGCGGCGTCGCCCCCGGATCCCTCGAACTCACCGACAAACTCCCCATGACCGGCCAAAACGAGCAGCGCGTTACTTACCCCGAGTTCTTCAACCTCGACGACGGCGGCCTCCTGTGCCTGTATCGCGACGGCGGCTCCGGACGCGGCAACTCGCTGATCAACCGCTACGACGCGGCCACCGCCACCTGGACCGCCGTCCAGCATCCGCTCATCGACGGCCTCGGCCAGGTCAACGCCTACACCAACCAGATCGCCATCGACCATACCGGTACCTGGCATACTTCCTGGAACTGGCGCGAGACCGGCGACGTGGCCACCAACCACGACCTCTGCTACGCCAAGTCTTCCGACGGCGGCCGAACCTGGCTCAAGTCCACCGGCGAGCCCTACACCCTGCCGATCACCCCCGAGAACGCCGAGGTCATCGTCCCCATCCCCCAGAACCAGGAACTGTGCAACACGACTTCGACCGTCGTCGATTCCCGCGGTCGGCTCATGCTCGCCTCGAATTGGCGCCCCGTCGGCACCGACGTGCCCCAGTACTTCCTCGTCTGGCACGACGGAACCACGTGGCATACCAGCCAGGTGACGCAGCGCACCACCGCTTACCGCCTCAAAGGCGGCGGCACCAAACGCTCGCCCCGGTCGCGGCCCAAACTGGCCATTGACCGCCACGGCCGCGTCTACATGTTCTTCCGGGATGTCGAACGCGGCGACCTCGTCTCCGTCGCCATCAGCCAGGACGCCCAGCGCACCCGCTGGCGATTCGTCGATCTCACCGACGAGCCCGTCGGCTTCTGGGAACCCTGCTACGACACGCAACTCTGGCTCCGCAAAGGGGTCTTCCACCTCTTCGTCCAGCGCGTCGGCCAGGGCGACGGCGAAACCCTCGAAGACGTGCCCCCCCAGACCGTCTCCATCCTCGAATGGAAACCGTGATCTACCCGCTCACTTCACCAGCTTGAGGATCTGCCGGAAGATGTCCGTGTCCGCTTCGCCGGCCAGTTCGAAGATGGCGCTCTCGGTGGTCGTCACGATGGCCCCTGCCTGACGCATCCGGGCAACCGCCGTGTCGCGATCCAACGGCCGCCGTGAACTGACCGCGTCGGCACACAGGTAGGGGGCATAGCCCAGCCGCAGCAGGTCCAGCACCGTCTGCTGCACGCACACATGGGCCTCGATGCCCACCACGAGCACGTTGGGCCGGGCCAGCCCGCGCAGCCGCTCGACCAGCGGCTCGCCGCACGCACTGAACGTGGTCTTCTCGATCGTTTCCGCCGAACCCAACGCTTCCCGCAGCCCGGCATTCGTGTGCCCCAGCCCGGCCGGGTACTGCTCCGTGACGAGCATGGGCAGGCCGAACACCTTGGCCGCCTCCACCAGACGCCGACACTGGGCCACGCAGCCTTCCGCCTCGTGGATGGCCGACAGCAGTTTGTCCTGTAGGTCTACCACCAGCAGCAGAGTATCGTTCGGGCTCATCTTGTCAGGCACGCGCGTCATGCTCCGCTCCTCCGCCGCTTCGCCCCCCCGCATTCCCGCCGGCCCGAGTGTGACCCGCCGGTCCGAGCGCCCCCCGCCGGCCGGTTCATTAGAGGCTAGCCCACCCCCCGCGTCAACAAGGGTGGGTAGCGAGTCAGCGAGTCAGCGAGTCAGCAAGTTAGCAGGTCAGCAAGTCAGCGAGTCAGCAAGCAAATGAGTGAGCTGGACGCTGCTCACGGCTTGCCGCTTCGCGGCGGGCGCGAGACAGCCAAGCCGTGTGCCACTGCTCTATGAACATTGTCTGTGGGTCACCGTGTGCCACTGCTCTTTGAGCAGTGCTTCGGGTGCGTGGCTCGGACCACCAACAACTTGACTTGGTCTACCACGAACAAGTCCGTTCGGTCCTGCGACGCGCTGATCGGAGCTGTGGCGGTAGGGGATGCCCGTCAGGCGCGGAGATCGACGTGGGTGCCGAGGTCGCCGAGCATCTGCTCGATCGATTCCTGGACGCTCTCCGCCGCGGCGGTCACAAGATCGGCCGCCATCTGGCCCTGGTCACGGTTGACCTGCATCACCTTGGCGACAACCGCCATCTGGACGCGGGCCATGTTCTGCGCGGCCTGCAGGCTCATGATGCTTCCGACGAGGTCCATCCTGTCCGTTATCGACCGTTACCGGTCGCGGGTTGAGCGAAATGGACTTACCGCCAGGACCGAGCGAGCTTTTTGGTGTTCAGGACCGAGTCAACTTGTTCGTGTTCGGGACCGAGCGAACTTGTTCGTGTTCGGGACCGAGTCAACTTGTTGATGTCCGGGACCGAGCCAACTTGTTCGTGGTGCAAACCACGCACCCCAAGCACCGCTCACAGAGCAGTGGCATACGGCTTGGCTGTCTTGCGCCCGCCGCGAAGCGGCAAGCCGTGAGCAGCGTCCAACTCCCTCGTTTGCTAACTCGCTAACTCGCTAACTTGCTAACTTGCTGACTCGCTAACTCGCTAACTTGCTAACTTGCTCACTCGCTCACTCGCTTCGCCGCCCCTACTTCACCTCGCTCATTTTGACCGCGGCGCGGTTCTTGGCTGCCAGCAGGGCCGCCTCCAGAACCCGCTGGGTCTCATAAGCGTCGGCAAAGTCGGGGATGGGCACGGCCGGCTTCTGACCGCCGAGCACCCGCATGATGTCCGCGGCCTGGTTGATGAACCCGTGTTCGTAGCCCAGGATGTGGGCATCGGGCCACCAGGCGCCGACGTAGGGGTGGTTCCCGCCGGAGGTGCACATGATCCGGTTCCAGCCCTGCACTTTGACGTCCGCCGTGTTGTCGTAGTAGTCGAGGTAGTTCATGTCTTCGAACCGGAAGCGCAGGGCCCCCTTTTCGCCGTGGACCTCGATGCCGTTCTGGTTCTTGTAGCCGGTGGCCAGGCGCGAGGCCTCGAAGCTGCCGACCGCGCCGCTCTTGAACCGGGTGAGGAACAGGACGGCATCGTCGACGTCGGACTTGCCCATCTTCACGCTGCCCTTGGCCCCGCCGGCGATACCCCCTGCGGACCCGGACGAGAGGATCTCCCGTTCTTTGATGAACGTCTCGGCAATCGCCCCGCTGATCTCGACGATCTCGTCACCGGTGATGAACCGGGCCATGTCCACGATGTGCGCGTTGAGGTCGCCGTGGGCCCCGCTGCCGGCCAGCTTCTTCTGGAACCGCCACAGCAGCGGCGTCTTCGGGCCGCCCCAATCCTGCAGATACACGCAGCGGACGTGGAAGATCCGCCCGATCTTGCCCGCTTTGACCAGCTCGTGGGCCAGGGCCACCGCCGGGCACCGGCGATAGTTGTACCAGACGAACGTCTTGACCTTGGCCTTCTTGGCGGCATCCACCATCGCCCGAGCGTCGGCCAGCGTGCCGGCGATCGGCTTCTCCGTAGCCACCGGTTTCCCCGCCGCCATCGCCGCCAGGGCCGGCTCCATGTGCATGTAGTTCGGCGTCACCAGGTCGACGAAGTTCACCTCCGAGTCGCCGATCGCCTTTTTCCAGTCGGTGACCGCGTTCTTCCAGCCCCAGCGGTTGGCGAAGATCTGCGGGTTTTCCTGCTCCATGCCGAAGACGGTGTGCATCACCGGGTCGAGCGGCAGATCGTGGAAGAACTTGCTGACCTTGAGGTACGCGTTGCTGTGCGTGCGCCCCATGAAACCCTGTCCGATCAACGCGACGTTGCAGGTCTTGGCCATTGGAAAGGTCTCCTTTCTGGGAATCTGCCGGGCCACCACCCTCGGCCCGCTTCCGCCTGTTCCGCGACCGCCGCGTAGCGGTCGCCCCCTCGTAGCGGCCGCCCCCTCGTAGCGGTCGCCCCCCGTGGCGACCGGCGTGTCGCCTTCGCCCGCACCGGCGAGACGCCGGTGCCCCACCCGTAGCGGTCGCCCCCCGTGGCGACCGGCGTATCCCCTCTGTGCCTCTGTCCCTCCTCACGCTCGCCACCGATATAGCGGGCCGGCAGGCAGGAATCAAGTTAGCTCGGGCCGCGCCGGTGCCGCCCGGCACTTTGACCCCCCGGGAACCCAGCGATAGCATCGTCTATCGGGATGGACGCTCGGAAACACGTTGAGGCGCGACCAGATATGGCCAAACGCGACCGCAAAAGCCCCGAGGACAAGATCGAACAGCCGGACGCAACACCGGATGCCTCGACCGGCGATTCTGCATCCGGCGGTGGCACGCCCCCCGAGACGGCCGCCGCCCCAGCGGAGGATGGCGCGCCTCCCGGTGCCCTGCCCGCCATGGGCAGCCTCGAGCCACAGATCCCCGAAATCCTCCCCATCCTCCCCATCCGCGATTCCGTCGCCTTCCCCGGCACGATCATGCCGCTCAACATCGGCCGCGAGAAATCCAAACGCCTCGTCGAGCAGGCCGTCGCCGGCGACAAGCTGATCGGCGTCATCGCCCAGCGCTACCGCGAGACCGACGACCCCACTCTGGATGACATCTACCGCATCGGCACGGTCTGCGCGATCCTCAAGCTCCTGACCCTGCCCGATGGCACGCTGAACGTGATCGTACACGGGGTCGTGCGTTTCGGCCTGGTGGAGATGATGGGCTCCCAACCCTTCCTGACCGCCCGCGTTCAGACCCGCCAGGACAAGGAGGAGCCCGGCCCGCAGCTCGATGCCCTGCTGCACACCGCCAAACAGGCCGCCTACCGCGTCTTCGAACTCTCCCCCAGCGTACCCGAGGAGGCCCGCATCGTCCTCGATAACATCGACACCGCCGGTGGCGTGGCCGACTTCCTCGCCGCCAACCTGTCCGTCGGGCTGATCAACCGCCAGGAGATGCTCGAAACCTTCGACGTCGCCACCCGCCTGCGCAAGATCAACACCGCTCTCGCCGAGCAGGTCGATCTGCTCGAACTGGCCAACAAGATCCAGTCGCAGGTGCGGACCCAGATCGACAAGTCGCAACGCGAGTACTACCTCCAGGAGCAGCTCAAGGCCATCCAGCGCGAGCTGGGCGAGACCGACGGCCGTACCGCCGAATTGACCCGCCTGCGCGAACGCGTCGAGGCGGCGGGCATGCCCGAGGCCGCTCGCCGCGAGGCTGACCGCGAACTCGAACGCATGACCCGCATCCCCCAGGCCTCGCCCGAGTACTCCGTTGCCATCGACTACCTGACCTGGCTCTGCGACCTGCCCTGGGCGGTGCAGACGAAGGACCATCTCGATCTGCGGCGGGCCGAGCGCATCCTGAACGAAGACCACTACGGCTTGGACAAGGTCAAGCAACGGATCACCGAGTTTCTGGCGGTGCGCAAACTCAATCCCCAGGGGCGCGGCCCGATTCTCTGCTTTGTGGGGCCGCCGGGCGTCGGCAAAACCTCGCTCGGGCAATCCATCGCCCGGGCCCTGGGCCGCAAGTTCGTCCGCATGTCCCTCGGTGGTCTGCACGACGAGGCCCAGCTCCGCGGCCACCGACGCACCTACATCGGGGCGATGCCCGGCCGCATCCTCCAGGAGATTCGCAAGGTCGCCTCCAGCAACCCCGTGTTCATGCTCGACGAGGTCGATAAGATCGGGCAGGATTTCCGGGGCGATCCGGCCAGCGCCTTGCTCGAAGTCCTCGACCCCGAGCAGAACCACAGCTTCACCGACAACTACCTCGATGTGCCCTTCGATCTGTCGAAGGTGCTGTTCATCGCCACCGCCAACTACCACGACCCCATCCCCATCCCCTTGCGCGATCGGATGGAAACGCTTCAGTTGGCCGGCTACACCACCCAGGAGAAGCTGGCCATCGCCCGACAGTACCTCGTCCCCCGGCAACTGCGGGAAAACGGGCTGCGCCCGAGCATGATCGGCTTCGCTCCGTCCGCCCTGGAGACCCTTGCCACCCGCTACACGCGCGAGGCGGGCGTGCGCGAGCTGGAGCGACAGATCGGGGCCATCTGCCGGGCGGTCGCCCGCCGCGTGGCCCAGGGTCGCGGCCTCAAGCTCAAGGTGACGCCCGACAAGGTCGCCAAGCACCTCGGCCCGCCGCCGTACGAGCACCAGCTCGCCCAGCGCACCAGCGTGCCCGGGGTCGCCACCGGACTGGCCTTCACCCCCACCGGCGGCGAGATCCTTTTCATCGAGGCCGCCGCCACGGCCGGCGAGGGCAAGCTCACCCTCACCGGCCAGCTCGGCGAGGTCATGCGCGAGTCCGCCCAGGCGGCCTTCAGCGTCGTGAAGGCCCGGGCCGAGGAGATCGGCCTCGCCCCAGGAGAACTCCGACGCGCCGATGTCCACGTCCACGTCCCCGCCGGGGCCATCCCCAAAGACGGGCCCTCCGCCGGTATCGCCATCTTCACCGCCCTCGTCTCCCTCTTCACCAAACGCCTCTGCCGGTTTGACGTGGCCATGACCGGCGAAATCACCCTCACCGGCCGGGTGCTGGCCATCGGCGGTGTCAAGGAGAAGGTCATCGCCGCTCATCGGGCGGGAATCCGCCAGGTCATCCTGCCCGTCGGAAATCGAAAGGACCTCCGGGATATCCCGCCGGACGTCCGCCGCAAGCTCAAACTCTCGTTCGTCGGCACCGTGGACCACGTCCTGCGGGTCGCCCTGACGCCCACCGACGAGGCCCCAAAGCCCACACGCCGTCGCTCGAAATGATGCCCGCGACCGCTTACAATGCGGAGCGAGGCGTTGCCCGCAGCACCACGATGATTGGGAGACTCCCGCATGCCCGGCTTATTGATTCACCAGATCCGCGACGTAACCGTTGTCAACTTCAACGAGACCTCGATCCTCGACGCGATGCAGGTTGAGCAGATCGGTACGCAGTTGGACGATTTGGTCGAGAAGCAGGCCCGTCAGAAAATCCTGCTGGACTTCTCCAACGTCAGGCTGCTTTCGTCCTCCGCCTTGGGGGTGCTGGTCACACTGCAGAAAAAGGCCCGGCAGATTAAGGGCCGAGCGGTGATCTGCGGCTTGCGCCCGGAGCTGCGCAAAGTGTTCAAGATCACCAGCCTCGATAAGCTGTTCGACTTCTACGATGACGAGTCGAGCGGCTTGGCCGCGTTCGGTGTGACCGCGGCCTGAAGAGCCTCCTGATCTGGCCGCTTGCGGCTTCGCACGACCCGCTTGCGGCTTCGCACGACTGCGTGCGGGGCGGGCCGTACTGTAATAAGCTGGTGTCGCCCCGTGGCCGTAGGATCGCCGCCCATCGGCGGCCGGGGCCGCCCCCCTTTCCCGGGCGGCGAGGTGTACAACCATGCCTTTCGCTCACTTGTCCGTTCGGCAGGCCGGCGACGTGCTGGTGATCGGGTTTACCGACTCGGCCATCCTGGACACCGCCAAAGTCGAGCAGATCGGCCGAGAACTCAACCAGATCGTCGAGAGCCGAAAGCACTCGAAAATCCTGCTGGACTTCGCCAACGTCCGGCTGCTCTCCTCCTCCGCTCTGGGCATCCTGGCCACGCTGCACAAGAGGGTTCGCCAGCTCAAGCAACGGCTGGTGATTTCCGGGCTGCGCCGTGATCTCAGGAAGGTCTTCTCCGTCACCGGGCTGGAGAAACTCTTCGAGTTCGTCGACGACGAGGCCGCCGGCCTGGCCGCCCTGATAACCTGACGCGGCCATCAGGGCCCCGAAGCCCGTTGTGCTCCCGCTCCGCCGTGGGGACCGCCGGACCACCGTAACCACCGACTCAAGATGGGTATGCCATCCCGCCGATGCATCGAGGTAGTTGACATCCGCCCGGCCCGCGGCCCTAATGGGGTCGTGCTGTATCATCCGCGTGCGGCCTCGCCCAGCCCGCTCGCGGCTTCGCACGAGGGCGTGCGAGGCAAGGTCGCACGGTAGCGGGCTGGTGCTGCCCCGCCGCGGTCGAATCGGTGGCCCCGGGCAGCCTCAGGGAGTACTCTGTTCATGGCAACATACGTCTCACGCTGGACTTACAACTGGCTGTGGCGGTGCCTCACCCTCGCGGCTCTGTCCTTGATCGCCTGCGATGAGCAGGCCTTTTTCACCCATTTTGCCTCGTTGGGAGGGAACACCCCCGGATCGCGGGGCACCGTGCGCATCTCCTTTGTCAATAACACGCCCCACTTTGCCGTGTTCACCTTTGGCCTGTATGACCCCCTGGACGAGACCGGTACCCCCTCGTTCGGCCAGTTCTTCGCCGATGCGGACAACCCCGAGCAACGGCTCGAGCGGTTCAGCACCAGTGACGTGCTGAGCCTGCGGACCGGCCGGGTGCTCAGCCTCGGAGACCGCGATTTCATCGAATACATGCGCCTACGATCCCCCACCGTGGACAAAACCACCCTCGCCGAGGGCATCCAGTTCCTGGACCGGTTGGCGGCCGACCCGGACGTCCAGAGCACGCTGATCTACGGGTTCGACCGGCAGGTGCTCCTGCTCGGCACCGATTTCGTCACCGGTGCGGAGATCACGTTCACCTTCGAGCCGGACGAGACCCAGCCCGGCGGGGTCCGCGTGGACGTCGAAATCATCCCGCCGGCCAATTGACCTCGATCGGGTGGCCCATCCCTGGTAGCGGTCGCCCCCCGTGGCGACCGGCGGGTGGCCCATCCTTGCGTACCCGGGGTGGGCTCGCGATGATCGTCCTTATGGCCCCGTTGCCGTTGTATCAGTACACCCCAGTCAAGGAGCGAAAGATGGCCAATCTGACGGATCGGCGGGCGTTTCTCAAACACGTGGCGGCCGGCGCGGCCGGGTCCTGCCTCCTCGCCGGGCAGGGGCTCTCGGCACCTGCGGCGACCGGAACGACACCTACGGAGGGCGACGCGGGACTGGCGCTCAGCGCGTACGGCTTCGGTTCGCTTGTGTGGGTCCGCGTCGGTGACGGCGTGTTCACCTGCTACCGGGCGGAGCCCGGCCAGAAGTATCCGTACTTCTACCCCGTGCTGGGGCCGGCCTCCGGGCTGACCATGACCGATGAGACCGCTCTCCCCTGGCCGCATCATCGCTCGCTGTTCCTGGGATGCGACTTCGTCAACAACGGCAACTACTGGCAGGACCGTATCGAGCGGGGCCAGATCGTCTCCCGCGGCCCGCAGGCCCAGGAGGACGTGACGGCTGGTGCGGTGATCACCGATCACTGCGACTGGCGTCAGCCCGGCCAGGATCCGATCATCGAAGACCGCCGGCAATTCACCATCCTGGCCCCATCGGTGGGCCGGCGGCTCATCCGTGCGGATATCACGCTCACCGCACGGGTGGACGTGCACATCCGCAAGACGAACCATTCGCTGTTCTCGATCCGGGCGGCCCGTGGGCTGACGCCGTTGGGGGGCGGTCGGCTGGTCAACGACCATGGCCAGGAGGGCGAGAAGGCGACCTTCGGACAGCCGGCCCTGTGGTGCGGATTCGAGGGCACCCGCCTCGGCGTGACCGAGTCCATCGTGCTGATGGACCACCCCGGGAACCCTTGGCCGCAGCCGCCCTGGTTCACCCGTGATTACGGTTTCATCTCGCCCACGCCCTTCTTCTGGATCGACGATGACGGCTGGCGCTTGCCGGCAGGCCAGTCGGTGCGGATGCGCTACCAGGTGGTGGTCGCGGCGGGGCCGATTCGGCGCGACGAAATGAGCGAGTTGCACCGTGCGTTTGCCGGGGAAGGCTGATTCATAACGCTACGCGAAGATGGCGACGTCGGGGCGAAATGGGGACTGGCTCCGCCCCAGCGATGCTTGCTGCATGAAGCATCCTCCGATGCGGGTCAACTTCAGGGCCTGTGCCCCATCGCTCCAGCGGTGCCTGTCCCCATTTCGCGCCCGGGGAGGCGAGTGACACCCGATTCATAACGGCATGCCGGTGATCCGGGCCTCGAAGACCATGCGGCCGTCCACGAAGCCCTGGGCGTCGCAGACCGTCCGTCGGGAGCGCAACTCCACGACCTTCTCGACCATGTACAGCCGGGCCGGTGGAATCACCGCGCCGCGGAACTTCACGCTATCCAGCCCGCCAAACCCGAGAAACCGGCTCTCCGGCTGCAACTCCTGCGACAGGAACGAGGCCATCTGGGCCGCGGTTTCGATCATCAGCACGCCCGGGAACAGCGGTCGCCCCGGGATATGCCCACGAACCCAGAACTCATCCGCGCGCACGTCGCGCAGGCCGACGGCGATCCCCTGGTCGCGGTCGATGTGGACCATGCCGTCGAGCTGCATGAACTCGAACCGGTGGGGCAAACGCTCGTAAATCTGTTCCCGGGTGAACTGCAACGCGTTCAGATCCACGGTGCCAAGGTCAACGAGCGGCGGTGCGGGCATGATCTTCCCCCGATCGAACGGCCGGTGCCGCGGACGCGGTGCGAGCGCGCGCGCAGCCTGGTCCCCATGCCCGGGCATGGGGAACGGCAGGCCATCTCTGTCTCAGGTAAACGGTCAATACTGGGCCAGCTTGGGCCGTGGGCGGGGTCAGTTCGGTTCCGAACGGACCTCGAGGATCTTCTTGCGCACTTCCTGGGCGGTGGCCTTGATGTCCTGCATGGCCTTGCGGACGCGGGTCCCCGCGGCTTTGTTACCACCCTCGGCCTTGGCGACGTCTTCCGCAGCCGCTTCCACCATCTCTTTGAGACGTTCGTAGTCTTCCATCCTTGTTTTCTCCACTTATAGGCAGGCCGGGTAACCCTCCGAGCGTCCTGTCGCGCCGCTCAGGTACTTGCGGCTCAGGGGCTCATCCAGCGCCGCGGAGTCTAGCACAAGCCCGACCGTCTTGCAAAGCCAAAAACCGGGCCCCGCAACGGTTCCTGACACCTTTGCCGGGCACCCGGGGACTTGCGTCCCCAGCTCGCGTTACGTCCCCGGCTCGCGTTGCGTCCCCGGCTCATGTGTCCCCCGCCCCCCAATCTGAAATCTGCGATCTCCAATCTGCGATCCCTTCTCCTCCGATCCCCGCTCCCCGACCCCCGATCCCCGATCCCAGCCTCCCGCCTACCGGCTACGTCCATAAAACCTGTTGGAGAATAAGGTTTCAGCGAGTAGCAGGGCCAGAAGGACCAGTGCGAACGGCACCAGAAGATTCCGGTCTCGCTGTAAACGGCCGGCGATCGGCACGTGCAACTCAGCCGGGCGGACCACCCGGGCCAAGCCCGGAGAAAACCGCGCTACGATTTCGTCGTCAGCCAGCCGGGCGAGGTCGGATTCGGCCTCCGCCACGTTGACGCTGTAGTGCAGGAGTCGGCGGGGGGGGGCGGCGAGGGTCTCCAGGCGATACAGGCCCGGCCGGTCCGTCTCCGGGGCGACGCGGCCGGCCGTCACCGGCAGCGTCCGGCTGTGCGAGCCGAGCGCGTCCACCATGCGCACGGTGGTGTCCGGCAGGTCGGTGAACCAGCGGTGGGTGGCGGTGCCGGCGGCCAGCGCGGCGATGTTCTCGATGGGCGGCGACAGGGCCGCGAGCATCCCGTGCAACAGGGTAATCATCGGAGCGGCCTGCGAGCCGAACAGGCTCCAGTCGCGGGCAGGGGAGAAGGCCAGCATGACGAAGCGGCCCTTGCCCAGCCGGCGTTCGAGGAGGGCCGGGGTCCCGTCGGTGAAGGGGGCAAGAACAGCCGTTCCCGTGGCAAGCGGGCCGAGATCCAGTCGACGGAACACGAGCCGGTCGTTGAGCGAATCGATCGAGGTGTCGGCGAAGACCCGCAGGAAGGGGTGGCCCAGGTCGGTGGCGGCAACGCGGGCCGGCGGCGAGCAGGCGACTGTCCCGAGCACAGCAGCGGGCAGAAGGGGACGAAGGGCCTCGAGGTCGGCAGGGGTGGTCTGGGGTCCGGGCACCAGGACAACGGTTCCGCCACCCCGCACATAGGCCTCCAGCAGCGAGGTGGTTGAGGCCGACGTGCGGACCGGGTCCGCGAGGACCATCGCATGGGAGGCAGGGGGGGGCAAATCGCCAAGCCGGTCCAGGCCGCACTCGTGGACCCCGTACCGCTGGTGCGCCGGGTCCAGCGTGTCCGGGGCGATCATGGCCGATAGCAGGCCCGCGACCTCGCCGCCGGCAGGAGCGATGACCACGATGGGGCGGTCCGTCACCTCGATCCAGGCAAACCGGCGATTGTCGATGGCCAGGGGGTCGGCGGGTTGGAGGTCGAACGTGGCGGCGTACAGGCCCGCATCGAGTGTGCCGGCTGGTAGGCTCAGCGCCCGCGCCGTTCCCTCGGGCGGCGGTTCGATCGCCTGGCGGTGCCGCGGTTGGTCGTCGATGTGCAGTGCGATCAGCGCGTCGCCGGCTGCCGGCCCGACCCGGGACACACGCAGGGGCAGGTCGGTGGGCTGATCGGTGAGCCAGGAGCCGCCGTCGGGCCCGTCAGGCCAGCCGAGGGCCATATTCGGGCTGTCCGCGTGGCCGACGTCGACGATCCAGACGGCCTGGATCGCGGGTGGCAGGGGCGGCGGGCTGACCCGCCAGGCATGGGCGGCCAGGTCGGTGAAGAGGTAGATCTCCTGCCGGTCGTAACGGGCGTCGGCCAGGATCCGGCGGGCGTGTTGCAGCAAAACGGCGGCCCCCTGGTTGTGTGTGCCGACGTGGAGGGGATCGAGTCGGCGGGCCGCGAGCGCCGGGTCGGGCGACCAGGACACCCCTTCGGTGTCCGTGGCGGTGAGGATCGCGAACTGGCAGCCGGGAACGAAACGGCCCGTCTCGTTCAAGAGTCGGCGGGCGTGGTCGCGAGCGTGGTCGAAGCGGGAACGCCCCTGAAAGCGGTAACCCATGCTGGCGGAATCGTCGAGGCAGAACACAACGGAGGCGGGCTCGGTCTGGCCGGCGGGGAGCGGACCGGCGGCGGGGTCGTCGGGCGAGCAACCGGGCCTGCCCAGCAGCCCGATGAGCAGGCCGAGCAGAGCCACCCGGCAAGCCAGCAGCAGGATCCGGCGAAGCCGCTGGGCCCGGGCCCCGGAAGGTACGACCTGACTGAGCAGCCGCAGCGCGGGGAAGATCTGACGCCGAGCCTTCTGCCGCAGCACCAGGTGCAGCAGAACGGGTATGACACAGACCAGCAGTGCCCAGGGGGCCAGCGGAGCGGCAAAGGTCAGCCCGCTCCAGGCCAGGGTACACGGGTCAGCCGGGGGGCAGCACATGATGCCCGTGAGTATACCGTTGATCGCGTTAGCCGCCGATGTCGTCGGCGGAGCCGTTGGGCGGTACGTGCACGCCGATGAAGTGCAGGAACTGTGTTCGCGTGAGCACGGGGATGGACAGGCTGCGGGCTTCGCCCGCGATGGTGTCGAATGTTTTGCGGCGAGTCTCCCGCTGTCGGGCCAGTTCCTGGGTCTCGGCCGTGTCCGTGCCATCGGCCCGGACGGACAGCGGCGGGGCGACACCCAGCACCACGAAGTCCGTCCGCGTGTCGATCGTGTCCACCAGGTTTCCGCCGGCCTCGCGGATGATCGCCTTGACCTGTTCGCCGCCGGGGTCGTCGATCTGGCCGTCGAAGTTCAGGTCGAAGTCGCCGGCCACCAGGAAGTTGTACTTCCGTGAGCGGTCAAAGACCGGGTTGGCGATGACATCGCTCTCGAGGACGGGGTCGCCTGGCGTCGTGGAGGTCACGCGGCACTCGGACGTGGTTTCGAAAACCTCGGAGACCTCGACGGTGGCCTTGCCCTTGCCGTCCTCGGGGATTCCGCGGGTACGGGAGTAGACCGAGAAGGTCATGCCCCGCTTGATGCCGTCGCGCCGGCCGAGGCTGATGTAGACGATTTGCTCGCCGGCGACCGCCCGGACGATCTGCCCGTCGGCGATCTGCAACGCACTGGTCATGTCCGGTCGCGGACGGAAGCTGGCCAGGGTCGCGATGAGTTCCTGCACGCGCTGCTGGGCGTCGGTTAACTGCTTCTCGATGTCGCGACGCTGCTCCCGTTCCGTACCGAGCTGCTGCCCCGCCGATTCCGAGGCCCGGTCCAGTTGGGCGGTCAGGTCGGTGACCTGGCGGTCCCACGCCTCCTGGTTGCCGCTGGCCTGCTGCTCGATCTCCTGGACGCGGGCCTGGAGTTCCTCGATTTTGTCGGCGAACTCCTGGCGGCTGGCGTCGGTGAGTTTGGTGGCCTGGGCGAGGTCTTCGCGGAGTTGATCCCGTTCCGCGAGCAACTCATCGGCCGTGCGGCTCGCAAGCTGGTATTGCCGGTAGACTTCCGCCAGCACGGTGGTCAAGGCGGCGTCGACGGGGATGTTGGCCTGCTGCAGACGAGGATCGGCGACGATGGGCTGGGCGGCGGTGGTGAGGCCCTGCCGGATCAGGGGGAGTTCGTCGGTGTCTTCGCCGACGGCCATGCGGGCGAACTCGCGGAGCTGGCCCTGGACCTCGCGGGTCCGCTGCTCGGCGCGGCCGGCCCGGTCCGCGGCGTCGGTTGCCGCCTGGACCTTGTCCGACAGGTACGTGTACATGATGATCGTGGCCGTCAGTGCGGCCACGGTCAGCACCACAAAGACGACCAGAGCAACCTTGATGCCGCTGTTGCCGCCCGCACCCGGGGACCTGGTCATGACTGCCATGCGAGACACTCCCTGTTCGGTAAGTCCGTGCCGTAAACCGCATTGTTGCCGCCCGCCTCGACAGTGTCAACCGGCGGCGGGGGTATTCCTCGTGGTCGTGCGAAGCCGCAAGCGGCGGGGGGTGCATCTCCGTACCGCGACCGTAAAGGAGCGGCACCCGCAGCGGCGGCTTGACACCCCGGGTCGGCGACTCCTACAGTGCGGGCCATGCCCCGCCGCCTCTTTGTCATCGACGGGCTCGGCCAGATCTTCCGCTGCTACTACGCCCCATTCCAGGCCCTCAGCGCCCCCGGCGGCGAGCCCACGCGGGCCACGTACGTCTTCGTCAACATGTTGCTGCAACTGGTCCGCGACCAGCGACCGGACTACCTGGTCATGGCCATGGACACCCCGGCCGAGGCGGGGGTGCGGCGGGAAATTTACCCGGAATACAAGGCCAACCGCGAACCCCCGCCCGAGGACCTCGCTCCGCAGATCGACCGCATCCTCCAGATCGTCGGCTCACAGGGTATCCCCATCATCAGCCTGCCCGGGTTCGAGGCGGACGACGTGATGGCCACCCTGAGCCGCCGCTTGGCAGGGCCCGACCTGGAGGTTTGCCTGGTCAGCAAGGACAAGGACCTTGACCAGCTCCTGTCCGCCCACGTGTGCCTGTTCGACCCTGGCAAGGGCGAGTTCATCGGCCCCAACGAACTGCGGGAGCGGAAGGGCTACGGACCCGAGCACGCGGTCGAGGTGCAGACGCTGTCCGGCGACTCGACGGACAACATCCCCGGCGTCAAGGGGGTTGGGCCCAAGAAGGCCGCGGACCTCATCGCCCGGTTCGGCTCGGCGGCCGCGGTGGTGGCCCACGCCGACGAACTCACCCCCGCGATGAAGAAGAACGTCCTGGCCTTCGCCGAGCATCTGGAGACGACGCGGCAACTGGTGACCCTGCGGCAGGACCTCAATCTGGAGATCGATCTGGAAGCCTGCCGTTGGAAGGGCTGGAACACGACCGTGCTCGAGCCGACGTTCCGCGAGTTGGGCTTCCGCCGCCTCCTGGAGCAGATGGCACCGGCAGCGGCGGAGCAACCCGCCGCCCACCGGCCCAACCCCCCCCCCGCGAGTCTGCCGGGCGGCAGCTTGTTTGATCCCCCGCCAACCGGCGAGGTTTCCGGCCAGGCCGATGACGGCAACGAGGCTTCGACACCGTCGCCGTCCGGTACCGCGGGCGGCCAGGGCGAGCTTTGGACTCGACCCAAAGCAGCCGGCCGCGAGCGGCAGTACGTTCTGGTGGATACGCCTGCGGCCTTCGAGCGCTTCCTGGCCGAGCTGCGTGGCCGGCCGCGGTTCGCTTTCGATACGGAGACGACGCACCTGAACCCGTCGTGGGCGGACCTGGTGGGCATGAGCTTCTCGTGGAAGAGCGGCACGGGATACTACCTGCCCGTACGCGGGGTCGGACGCACGCTGGAACTCGAGCCGACGTTGGCGGCCCTGCGACCGATCATGGCGGATGCCGGGATCGCCAAGATCGGCCAGAACATCAAGTACGACCTCGTGGTGCTGGCCCACCATGGGGTGCCGGTCGCGGGGGTGGCGTTCGACACCATGATCGCCAGCTTCGTGCTCGACTCGTCGCGGCGGTCGCACAGCATGGACGCCCTGGCCCAGGAGCTGCTCGGCTTCGCCCCCATCCCGATCTCGGATCTCATCGGGCGGGGCAAGGACCAGCTCCGCTTCGACCAGGTCGACACGGAGCGGGCGTGCGAATACGCGGCCGAGGACGCCGACGTGACCTGGTCGCTCTACGAAGTCCTGAGCGAGCAACTGGCGGCGAGCAGTCTCGAACCGTTGTTCCACGAAACGGAAATGCCTCTGGTCGAGGTACTTGCGGCGATGGAAGCCGAGGGCGTGCGGCTGGATACCGGCGTCCTGAAAGGCATGAGTGGCGACCTGGCCGAGCGCATGGCGGAACTGACCCGGCAGATCCATGAGCACGCCGGCCATGCGTTCAACGTCGACTCGCCGAAGCAACTGGCGGTGGTGCTCTTCAATGAGCTGAAGCTGCCCGTCGGCAAACGGACGAAAACGGGGCCAAGCACTGATGCGGAGACGCTCGATACGCTGGCGTGGCAGACGGAGCATCCCGTGCCGCGGCTGGTGCGGGAATACCGCGAGCTGGCCAAGCTCAAGGGTACCTACGTCGACACGCTGCCGCAGATGATCTGCTCGCGTACCGGGCGGGTGCACGCGAGTTTCAACCAGACGGTGGCGGTCACCGGCCGACTCTCCTCCAGCGACCCAAACCTGCAGAACATTCCCATCCGCACCGAGCTTGGCCGGCAGATCCGCCGGGCCTTCGTGCCGCACGAGCCGGGGCACGTTCTGGTCACGGCGGACTACTCGCAGATCGAACTGCGTGTGCTCGCCCACTTCTGCCAGGACGAGGCCCTGATTGAGGCTTTCACGCAGGACCACGACATCCACCGGTTTGTGGCCGCGCAGGTGTTTGGTGTGCCGCTGGAGGCGGTGACGCGCGAGCAGCGCGGGCGGGCCAAGGCGGTGAACTTCGGGATCATCTACGGCCAGTCGGCGTACGGTCTGTCCCGGACGACCGGGATGCCCGTGGCGGAGGCCCAGGGCTTCATCGACATGTACTTCCTGCGTTATCCCGGCATCCGCCGGTTCATCGACCAGACGGTGGCGACCGCCCGCCGCCGGGGGCACGTCGAGACGATTCTGGGCCGCCGGCGGGCGATCCCCGAGATCGACTCGCGGAATCGCGGTCTGCGCTCCGCAGCGGAGCGCTTCGCGGTCAACACCGTGATTCAGGGGAGCGCCGCCGACCTGATCAAGCGGGCGATGATCGGGATCCACCGGCTGATTCGGGAGAAGGGGCGGCCCAGCCGGCTGCTCATCCAGGTGCACGACGAACTGGTCTTCGATGTGTCAACGGCGGCGGTCGAGGACGAGGCCCGGTTCATCCGGGAGGGGATGTGCAACGCCCTGCCGCTCCGCGTGCCGGTCAAGGTCGACTTGGCGTGGGGCGATAACTGGCTGGAAGGCAAGTGAGAGGGTGTCGGCTGACGACGGTTGAGCATACGCTTTATTAGTTTGCGATTAAGCTTTAATCGCTCGCTTCGGGTTTCTGCCCGCGAGCGCGGAGCCGGCGTTTTTTTGTTGACAGGTCTTTGCCTTTATGTGCAGACATGGTATAATCGGGTAGCAACTTTCAGCGACAGGAAGCGTCTTGGATTCTCCAGGGGCAGACTGGGCTGCGTGGCCGGGAAGGAAACAGAAATGGAAGGAGGCAAGTCGATGAGGCGTTTGACGGTTTTGATATGTGTGCTGGCGGTGATGGGGTTCGGGCTGGAGGCTTGGGCGGAGCGGTGCATCGGCCCGGGGGAAGATGTCGGCTTCCCCGGATTCGGGGTCGCGCCGCTCTCGGCGGCGGACATTGTCTGGTGCGACGACTTCGACAGCTACTGCGTGGACAACCAGCTTGCGGACAGCCGCTGGCCCGGTTATCCGCCGACTCCAGATAACGTTTGTACCACGGGGGCGACGGCATCGGGACAGTGGTTTCGGCAGCCCTTCCATTGGCCGCGGCCCGTGCCCGTCGGCTCCAGCATGAATCCGACGACCATCGGTCGCTGGGAAGGTTGGAATGGAAACCCCGGCTGGATCACGGAGCCTTTTATCGCCGGGTACCAGGGCGGCGGGAACACCAGCCAGTACCACGTCTTCGACATCAGCGAAGCGGTGGCGCACAAGTACCCGGGTTCGGACAGCCTGAACGGCACGGATGAGAACCCCCTGATTCTGCGGTACTGGATGTACCATGCTATTGGGGTGGGTGCGGCTCCGAACTCCCCGCTGTATGTCGAGTTGAAGATGGACGATGAGCGGGCTCCGACCGACTACGTGACCAAGGATTGCCAGTTTGGCGGGTACGACTGTAACTGCGCTTTGCTGCACCCGGAAGCGCATTGCTCGACGGGCGTCTGCCAGGGGCCGACGTGCGTGGATTGGCAGTGCATGGATATCGGAGCGGGCCCCCAATGCCTGGGCGGGCCGAATAGCGGAATGAGCTGCACATCAAGCGCTCAATGCCTCAAGACATGTAATACCGGCGGGCCGGAATGGCCGGAGTGTACGACAAACGCCGACTGCCGCGAGTGTGTGGGTGGGGCAAAGGATGGTGAGTCGTGCGCGGCGAATGCGGACTGTATCGGTTGCGTCGGCGGCACGGTTGAAGGCTCATTCTGCACGAACGACCTCCAGTGCCAGTTCCCATGCGGTCCGGAAGACCAGGCCGTCTGCGAGGCTGGGCCAAACCAGGGGCAGGAGTGCAGCGAGGACATCGAGTGCTCCGCCGGACCCTATCTCCCGGTCGTCGTGCAGCAGTGGCTCAACGCCCAGATCGCCACGGCACATCCGCCACTGGACGCCGAACGGACTTGGGCGAGCCTAGCCTTCGGCATGTTGGCCCAGACGGACCGCAACCCCTGCAACCTGGAGACCGGCGCCAAGCCGACACAGTATCACGCCGCGACCTTTGACGGCAACCGCTGGTACGACCTGCGCGGCAGCGTGTTCCTGCCGGGCACGGGCGACTTTAACTACGACGAGGGGCAAGCTTATTTCGAGTTGGAGATCAGGTCAGAGGTCTACATTGCCCGGCTGGTGGCCCCGGCGGGTAGCGGCAGCCCCAAGCCGGTCGTCGAGAACTGGGCTACGATCCCGCGGCAGTACATGGGGCCCTTCAACCGCATCGGTATGGGCACCGGCCCGGGCTGTGAGCTGGATCCGGTGACCGGTGAGTGTCTGGGTGAACCGGGGCCGTGGACCTATATGCAGGCCGATTCCGGCCTTGGCTGGAGCTCCGGCTGGATTGACCGGCTGGTCGTGCTCGGGGGCGAGCCGAGCAGCACGCTGGGGGCCTGTTGCCTGCCGAACGGTTCGTGCGTGCTATTGACCGGCAACGACTGCGCGGCTGCCGGTGGGAGCTACAACGGCTTCGGGACGTCGTGTGATGACGTGACCTGCTGCCCGACCCCGTTCGCGGACGCGGATGGCGACGGCGACGTGGACCAGGTGGATTTCGGCGAGTTCCAGGTGTGCTTCTCGGGCGGAGCGGAGACCGCCACCGGGAAATGCCTCTGTTTCGACCGCGATAGCGATGACACGATCACGCAGGATGACTTCAATGCTTTCCAGGCCTGCTGGAGCGGCCCGGGCGTCCCGCTGGATCCGGACTGTGAGAATCCGTGACCTTCACCCTGCCGCCCGGTTGAGCCGGGCAGCGGGAAGCTGATACGTCCATCCTTCCAGGGAAAAAGCCTCGGACCGCTTGGTCCGGGGCTTTTTCTGTGGGGAGTGTGCCGGCAAGACAACGCGCTCGGTACGCCTCCTCTTCCTGTGAGGAGGGAATGAATCGGGCATCGCGCTATTCTTGAGGACGGTTCAGCAGGGCAGCGAATCCCGCCTGCTCGAAATGATGATCGGTGGTTAACGCCTCGGCAATCCCACGGTTTCGCATAACAAGGAAAGAAACGCAATCGACGAGCGACCAGGTCTTGTCGAGGCGCTGATCGTAGAGGACCACGGCCTCGGCCATGAGCCCCTCACCGATCCAGATGATCTCGAAGCGCGTATCCTGCTGCAAGCCTTGCAGGAAGGGCCGGAACAGACCACGGCCGGTGGTTCTGGCCAAACGATTCGCCAACTCCAGACAGACGAGGTTGGTCGTGACGATGGATTCCTGCGCGGTTTCGAAGTGTGCCCGTGCCCGATTGTGAAAATCGTCCTTGCCGCTCAGGACGGCGACGAAGTAGGCGGTGTCGGCGAAGACCTGTTTCATTCGCCCGGCCCATACAGGTCCTGGTCGATGGTACGGGAAGCGCTCGGGGGAAGGTCCGTGACTTTCCCGGCGAAGTTGTCGATCCATGCTCCCGGCCGTTGGGGATCGGGAAACTCGATCTGAACCTCAGCGCCGTCGGGCGGCACCACCGGCCCCTCAATGACCACCGTGCCGTTTCTGACCTTGCCCTTGACTTTCATGCGGCGTTCTCCATCAGCACGGATTATACCCATTCTCCGGTCTGCACAACAGCAACCTGGCGCACACCTGGGCGCGTGGGCAGGGTTATCGGAGTTCGACCGACGCACCGGCCGTGTTCCGCCATCGTGCGAAGCCGCAAGCGGCGCGTTTGTTTTACAGCCGCCAGGGGCTGCGCATGACGGGGGTCAGCATGGCGTTGGCCTCAGGATCGTCGATGACCCGCTCGGCCTTGGGATCCCACTTGAGGGGGCGGCCCAGGATCATGGCGATGTTGTTCAGGTGGCAGATGCTCGCGGTGCGATGGCCGATCTCGGCGGTGGCGAAAGGCTTCTTTCGGCTGCGGACGGCATCGAGGAAGTTCTCCTGGTGGCCCGGCGTCCGGCCGAGCTGGATCTCGTTGTCGCCGATCTTCTCTTCGAGCAGGGAGGCGGGGTCGGCCTCGAGCTTGGCCCCGTGGATGTGGATGAAGATCGAGCCCTTGTCGCCCTCGAACTTCAGGCCGCGGGGGTCCTTGTTCTCGCCGATCATGCGGACGCCGTTGGCGTAGACGTTCTCGAAGTGATAGTCCATGAAGGCGTTGAACAGTCCGGTGGTGGAGCGCTTGCCCTCGGCGATGTACTCGATGGGGCCGGTTTCGTCGGTGCCGTTGCCCATCTGGGCGATGTCGATGATATGGGCCCCGCGGTCGGTCATCTCGCCGCCGCCGTAGGCGAGGATGAACCGCCACCAGAAGTGGCAGCGGTTCAGCGTGTAGGGCACCTTGGGGGTATGCCCGAGCCACATGTCATAGTCGAAGCCTTCGGGGACGGGCATCTCGGGCTGGGGCTGCTCGTTCATTTCGAGGACTTTTTTGTGGTGGCCGTCGCTGCACGGGAGGTTGATGCGGATGGTGTGCAGTTTTCCGATGCGGCCGTTGCGGACCAGCTCGCAGGCGAAGCGGGCGTTGGGCCCGGAGCGTTCCTGGGTGCCGGTCTGGAGGATGACGTTGTTGTCCTTGACGGCCTTGCAGATGGCCCGGCCTTCGCCGACCGAGTTGGCCAGTGGCTTCTCGCAGTAGATGTCTTTGCCGGCCTTGGCGGCGGCGATGGCGGCAAGGGCGTGCCAGTGGTCGGGCGTGCCGATGATGACGGCGTTGATGTCTTTGCGGGCCAACAGCTCGCGAAAGTCGCCGTAGACCTTGCAGTCCTCGTTGCCGTACTTCTCGTTGACCATGGTGCGGGCCCGGTCGCGGTGGGCGGTGTCCACGTCGCAGACGGCGACCAACTGGACGCCCGGCAGGCTCATGAATCGGCCGGTGAGTCCGCTGCCCTGTCCGCCGGTGCCGATGGTGCCCATGACGATCCGCTCGCTGGGGGCGACCGCTCCGTCCCGGCCGAGTGCGGAGGCGGGGATGATGTAGGGGAAGGCGACGGCGCCGACGGATGAGGCAGCCGCCTGTTGAAGGAAACGCCTGCGCGTGGTCGTGGTCTTACGTGCCATTTGAGAAGCTCCTGGTCGGGGTTGACTGGACGAGGGCAGCGGTCCCCGGGTCACCACTGCCGTCAGACTGCGTATGATGCCCGCTGCACCGCCTGTTCGTCAACAGGGGAGCGGCTGCCCATTATCCACGGCCGACGGTATACTGGCACCCTTTACGTAGCCCGCGAAGCGGCAAGCCGGCCGCGGGACTTGCTCGCGAGTCGGTGACGGGTTTGTTGACGGCCGGGTTGTGGTTCGCGAAGAGGCAAGCCGGATGGTGGTTTTGCTCGCGGGTCGGTGACGGGTTCTTTGTGCGACACCGCGGGATGGCACGGCACCCCAGGATGACGAGGACGGCGATGGCGGATGTGATGATCGAGAATATCCCGGAACATCGGGTGGAGACCGCGTTTCGGCGGATCGTGACCCCGTTGCCCGTGCCCCAGACGCGGGCGTTGCTGGAGGACTCGCGGCGGTATGAGCCGTGGTCGATGGGCGGGCAGCCGCCGGTGGTGTGGGACCGGGCGGAAGGGTTCACCGTTTATGACGCCTTCGGGAACCGGTGGATCGACTTTTCGAGCGGGGTTCTGGTGGCCAACGCGGGGCACGGCCGCCGGGAGATCGGCGAAGCGATGGTGCGCCAGATCGAGCACGGGCTGTACCACAACTACTGTTTTCCCAACGAGCCGCGAATCCGGCTGGCCAAGCGGTTGTGCGAACTGTCTCCGGAGCCGCTGAAGAAGGCGTTCATCCTCTCGACGGGCAGCGAGGCGACGGAGTGCGCGATCAAGCTGATGCGGACGCGCGGGCGGCAGATGCGTCGCGAGAAGGACGTGATCCTCAGCTACACGAACGCCTTTCACGGGCGGACGCTGGGGGCCCAGATGATCGGCGGCTTCCCGGCGTTGAAGGAATGGATCGGGCACATGGACCCGGCCATGGTGCAGCTCCCGTTCCCGGACGGTTTTCGCTGCGAGGATACGAGCTTTGACTTCTTCGAGGAGTCGCTGGCGGGCCTGGGGATCGAGCCGCGGAACGTCGCGGGGGTGATCGTCGAGACGTATCAGGGGGCGGGGGCGAGCTTCGGCCCGCGGGAATATTTCGAGAAGCTGCGGGAATGGTGCGATACGTGGGATGCGCTGTTGACGTTCGACGAGGTGCAGGCGGCGTTCGGGCGGTGCGGCACGCTGTGGGGGTTCGAGCACTACGGCGTGGTGCCGGACCTCATGTGCCTGGGCAAGGGCATCAGCAGCTCGATGCCGGTGTCGGCGCTCGTGGGCCGGCCGGAGGTCATGGACCTTTACCCGCCGGGCTCGATGACCAGCACGCACACGGGCAACCCCATTTGTGTGGCCGCCGCCCTGGCGAACATCGATCTGATCCTGAAGGAGGATCTGATCGGCAACGCGGCGCGGGTGGGCGAGGTGCTGCACCGCGAACTGTGGCACCAACTCAAACCATTTGACGCCCGGATCGGGGTGATTCACGGGAAGGGGCTGGTGGCCGGCGTGCAGGTCATCCAGGATGAGTCGCTGACGCCCGACCGGCAGCTTGCCCACGACGTGGTCTGGCATGCGGTCGGCCGCGGGCTGATGCTGTTCGCCCCGGTGGGCCAGGGCGGGGGGACGATCAAGATCTGCCCGCCGTTGTGCGTCACGGAGGCGGCGGTGGTGGAGGGGGTGAGCGTGCTGGCGGAGGCGTTCGGGGATGCGATGGGAAGCACAAAGTGAGAAGTGAGAAGTGAGAAGTGAGAGAGAGCGGGTGCTGATCGGCGGGGACGTGGGGGCGGCGGCGGCTTTCGCGGCGGAGTGCGTGGTCAAGGCGTTATCCGGGGAGGGGGAGACACGGTCGGTGGCGTTGGCGGGGGGGCGGACGCCAGCGGGGTTGTATGAGGCTCTGGCGCGGCCGCCGTGGCGCGAAGACGCAGACTGGGGCCGGGTCGCGTGGTTCTGGGGCGACGAGCGGGCGGTGTCGCCGGACCATCCGGACAGTAACTACCGCATGGCCCGCGAGAAGCTGCTGGACCCGCTGGGCATCAAGTCGGACCACATCCACCGGATGCGTGCGGACGTGGCGGATCCGGGCTGGACCGCCCGGGCTTACGAGCGGCTGATTCGGGAGCTGATACCGGCAGGGGAGTCCGGGATCCCGGCGTTGGATCTGGTCATCCTGGGGGTGGGGGCGGACGGGCACACCGCCAGCCTGTTCCCCGGCTCGCCGGGTCTGGGCGAGGCGCGCCGCCTGGTGGTGGCCCACAAGGTGCCCAGCCTGGGGGCGTGGCGAATGACGCTCACGTTGCCGTTGCTGCGGGCGGCGCGACATATCCTGTTCTTCGTCACCGGTAGTGACAAGGCTGAGGTGGTCGGGCGTATCTTCGCTGGCGAGGCGGACCCGATGGCCCTGCCGGCGGCGGGGCTCCGCGAGCATGCGGGCACGGTGACGTGGGTGCTTGACGAACCAGCCGCAAGCTGCCTTCCCTCTCAGGCCTGACGGTGGCGCGGGGCGATGCTCGGTCTTTCAGAGAGCTTGCAGTCAGGCGGGGTCTGCTGGGATTCGTGCGAAGCCGCGAGCGGCTGGGGCGATAAAATGGTCGCCGGTGCGCGCGCTGGCTGGCTGGTCGCGATGCCGTTTCACTTCTATTTGCCCCGGCTGCCCATTGAATCTTATGTACATGGTTGGACTCATCGCCCCAGGGCCCGCATCAGGGCCGCTTGGGAAGTCACGCTGAGTCGCTGGATTGTCGGGTGACAACCGGGATTGCCGCAGGCGGGCGACGTGGCCCGAGCTGCGCGCATGCGCACCTGTTGTGGGGGAACGAACATGATGTGGACGCGAAGGTTAATGGGAACTGTGGCGGCGATGGCCCTGGTGGGCGGCATTGCGGATCGGGTTGCAGCTTTGCCGATCCTGACTATCGAGCTGTTGGCGACGCCCACTTCATCGACAGAAAACACGGGCGTCAGCGGTCGGCTCACGCTGGGCTTCAACCAGGAAAGCGAACTCGACTTCCTGTCGCTGACTATCGAGAACACCACGCTGCCGAGCATCGGGTCGAAGCTGACGGCGGTGGGGCTGGAGGTTCCGCCTGCCCTGCCCAACGCGCCGGTGTTTGCGCCCGGCGGTGCCGGTGCGTACTTTCAGAAGCTGGACTACGACTTTTCGGTACCGCCCGGATGGCTCAACGCACCCGGCGGGTATGACCTCATGGTGAGCAGCGACCACAACTTCCTCGGGGGCAGTCCGAACGGGGCGCCCGGCCCGGGGGACGCACGGACGGTGGTGCTCGCGCTCGGCAACACGGGGTATGCCCCGGCGGCGCTGCGCGACGTCTTCCTGGATCACTACGAGAGCCTTGGGGGGCCGGTGGCCATCGGGCGCTTTCAGGCGGTCGGGCCGGATGGTGAGGGGTCGGACCGGGTGATTGCGACGCAGGTGGTGCCGGAGCCCGCGACGTTGCTGTTGCTGTTGGTGGGCAGTGGGGTGCTGGCGCTCCCGGGGCGGCGAGGGACGCGACGGCCCAGCAGGGAACGCGACGCGTAGGATGGTTCGCGGTGCCACGTCGGGAAGAGGCAAGCCGCGGCGTGCGCCCGGCTCGCGGATGGTTCATGTCGTTTTTTCACAGCGTCCGAGGGAGCGGTTCGCCTCCGGCCTCCGCGCCACCGCGTCACTGCGGGCGCGGCCTCGCGCTTGCGGCTGACTCAACAAACCCTAAAATGACCTGCTGTTGAGGCACACCGGCGCGCGTGTTCGTGCACACCGACGCGTGGTGGTTAACGTGGAGTGGCAGGACATGGCCAAGCAGCGGGTGGGATTGATCGGTCTGGACGTGATGGGCAGCAGCCTGGCTCTGAACATCGAGAGCCGGGGCTACCCGATGGCGGTGTACAACCGGACGACGAAGAAGACGGACGATTTCATGGCCGAGCGGGCGGCGGGGCGGAACTTCGTGGCCGGCCGGACGCTGCCGGAGTTCATCGACGCACTGGAGAAGCCGCGGCGGATCATCATCATGGTCAAGGCCGGCGGCCCGGTCGACGCGGTCATCGACGAACTCATGCCGTTGCTGGATAAGGGCGACCTGATCATCGATGGGGGCAACAGCTTCTTCGAGGACACGCGGCGGCGAAGCAAGGCCCTGGCCGAGAAGGGGCTGCTGTTCATCGGGACGGGGGTATCCGGCGGTGAGGAAGGGGCGCTTAAGGGGCCGAGCATCATGCCCGGCGGCCAGAAGGAGGCGTACGAACTGATCGCCCCGGTGCTGGTGGCTATCTCAGCGAAGGCCCCGCAGGACGGCGCTCCCTGCTGCGCGTACATCGGCCCGGACGGGGCCGGCCACTACGTCAAGATGGTGCACAACGGCATCGAATACGGCGACATGCAGCTCATCTGCGAGGCGTACTACATCCTGCAGAACGCCCTCGGACTGGATGCCCCGGCACTGCACGACGTATTCAAAGCCTGGAACAGCGGCGACCTGAGCAGCTACCTCATCGAGATCACCGCGGACATCTTCAAGCGGATTGACGAAGAAACAGGCCGTCCGCTGGTGGACATGATCATGGACAAGGCCGGTCAGAAGGGCACGGGCAAGTGGACCAGCACGTCGGCCCTGGACCTCGGCGTGCCCGCACCGACGATCGCCGAGGCGGTGTTCGCCCGGTGCATCTCGGCCATCAAGGATGAACGCGTGGCGGCCAGTAAGGTGCTCACCGGCCCCTCCGCGACCTACCGCGGCGATAAGCAGGCCTTCGTCCAGGCGATCCACGATGCGCTGTACGCTTCCAAGATATGCTCTTATGCCCAGGGATTTCAGCTCATGCGTGCGGCCAGTGCGGAGTGCAACTGGTCGCTGAACTACGGCGAGATCGCGATGATCTGGCGGGGCGGATGCATCATCCGGGCACACTTCCTGAACCGCATCAAGGACGCCTATGACCGCAAACCGGACTTGGCCAACCTGCTGCTCGATCCGTATTTCAAGGACATCATCGACCGCAACCAGGCGAACTGGCGCAAGGTGGTGGCCACGGCGGCGGAGCTGGGCATTCCCGTCCCGGCGTTCGCGTCCGCCCTGTCGTATTACGACAGCTACCGGCGGGACCGGCTGCCGGCCAACCTCCTGCAGGCCCAGCGCGACTACTTCGGGGCCCACAAGTACGAGCGCGTGGACAAGGCGGGCAGTTTCCATACGCAGTGGGTCTAGGGAAGCGATTCACGTTGTCTGCATCGGATGTCGTCTTGCCGGTTTAGCCGTGTCGCGTGCGACACGGTTCGGTGCCGCAAGCGGCACCGCTAAACACGCAAGCGGCACCGCTAAACGGGCTACGAGTATTGAACGCGCTAAACCGTTAGCGACGCCCGCGGCGGCACCGGGGACTCGGCGCGTGAGCGGGTGGCGTGGAAGACGGCGGCGAGGGCGATGGTGAGCAGTCCCTGGACGACCAGGCCACTGGCGTAGCCCACCTCGATAAGGTCCAGGCTGGCCATGAGCAGCCCGATCGGACTCCAGGTCCACAGGAACGACAGCTCCATGGGGCGACTGCCGAGGGTGGGGATGGTCCGGCCAAGGTCCAGCATCAGCGGGCCACCCCAGGCCAGCGCGAACCAGATCGTGAGCAGGGAGGCCACCGAACGTCCGGCCCGGTAGAGTACGCCCACCAGGTAGCGGGCTTGAAGCAAGCCGGTGAAGGTGACGAACACCGTCGCCATCATCAGGGCGGGGCTGGTGGATGGCTTGGGCAACATGCCGGCGGCGGCCAGCGGCAGGAGCAGGAGGATCGCGGAAGCCAGCAGGGCCACGAAAAGCGGAGCGATGGGGCGCGGCCCGAGGGCCGGATCGTTCAACGTCCGGCGCCGCTGCCATTGGTCCTCCGCCCGAACGGCGGCCACCAGGGGTGTCAGGGCCACGATCAGCCCGGCCAGGACGGCCGCGATCATCTGGTGGGCCTTGACCCTCGTCGATCCGTTGCCAAAGGGCAGATCCAGGAAGCTCCACGAAGCCATACCCGAGAACGACAAGAGAACCCAGGCCAGGACCAGGGCCAGGCCCAGCAGGCTGCCGAAGGCGGGTACGTCGTTTCGGCAGAACCGCCGTGCCGCGGCGAGAAAGCACAGACCCGCGACCGCCAGTTGCAGGCAGGCGGACAGAAGCTGCGCGCTGCTCAGCAAATTCTGACCGAGCGCCAGGCCGAAGATGCTGCCCCCCAGCAGCGGGCCGGCCAGGATGGTCAGTCCGGGGAAGAGGTCCAGGAGGAATCCGCCGCTGAACCCCAGCATGCAAAGGACACCGATCAGAGCACCGAACGCGTTCTTGCCCAGCATGGCGAGCAGGGCGCACGCCACCCAGAAGCAGGCCGCGAACAGGGCGAGGATGCCATTGGCCGCCAGCCAGTCCGCGGTGCTGAGCCCGGCCGCGACCGCGGTGCCGAAGCCCAGGGCGAAGGTCACCAGGCCGCCGGCGATGGCATGGGTGGTGGGGCCGGTGAGGTAGCCGGCCACGGCGCCGACGCCGGTCAGCGGTGTCAGGCGGTGCGACTCGATCATGCCGCTCTCCATATCCTTGGTGACGGCGGTGCGGATGCCGCCCGGGGCGAGCAGGAGCAGGATGCCAACCTGCAGGCCCAGCAGGATCATTGTCCAGGTGGTGAAGACCTGGGTGCTGGCGGCAAGGTCGAGGCGTGCGGTGATCAGGATCAGCCCCCCGGCGATCAGCGTATAGAGGCCCACGACGGTGAGCAGGTTGCGCCATCCGCCCTTGAGGCGGAACTGGCTCCAAGCCAAGGCGTTGTCCGGTCCCAGGAGGGTGCTCATTCAATCCACCTGCCGAATGCCGGTCCGCAAATAAGCCTCTTCCAGATCCGCCCGGTGAGGCCAGAAGGCGGCCACGGGCACGTCCCGCCGCACCAGTTCGGCCAGCAGGGCGGCGGCGTGCTGGCGATCATGGCCATACTCGAGAGTCACGCGCTCGCCGTTGACCTCCACGGCCTCCAGGCCGGGCAGCTCGGCGAGCAGATTGGCCAGGCCCGCGACGGGACGGGCCAGCAGCAGGGAATACCGGCAGCGTTCGCCGTCGGCCCCCGCGGCCACCTCGGCTACCGTGCCGAACCGCACGATCCGCCCCTGGGCCATGATCGCAATATGCGTGCAGTAGTCGCTCATATCCGCCAGGATGTGTGAGGAGACGATGAGGGCCTTGCCCTGCTCCCGGAGGCTGCAGAGCAACTGGCGGAACTGCACGCGGCCGGCCGGGTCGAGCCCCGCCGCGGGCTCATCCAACAGGATCACCTGCGGGTCGGGCAACAGCGTGCGGGCGATCCCGATCCGCTGCTTCATGCCGCGCGAGAGGGCCTTGACCTTCTGGTCGGCCTTCTCGGTCAGCCATACCTGCTCCAGCCAGAAGGCGATGCGGTCATCGAGTTCCGACCGGTCCATGTCGTAGGCCTTGCCGATGAACTGCAGGAACTCGCGAACCGTCAGGCCGTCGTAGACCGGGGGGGTGTCGGGGGTGAAGCCGATGCGGCGTTTCAGGTGGTAGGCCTGCGGCTCGGTGACCTCGCCCAGCACGGCCACGCTGCCGCAGGTTTGCGGCTGCAAGCCGGCGACCGCCCGGAGCAGCGTCGTCTTCCCCGCCCCGTTGGGGCCGATCAGCCCGAGCAGACAGCCGCCGGCCAGCTCGAAAGATACGTCGCACACGGCGACCAGCCGGCCGAACGCCACGCGCAACCGATCGAGCTTGAGCAGCGGCACGGATTGTTCGGGTGCATCGTCCATGCGTCAGAGTCCCAGAGAAGCGCGACCAGTGTACCATATTCGAGACGGCCGGCCCAAGTCTCAGGCGGTTGTCAACGGCCATGGCCCGGCTATGCTGTGGTAGCGTTTTTGTGGTCCACAAACCCGTGAGGTACACACGATGAACCAGGACGACACGATCGGTCTTGCCTCTCGCAGAGCGTTGCTCAAGGCCCTTGGGGCGGGTGCGGCCGGGCTGGCGCTGCCCCGGCTTTCGCAGGCCGTGGCGGGGCCAGCGGCCACCGCACCGGCCGGCCGGGCCGCCGCAGACTTCAAGCTCGGCATGTTCACCTACGTCTACGCCAACATGACCCTCGAGGAGACCGCCCGGCGAATCCGAGAGGATGGTTTTCCCGACATCATCTCCGACTACCGCTTCGCGGACGTGCAGTTCGACCCGCATAAGCCCGACTGGGAGGTGCTCAAGAAGATCACTACCACGCTGGAGAAGCACCAGCTCAGGACCGTCGGGCTGTTCGGCTACTTCAACGTGGTCGATCCGGACGTGGACCGGCGCCGGCGCGGCGAAGCCCGCATGCAGATGTTCTTCGAGAACTGGAAGCGGTTCGGCTCGCCGATCGTCTGCACCGAGACGGGGACGTTCAACGCCGACTCGCAGTGGATGGAAGCACCGGAGAACTACACCGAAGAGGGCTACCAGCAGTGCAAGGCTGCCTTCGCCAAGCTGGTGCGGGCGGCGGAGAAGACCGGGGCCATCGTCGCGATCGAGCCCTACTGGCGCAACGTCATCGACTCGGCCGAGCGGGCGGAGCGGCTCCTGAACGAAATCGCCTCCCCCTCGTTCAAGCTGATCATGGATCCCTGCAACTACTTCCGCAACGAAGACTGCGAGCGGGTGCGGCCGATGCTGGACGATATCTTCAAGCGGGTAGGCAAGCACACGATCCTGGCCCACGCCAAGGACGTCAAGCCGGCCGAGAAGGGTTCCGAAACACCGGCCCCGGGCAAGGGCGTCCTCGATTACCCCTACTATCTCAAGCTGCTGGCGGGCCTGGGGAAGGATTTGCCTCTGCTGATCGAGCACCTGACCCTGGACGACGTACCCCGCGCCCGCGACTTCGTGCGCGAGCAAATGCGAAAGGCGTCGAACCAGGAAGGCACGGCGCGGACTGCGCCGGCAACCAAGTGAGAGGTGAGAAGTGAGAAGTGAGAAAGGGCTCACCCCAAGCACGATGCCGCGCGGGCGGCCAGGAGTGCCCAAGCAGAGGGTTACGCTGCGGGGTCGCCGGTGAGGGTTTGCCGGGAGACGGGGGAGAAAGGAGCGCAGTGCAGGATGGCAGCGCACGGCAGAGGCAAGGTGGGGCTCTTCGGCATCGGCCTGGCCGCCTATTGGCCGCAGTTCCCGGGCATGAAGGAACGGTTGCAGGGGTACCAGCAGATCGTGAGGGAGCGTCTGGGGGCTTGGGCCGACGTGGTGGATGCGGGGCTGATCGAGGATGCGCCGGGGGCCGCGGCCGCGGGCGACCTCTTCGCCCGCGAGCGGGTCGAACTCGTCGTCTGCTACGTCGGCACCTACTCCACCAGCAGCCAGGTGTTGCCAGCAGTGCAGCGGGCCCATGCCCCGGTCCTGATTCTGAACCTGCAGCCCGTCAGCCAACTCGATTACGCCAGGACGGATACGCACGAGTGGCTGGCCAACTGCAGCTCGTGCTGCGTGCCGGAGATCAGTTGCGCGTTTGCCCGCAGCCGCATCGCGTTCCACGTGGTGACCGGCGTGCTCGGCGTGGAGAACGGCTCGTTCCGCGAAGCCCCGCCGCATCATCCCGCCGCGGTGGCCGCGTGGGGCGAGATTCGCGACTGGACCCGGGCGGCAAGCGTCGTGCGGCAACTGCACGACAGCCGCATCGGCTTTTTGGGCCACACGTACCCCGGCATGCTGGATATGTACAGCGACTTCACGCAGCATACCGCCCAGCTCGGCACACATATCGAGGTGCTCGAGCTGTGCGACCTCGACCAGCGGTTGCCCGGCCCGGATGACCCCGCCGTCGCGGCCAAACGTGCCGAAGCCGAGGCTGTCTTCGAGATCAGCGAGGACAGCCCCTCCGACCCGCTGGCCAGCAAGCCGACCGAGGAGGACATGGCCTGGGCGTGCCGCGTTGCGGTGGGGCTCGATCGGCTGGTGGCCGACTTCGACCTGAATGGATTGACCTACTACTACCGCGGCCTCGACGGTAACCCCTACGAGCGGCTCGGGGCGGGCCTGATTCTCGGCAACTCGCTGCTGACCGCCCACGGCATCCCGTGCAGCGGAGAAGGCGACCTCAAGAACTGCCAGGCGATGAAGATCATGGACCTGCTCGGCGCCGGCGGCAGCTACACAGAGTTCTACGCGATGGACTTCGACGAGGACTTCCTGCTCATGGGTCACGACGGGCCGTTCCACCTGAAGATCGCCGAAGGCCGGCCGATTCTCCGTGGGCTGGGCCTGTATCACGGTAAACGCGGCTGGGGCGTCAGCGTCGAGGCCAAGGTCCGGCTCGGCCCGGTGACCGTGTTCGCCATCACCCAGACCGCCGACGGCCGCCTGAAGATGCTGGCCTCGCAGGGCGAGTCCATCCCCGGCGAAACGCTCAAGATCGGTAACACCAACAGCCGCATTCGCTTCGACTGCGGCCTGACGCCGTGGGTCAACCGCTGGTGCCAGGCCGGCCCCACCCATCACTGTGCCCTCGGCGTGGGCCACGAGCTGCCCGCCATTCGCCGGATCGCATCGCTGCTGAACCTCGAGCTGGTCGAGATTCTCTGAGTGCCCAGCGCAATCGTTCCCAGCGCAAGGGGATGGCCCATCCGGCCGAGACCTGCTCGCGGTCGTGCGAAGCCGCAAGCGGCTCTCACTCGGCGGCTCGCCTGGAAGCTCGTTCTACCGGGTCGGCGCGGGGCGGGTGGCGGCGGCGGCGACGAGTTCGCGCACGGCGGCGAGGGCGGGGGGAATCTGCGAGAAGGGCTCCCAGTTGTACACGCAGACGTGGCGGCACTGCTTGAAGCTGAGAGTGCGTTCGAAGCGTTGCACCCAGCCGGCCGCGTCGGGGGCCCCGCGCCACCACTCGGCGGCGGCCCACTGCGTCCGGCCGGCGGCCTCGAGGTCGGCGGGCAGCGAGCCGCAGTCCGGGGGATCGTGCGAATAGAAGCTATAGCCGGGAATGGAGCCCTCGACGATCGCGGGCTTGAACGACATGTGCTTCTCCCACGGATCATACGTGCCGCCCTGGTGGGTGAAGATCAGGTGCGGCGGGAGGCCGCGGCGGCGGGCCTCGTGCACGAGCTGCCGCAGGTAGTGATGCACCAGCGTCTCGATGTCCTCGCGGGTGAGTTCGCCGCTGGTCCGCAGGCCGCTGGTGTAGGCCGCCGCATGGCCGAGCACCGCCCCGCCGAACGCCCAGCCCTGCTGTCGATCGCGCTCGGTGGGATCGTTGGTCGCGTCGCCGGGGGCGGCCTCGAAGATGCGGTTGCCGTCCGGGTAGTGATAAGCGTTGACGTTGATGGAGGCCTCCCACCCGAGCTTCACGCCGCCGAAGAGGTAGCGGCGCTCGGGCGGCAGGCGGCGGTACCATTCGAGGATGACGGGGATGAGGGCGTCGTAGCCCTTCCAGTGCTCGGCCAGGAAGGTGGGCGAGGCAAGGTTGGGAGCCGGCCGGACGCGGAGCTGGCGGCCCCAGTTACGCCAGGAGATCTTGATGGCGTGCTCGGGGCCCCAGCCGGTCCACTCGACGTTATGGCGGTTGGCCTCGCTGAAGCCGGGCAGGGCCGGATCCCACCAGTTCCAGAGGTCGGGGCGGGTCTGCCACCAGTTCTGGCCGTCGAGGGTGACGAGGACGGGCACGTCGGCCTGCTCGGCGGCTTCGAGCATTCGGCGAAGCGACTGGGTCTGCACGTCGAGCGGGCCTTCGAGCATCGAGAAGATGAAGCTGACGCCGATGCGCAGCCGGTCGTTGCCGCGCGTGCCCACCGCTTCGACGACCTCGGCAAAGCCCGCGTTGGCGAATGTGTCCGGCTGTTGTTGTTGCCAGGCCTTTTGAGGGATGCGGTTGAAGAAGATGTACTGCGGCAGCTCGCCCGCGGCGATGGGGTCGTGGGGTTCGGCGCCGGCGGCGACGGTGCCGGTGAACAGCATCAGGGTCACGGTCAATGAGCGCAGCAACGGGAACCTCCTATCGGGCCAAGGCGTGGGGGGGCTATGGTGGACTCGTCTCCGGACGGGGAGTTTTCCGGGCGCCGTGCGAAGCCGCAAGCGGCAGGGCTCGAAGCCGCAAGCGGCGGGGGCGGGAGCCGCGGGCGGCGGGTCAGCGGTCCACACGGGAGCTGCCGCCCTTCATGACCTTTTCGACCTCGGCAAGCGTGGCCATGCTGGTGTCGCCCGGCGTGGTCATGGCCAGGGCGCCGTGGGCGGCCCCGTAGTTGACGCACTGTGCGGCCGACTTGCCGGCCAGGAACCCGTAAACCAAGCCGCTGGCGAAGCTGTCCCCGCCGCCGACGCGGTCGAAGATCTCCAGGGCGGGCCGCTGCCTCGCTTCGTGGAAGGCCCCGTCGTACCAGAGAACGGCGCCCCAATCGTTGACCGTCGCGGTCCGGGCGGCACGCAACGTGGTGGCGACGGCCTTGAAATTGGGATACGCCGCCACGGCCCGCGTGATCATCCGCTTGAAGTTGGCCGGGTCCAACTCGGCGAGGTTCTCGTCAACGCCTTCGACCTCGAACCCCAGGGCGGCGCTGAAGTCCTCCTCGTTGCCGATCATCACGTCGACGTAGGATGCCAGCTCGCGATTGACCTCCCGCGCCCGGACCTGCCCGCCGATGTCCTTCCAGAGCGACTCGCGGTAATTGAGGTCGTAGGAAATGATCGTGCCGGCCTCCTTGGCGGCGATCATGGCTTCGCGGGCGACGCCGGGGGTCGTCTCCGACAGGGCGGCGAAGATGCCGCCGCAGTGGAACCAGCGGGCTCCCTCGTCGTGGAAGATACGCTTCCAGTTGATGTCGCCGGCCCGGAGCTGCGCGGCGGCGGTATGCCCGCGGTCGGAACAACCCTTGGCGGCCCGGACGCCGAAGCCCCGTTCGGTGAAGTTCAGCCCGTTGCGGACCCGCCGCCCGATGCCGTCGTAGGGCACCCATTTCACATGGGACATGTCCACGCCGCCCTGCAGGATCAGGTCTTCGAGCAGTCGTCCGACCTCGTTGTCGGCGAAGGCGGTCACCACGGCGGTGCGCAGGCCGAAGCACCGGCGCAGGCCCCGGGCGACGTTGTACTCGCCGCCGCCCTCCCAGACCTGGAACTGCCGGGCGGTGCGGACGCGGCCGTCGCCGGGGTCGAGGCGGATCATGATTTCGCCGAGGGCAACGGCGTCCCATCGGCACGCGTCCTGGGGCTTGATGGTCAGCGCGGAAATGGCAGGTCTCCTTTCATCGGCTCAAGGTGATCGGCTCAAAAGTGGCGCAGGTGGAAGCCGCCGTCGACGTTGATGACTTCGCCGGTCGAGAAGCACAGGTCGCCGCGGGCGAGCATGGCGACCGCTTTGCCGACGTCGGCGGGCTTGCCCCAGCGGGGGATTGGCGAGAAGCCCTCGCGGATCAGCTTGTCGTACTTCTCCTTGACCGCGGCGGTCATGTCCGTCTCGACGACGCCGGGGCGCACCTCGTAGACCGGAATGCCGAACTCCGCGAGCCGGACGGCCAGCAGGCCGGTCATCATGGATAGCCCCGCCTTGCTGATGCAGTACTCGCCGCGGTTGACGCTGGCGGCGTACGCACTGATCGAGGAGATGTTAATGATGCACGCCGACGGAATGAGCTTGTTCTGCAGTTCCTGGATCATCAGGTTGGCGGCCCGCTGGGCGAGGAAGAACGGGCCCTTGAGGTTGGTGGTCATGACCTTGTCGTAGTTTTTTTCGTCGGTTTCGAGCAGGTCCATACGCTTGGGCGGGGCGATGCCGGCATTGTTGACCAGCAGGTCGAGCCGCCCGAGGTTCTCCATGCAGTAGTCGAGGAGCAACTCGCGGTCGGGCCCGGCGGCAATGTCCGCCTGGCAGGTCTCCGCCTGGCCGCCCATCTCCTCGATCATGTGCTTGGTCTGCACTGCCGAGCCGACGTTGCTGTTGTAGTTGATCAGGACGGTGTAGCCCTCCTGGCCCAAGGCGAGGGCGATTCCCCGGCCGATGCCGCGAGAGCCTCCGGTGACCAGAGCGACGGGTTTCTTGCTGACCATGCCGGGCACTCCTTGAGCAAGGGGGGTCTCCCCGAACGGACACTACTGTACGCCCACCCGCCGCCGCTGCCAAGCCGACCGGGCCGCTCGCGGTTTCGCGGGGTCCGTGATGGAATCGTTCATTGCTGGTCTCCCCACGTGCCTGCTTCCGTCACTTCACACCTTGACGACAACGTCCGGCATGGCCTTCGCATACTCTGCGCTGTTGATGACAAGTACTTCCTCCGTTAGCCAGATGCAGGATTGTTTGAGTTTCTTCGTCAGGGTCGACAGCCGGCCCTTACGTCGTTTCCGCTCCTCCCCGTCGGCTACAGGCTTTTCCTCCAGCCAAAGAAGAACTTCTACGTCCTTCTTCGGGTCTGCCAAGGCATCGCGAAACAGGCAGTATTCACTTCGCAGCGTGTTCCCCTGACCTCGACATATCCCGATCACCCCAGCGATCGTGTCACATACCTTGAAAGCCACTTCCAGCGGCAGGTGGTTGCAGATCCGCGGTTCAGGACTGATACGTGCTTTTCGAAAGTCCTTGATTTCAAGGAAACTCAGCCTGCTGTCGCGGGTGGCGAGGACATCAATGCCCTTGACCCCCCTGGTATGTTCTTCACCGTTTTCGTCGACCTTCCAGATCCCTGAGAGCTTGCCGATGCCGCCGAGGTACTCTGCGTCATCATCGTATTTGACAACGCGCCATGGCGCTGCAAAACACAGCTCGATGTCGCCTTCTTTAACCGTGATGCTCATCCCTCTCCCTTTCCGGCAGCCTTGGCGCGCTCCGAAAACAACTCTCGCTCCCTGTCATAGTGCGCGGCGAACTCATCGAGGATTGGGTTGTCATCGAGATGGGCAAGCGTTGGGCCGGAGGTGACCACGACCGGGCCAACGCCCTGGCGGGCCAGGCAGAAGAACTTGGCATGCGCTGCTGGCTCGGTGTCATATTCCGCCGCTAATGAAAGCTCGTAGGTCAGAAGGTAATCGTGGCTGGCAATGAAAACTTGAACTCCCCGGCTTGCCAGGAATCGGAGCACCCCGGCGACTTGCGTCACCAGTTTCGGATTGAGATTGGCCTCCGGTTCGTCCCAGAAAAGCACCCCGTTCTCCATGAGCGAGCCGTTGTTGATCAAATGCACCAAGCCGCCGATCTTCCGGAAGCCTTCGGCGAGGAGGTGGGCCTCCAGGATTCCATCTTTCGAATGGACGTGAAACCGATCTCCATCCAGCACGACCTTGCCGCCCAGCAATTGCTCAAATGGACCAACCAGTTTCGCGGCATCCTTCAATCGTGGTCCCCGCAGAGGCCGGCCGCTTAACGCAACACACAGATCGTAATAGGTCTCGTCGAACGAGAGCTCCCGCTCCTTGTATGCGTGAATAAAGCCATGATACATGGCCAGAGCCTCACGGGATGGGATGAAGATGCACGGCTTGGTTTGAGACAAGGTGTTGGCATCGATCCTGACGTTGCCGCGCGTTGTGAGTGTGAACGAGAACTCCCCTGCCTCGGTCAGCGTCCGTGCGGTTGCTGACTTTTGGCCGACGGCGCGTCGAACCAGCCTGCCCACTTGCAGATCGTCAGGTTGGAACACGCGAGCCAGCTTCTCCTTTAACATACCCACAATGAGCTTCTCGTCCGTGATCCCGTCCTTGCGCGAGCTCTCGCAGGTCTTAAGGGTAGAGTACAGCAGCTTCATTAAGTGCGATTTGCCCGTGGAGTTCGCGCCAATAAAAACATTGAGTCCCGGCGAGAAGTGGACGTCGGTTTTCGCGAAGGCCGTGAACTCCTCGAGTATCAGTTGCTTGATCTTCATTCCGGTGCCTCCACGATACATCGAGCCTTGTTCCCCGGCCAGGCACGATTCCGACCACCATGTGCTTGTGCCGACCGGCCAGTCACACCGCCAGGCTCATCACGGTCCGTGCGCTTCCGGCGGATAGTGTACCCTGAGCAGCGTAGCGGGCCAATGGGCGTCACTCCAACCCGTCGGCGGTGCCGGTTTCGAGGACCGGCAGCACTTCGTTGATGCAGCGTTCGACGGTGAGCAGCAGGTGGTCGAGGTTGGCGGGCGAGATGCACAGCGGGGGCATGATGACGATGGTGTCGGCCAGGGGGCGAAGGATGACGCCGTAGCGGCGGGCGTGATGGCAGACGCGGGCGCCGACTTGGCGGGCGTAGGGGAACGGTTCGCGCGTGGCCTTGTCGCGAACGATCTCGACGCCGGCGATCAGGCCCCATTGCCGCACGTCGCCGACGTGGGGGTTGCGGGCCAGGCGCGCCAAGTGGGCGGCGAGGGACTCGATGAGCGTGGGCAGCCGTTCGAGCGTCCGGTCGGCGGCAAAGATGTCCAGCGAAGCGAGGGCGGCGGCGCAGCCGAGCGGGTTACCGGTAAAAGTGTGCCCGTGGTAGAAGGTGCGGCCGCTGTCGATCGGGCCGAGGAAAGCCGCGTAGATCTCCTCGGTCGCCAGCGTGGCCGCCAGCGGCAGGTACCCGCCGGTCAGGCCTTTAGAGAGACAGAGGAGATCGGGGCCGACGCGTTCGTGGTCGCAGGCGAGCATCCTTCCCGTCCGACCGAAACCGGTCGCGACTTCGTCGGCGATCAACAGCGTGTCGTGCCGGGTGCAGGCCTCGCGGATGCGGGTCAGGTGGCCCGGCGGAGCGGTGATGATGCCGCCGGCACACTGCACCAGCGGCTCGACGACGACGGCGGCGACGCGGCCGGCGTGTTGTTCGAGAAGCCGCCCGACCTCGTCGGCACAGGCCAGCCCGCACGACTCGGGCGACAACCCCAGCGGGCAGCGATAGCAATACGGCGTGGGAGCCGGCAGCGTCGGGAACAGCAGCGGGCGGTAGAGGCGATGGAAGAGGTCGATGCCGCCGAGGCTGACGGATCCGATGGTGTCGCCGTGGTAAGCAAGGCTGAGATTGATGAACCGGTCGCGCTGCGGCTGACCGCGGTGATGCCAGTAGGCGTAGGCCAGCTTGGCGGCCACCTCGACGCTGGTGGAGCCGTCGTCGGAAAAAAAGACGCGCGTCAGGCCCGGCGGGGCGATGCCCACGAGACGCCGGGCCAGCTCGATGGCCGGCGGCGAGGCCAGACCGAGTTGGGTGCTGTGGGCGACGCGGCCGAGCTGCTCGATGATCGCCCGGTCGATCTCCGGCCGGCGATGGCCGTGGAGGTAACGGCGGCCGTCGGCGTCGATGAGGTACTCACCGTCGCCGGCCACGATGATCAGCGGGTCCACCTCGTTCCACAGGGCATGCTGGGTAAACGGGTGCCACACGTGCGCCCGGTCCCAGGCCACGAGCCGGTCGCGGTCAGCGGGCGGAAGCGCGTGCGATTCATCCGATGGCGGCATGGGCGGGGCCCTCACGTGGTCGGTGAACGGGAAGCTGTTTGGGGCTAAGGCGTCAGCATGCTGAAACACGGCACGGGCCCGGAGGTTCGTCCGCCTGCCCGGTGTTCACTTGGAAAGGGGGTTGATCTGCAGGATTCTGATCCTGTCCAGCACGGGGCCGAGAACAGGATTATGCCGCACACGTTCCAACTGCCGACGCCGCTTCTCCATTTCCTCCATACCCGGAAACTCGGCTTGCAGCTTCCGCTGAATGTCGGACTTCATCTCCACGCAATCAAATGCCTTCGCCTTGGTCATGGCTCGATCACCTCCCTGGGCGAGAAGATACTCACCTGATTGTAGCCCTGGATCAGATTGACGCCATGATAACCGCGGATCCTGTCGAAGTGAACGATGTGTCTGAAGTTCCAACTGACGATCATGTCTACCGCGGCTACTGAGGCAGCCGCCACATGCTCGGCGTCCGTCTCAGAGCTGGGCCCGACCACCCCGGCCTTCAGATAGGCATCTCGCAGGACAACGACCTCGTCATCGTCCGGCAACAACTCCAGATGGTCCGCCGGAATAGTCGCCAAAATGTCTTGCACGTGCGCGGGGGCCTCGTTGAGTTCTCGAAGCGAGGCCGCCGACAATACCAGAGTAAACCGCCCGGCACGAATCTGATCGAAGAATACCTTGCTGGGGCCGGCAAACTCCTCGTCAAACACTCCCCCGAAGACGGAGGTGTCGGCATAGATACGCAGCTTCTGCTTTCTGGGCATCAGGTCACCTCTTGACCGAGCGGTCGCCAGAGGCTTGATTTGAAAGTCTACGGTCTCGGTCACAATAGGCATTCGTTCAACTGGTCGGTCAGTTGTTCCGGCGACAAGACCGGCATCGCATCATCCCTGCCGGCTCAAGTCCGAACACCCAACGCAACTTCATCGCTCTCACATTGTCATATCTCACGTCCCGAGGGTCAAATGGCGGGGGGGCCATCCCCGCCGCGGCGGGGCCGGGCTCGCGATGATCGACGGGTGGCATGGGCCTGTACTCAGGCCCGTGGCCTGCCCTGATCCGCCACGGGTCGGAGTACCGACCCATGCCACCCGCCCGCGTTTTTCCTCGGAGGAGCCGGCCGGTCGGTTCCTTGCGAAGCCGCAAGCGGGCGGGCGTCGAGGCTGGCAGCGGCGGGGCGGTACTGGTATGCTGGCGGCGGCAAGTCGGAGGTGCGACGATGGCGGTTCGTTTTGTGGTCGGACGCGCGGGGGCGGGTAAGACGTGGCATTGCCTGGAGGCCATCCGGGCCGGGCTGCGCCGGGATGCCGCGCGCGGGCCGCGCCTGCTGCTCCTGGTGCCCGAGCAGGGCAGCTTCCAGATGGAGCGGGCCCTGATCGAAACGCCGGATATCCCCGGCTACACGCGCTGCGAGGTGCTGAGCTTCCAGCGGCTGGCCTACCGGATCTTCGCGGAGACCGGGGCGGACCCGCGACGCGGTGATCAGACCATCGGGGGGCTGGGGCGCATGATGGTCATGCGGCGGCTGATCGGGCAGGCGCGCGGCAGATTGCGGCTGCTGGATCGGGTAGCGGACAAACCGGGGCTGGTCGGGCAGGTGGTCGGCGCGGTCGACGAGCTGATGCGCGAGAACGTCGAGCCGGCGGTGCTCGAGGAGCTGGCCGAGCGAAATCGGGAGGGCAACCCGCTGGGGGCGGCCAAGCTGGCGGATCTGACGCTGCTCTACCGGGCGTATCTCGATTATCTGAGCGAGGACCGGCTGGACCCGGCCCAGTATCTGCGACTGGCGGCCGAACGGCTGGCCCGCTGCCGATGGATCGTCGATGCCCAGGTCTACGTCGACGGGTTCGCCGGATTCACGCGGCAGGAGTCGGCGTTGCTGGTGGAACTGGCCCGGCGGGCGGAACGGGTCGAGATCGCGCTGCTGATGGACCCGATGGCGACGGCGGTCACGGCCGACAGCCTGCCCCCGCTGTCGTTTTCGCTGTTCGCCCGGACGGAGCGCACGCTGGTGCAGTTGCGTAAGGAACTGCGGGCGGCCGGCGTGGCGGAGGAGGAGCCGGTGCGGCTGGACGACCAGGCTCCGCGGCGATTCCGCGGGCCGGGGCTGGCGGGGTTGGAGCATCGCCTGTTCACCGAGCGGGCAGCGAAAACGGACGCGGTTTCGCCGGCGGCGGTCAGGGTGCTGGAACTGCCCGACCGGCGAGCGGAGGTCGAGGCGGCGGTGGCCGAGATCCTCCGGCTCACGCGGGAGGCCGACCCGCCCATGCGCTACCGCGACGTAGCGATCATCGTGCGCGACTTGGAGGCCTACCACGACCTGCTGTCCGCCGCCATGCGGGCCCACGGCATCCCCTGTTTCATCGACCGTCGCCAGCCGACCACGCACCATCCGCTGATCGAGCTGGTACGGTCGCTGCTGGCGGTGGCCCAGGATGATTGCCGGCTGGACGCGATGCGGCTGATGCTCAAGACCGGGCTGCTGCCGCTGGCGACGGAGGATGCGGACCTGCTGGAGAACTACCTGCTGGCCCACGGGATCGAGGGGCGGTCGCGGTGGCGGGAGGAGTGGCAGCAGATCCGCATGTTCAAACACCGCGGTCAGGATAACAACTTGCGGCCTCATCAGCAGGATACCCTGACGCGGGTGAACCGCGCCCGGCAGACCTGGCTGGAGAAGGTGGACGACTGGCTGGGGGCCGCGGCGGAGCCGACTGCCTCGGGTCGCAGTCGGGTGGAGGCCCTGTTCGCGTGTCTGGACCGGCTGAAGGTCGGGCGGCAACTCATGGACTGGGCGGCACGCGACGAGGAGGACGGGGCGCCCGACCAGGCGGCGACGCACCGGCAGGTGTGGGATGATTT
>CAZEEJ010000013.1:15330-49718 GCA_964511155.1 uncultured Planctomycetales bacterium | reverse complement strand
GCGGGTGAGCCCCAAGCCTCGAGTCCAACCATCGACTTGCCCTGTGTGAGCCCGCAAGCGGCTACCCGGGGAGCACCGCACATTTTTGCCGCGGATGGTCATCTTCGAAGACGACCGTGTCCCAGGCTCTCGTCCGCGGAAAAGTATCACACCTGAGACATGCGCCTTTTTGTCGTGGCGCGGTATAATCACCCGGTATGGACTCGTCGGGAAGGCCCGGCAGATTTGTGCGAGGCATTTCAGGCAGCCTGTCGCTGGAGGGCGCTGCGAAAGGGAAAGAACCATGACAACTTACATCCGTATCGGGGGCGTGGGGGTCTTCTGCGCAGTAGCTTGGCTGGCACTGCTTCTAGAGCCGAGTGCCAGCTTTGCGATACAGCCGCGTCTTGAATTCGATGAAGTGACCCAGGCCTCGGACGCCATCTTCGTCGGGACGGTTCAGCACATTTCCTGCCGGCCAGGTCCCAACGGTAATACGATCTTCACCGACGTGGTTTTCGATCCGGTGACGCCTGTCCACAAGAAGGCCGGGGTTACCGCCAGCCTGACCGCGCCTTTCACATTGACCCATGAGGGTGGGCAGTTGGGCAACATCATTCTGGCGGTCAGCGACGAGCCCAAGTTCGAGGTGGGCGGTAAGTACGTGCTGTTCAGCCTGATGGACGGTCAGGTGCATAGCAGTCCGCTCATCGGGGGAAACCAGGGACTGTTTCAGGTGGTCGCCGATTCGGCCGGCGGTCAGGAGTATGTACTCACCGCCAGCAGCAAGGGCGTGACCGGCCTCAGCCAGGGACGGTTGGAGTGCACCCCGGTGGTCGAACGGATTGAGGCCGGCCAAGCGGTTTTCGCTGCGCGGGAGATGGACACCAACGATCCCATCCCGGAGCCATGGACCTCGCCGGACGCTCCGCTGCCCGCGGTGCGCAAGGTGCTGGAAACCTCCTCCCAGCCTATCGTGACTCTGGACGGTTTTCTGGCACTGGTGAAGCAGGCGTTGACGGGGCCGCCGCCCGCCCGGCCGGTACTGCCCGCGATCTTCGCGGCCGGCGAAGCCGTCCAGGATCCCAACGAACCGATGGGCAAGCTGGGAGAACCGGCCATCGAGATGTTGGGCGAGGAGGGGCTGACCGAAGAGGGGCTGGCCTCCCTGGCCGCCGCCAAGGGCATCACCGACCTGACTACCGCCATTAGAGAGGGCCGCGCCGTCGAGGGTGGAACCCTGAATACCTGCGGCTATGTCGATCTGTTTCAGGTGATGGAGTGCGTGTCGCCCAGCCTCTGGATGTACCCGCAGGACATCCACGCGATGCAGACGACCAACGAGTTCATGGACATCTTCCGCCAGCGCGACAACGACGGCAGCTTCGGCCACAACTGGTATAGCGAAATCTGCGGGCTCGTCACCGAGAATCAGAGGAAGGACGTGTATGGGACCGGCTGGGGCACGGCCATCGGAATGTGCACCTCTTTCTTCTTCAGCCAGTGCGGCGAGATCCTGGAAGCGGACGTGCAGTACAAGCATGGCCTGTTCTGGCATCCGGACCTGTCCTTCACCCTGGGTCACTACGACAGGTACATTTACCTGCCCGTCGCCATGCACGAACTGGGTCACACTTGGGGCCTGCAGCGCGGCGATGAGACCTACGATTACGACGAGCCCACCATCATGCATGGCGCGTATCATGACATGGTCGAGGACGGCTTCGGCCTGCACGTCAGCGACGTCAAGAAGCTCCGCGCCATCTACGACGACCAGACCAGCATCCGGACGGTCAACGACCTGGGTATTGAATCGTATTACGCCCAGGACGGTCTGAAGCACGCCACGACCGACAAGTGGAACTGGAACGCCCAGACCGGCGGCAGCTACGTGCCCGGCGAGACCATCACGGTCCAGAATGTCACGATCGAGAACATGTCGCGATATGCTTCGCCGAACGTCAAGGTGCGGATGTATCTATCCTCCGATCGCAACGGCACAACCTGGGAATGCCCGACGGTGTGGCACTTTGCTTCCGTTCCCGCCGAGCAATACGCGGTCTTCGATTTCACCACGACCATCCCGGCCGCGACATCAGCGTACGACACCTACTACATCACCCTGCGGATTACAGGAGATAACGACAACTGGTCGTGGGATGACTACCTGCCCAACAACACCACCTCGGTGTATCTGCCGATTTCGGTGACCTGCCCGAGCATCTCCGCTCCGACGGGCGTCGCCGCCAGCGACGGCACCAGCACCACGAACGTCCAGGTGACCTGGAACGCCGTGTCGGGAGCATGGACCTACCAGGTGTACCGGGCCGACACGAACAACTCCGCCAATGCCGTCGCTCTGGGGGTGCCCATCGTCACGACCACGTACTATGACAACTCGGCGTTGGCAGGCAAGACCTACTACTACTGGGTCAAAGCCATCCGAGAATGCCAGACGCAAAGCGGCTTCAGCAGCAGCAACGCCGGATATCGGGCCCTGACGCCTCCGGTGGTGACCGCTTCGGATCGCACCTTCAACGATCGCATTCGGGTGACTTGGCCGGCCGCGGGCGGGGTCGCCTCGCACTATCAGGTTTATCGCAACACCACCTACAGCCTGACCGGGGCGACCGCGATTTCGTCCTGGCAAACGGAGCTGAGCTTCGACGACCTGAACGTCGCTGAGCCGCTGACTCAGTACTTCTACTGGGTCAAGGCGGCGGTCAGCTCGACCGGCACGAACGCTTCCAGCCTGGTGCTGGAGTGGTGCGGCATCGGCCAGCGGGCCCTGCCCGCACCGACCGGTGTCGACGCCTCCGACGGCACCTATGCCGACTATGTGCGAGTCACCTGGACGGGGCCGGTCTATAGCGGCAACAAGTATTACCGCGTGTTCAGGGGTGTTTCTGCTGATCCCGGTGCCGCGACCGCCCTGGGCACCTGGCAAACCGCGACCACTTACGACGACACCACGGCCGCGCAAGGCGCCCCCTACTACTACTGGGTGAAGGTCGCCTCGAATGGCTCGGGCGGCAATGCCAGTGTGTACAGTATACCGGACACCGGCTATCGGCCGGCAGCGGCCCTGGCCGCCCCCGCCGGGCTCGACGTCAGCGCCGGCACCTACACCACCAAGATCACCGTGGCCTGGGGCGCGGTATCCGAAGCCACGCATTACCGCGTCTACCGCAGTTACCAGCAGAACCATACGTTCTTCGCGGAACCGATCACCGGCTGGATTACCGGTACCACCTTCGACGACACCACTGCTTTGCCCGGCTTCACCATGTATTACTGGATCAAGGCGGCGGCGAGCAGCGAGGGTTACCGGGCGAGCGCTTTCAGCCCGACCTACGGTGCGCCCTACTATCATCTCGGCTGGCGCAAGCTCAGCCCGCCCGGCAGCATCACCGCCAGCGGCGGCAGCTACCCCGACAAGGTCGTGGTCAGTTGGAGTCCCGCGGCCGGCGCCACCAACTACCATCGCATTCACCGCGGCACGACGACCAACGTGCTCCAGGCCACCCCGCTGACCGACTGGATCAGCGAAACCAGTTACGAGGACACCCCGGACAACACCTGCACTTCGTATTACTACTGGCTCCAGAGTGCAACCAGCGGGGCCGGGGCACGCCCGTCGGATCTCAGCTCCCTGCCCGCGGCGGGATATCGCTCACTGGGAACACCTTCCGCTCCAGTCGCCAGCGACGGCAGCTCACAAACCCAGATCACCGTCACCTGGAGTTCCCTGCCCGGAGCCGTGCAGTACCGGCTCTACCGCAATACGGTGGACGATCCCGACACGGCATCGGCCCAGGGCACCTGGATGACCGCCACCAGCTACAACGACACCTTTGCCGATCCGGGCAAAGACTACTACTACTGGATCAAGGGTGCCGGCGATCAGTTCGGCTTCTGCGCATCGCCCTTGGGACCGTCGGACAGCGGCTGGCGGGCCCTGCCCGCGGCCAGCAACGTGGTCGCCACCGACGGCACTTACAGCAACCGTGTCCGGGTGACCTGGAGCCAGTCGTCAAGTTGGGCCGCCTGCCGAGTCCTCCGCGGGTTGACCTCGGACTTCAACTTCGCCTCGCCGATCAGCGACTGGATCTGGCCGCGCAACTTCGACGACACCACCGCCGCGCCGGGGACGACCTACTACTACTGGGTCGTTTCAGCGGCGGGCGACGGCGGTCATCCGACCGCCGCCGCGGGGCCGGACACCGGTTACCGTGTGGTCGCCGCGCCGGCCAACGTCATGGCCAGCAAGGGCACCTATCTGGGCTTTGTGAGCGTGCAGTGGGATGCCGTCCCCGACGCCACGCACTACCGCGTGTATCGCTACAACTACAACGTCCCGGCCGGCAGCGAGCCGATCACCGACTGGATCACTGATCTCCAGATCGACGATGACACCGCCCAGCAGACGGTGTACTACTACTACTGGGTGAAGGCGGCCGTGGACGCAACCGGCCTGGGGGCCAGCGGCTGGAGCACCGAAGACCTCGGCTGGCGCGGGACCGCACCCCCGGTCGTGGCCAGCGCCGTCTCCCGCCGCACGCATGGCTCCGCGGGCCCGTTTGATCTGGACGTGAGCGACCCCAGCAAGGTGGAGCCTCGAACCGGCGGCCCAACGTTGCTGATTGTTGAGTTCGACAAGGCCATTCAGGCGGCCGAGGGGCTCACCGTCGATGCCCTGCGTGTCTCGAGCGGAACCGTGTCCGGCGTGACCATGCGACCCGACCTGCTCACCCTGGAAATTGGACTGTCCGGCGTTCAGGACGACCATGTCTTCAGCATGACATTCCCCGGCATTTCCGATACCTACAACGCCGTGGCAGTGGTGACGGATACCGTCTGCTTCAAGGTGCTCGCCGGGGATGCCAACCTGGACGGTGCGGTCGACATCCTGGACCTGGTGACGGTCAGAAATCGCCTCAACCAAGACGTGGAGGGTGGCAACTTCCAGATCGACGTGAACGCTGATGGCTCAATCAACATTCTTGATCTGGTCAATGTGCGGAACAATCTGAACCAGACGCCAACGGGAGAATGCCTGACGTGGCTGGAATAGCGACGCGCGCTTGCGGGGCCGTCCCCGGGTGATGTGGGATCCTGCGCTCAACGCTCCGGCGTCGCCCGGGGCGTGGGATGAGCGTTTATCCCCCAGTTGCATTCTGCAACCGGAGGGAATGGAGAATGAAGAATGGAGAATTGAGAAAAAGCCACCTTCCATGCCTGCCGCCCCACCTCACCGCCAGTGAGGTTCGCCGGCATCCACGGGGGACACAGTTTCTCACTTCTGACTTCTCACTTCTCACTTTTTCCGCGTTGCGCAATGCAACGTTGGGCTTTACTGGAGTTGGACCTTGACGGTGAGCGGCTCGTCGTCGCGAAGGACAATCACCTCGACCACGTCGCCGACGTTGCGTTTTTCGAGGAGGTTGAGCAGGCTGTCGATGTCGCGGATGGGTTGGCCGTCGACCTGCTGAATGACATCGCCGAGCAGGATGCTGCCGTCGGGGGCCTGGCGTATCCCGCGGAGGCCGGCTTTTTCGGCTCCGGAGCCTTCTTCAACTTCCCGAATGAGCACGCCCCGGATGTTCATCTGGCGGGCAATGTTGTCGTGGGCCGGGTACACGCCGAGCGCAGGGCGGATGACCCGGCCGTGAGTGATGACCTGAGGCACGACGCGGCTGACGGTATCCACGGGGACGGCGAAGCCGATGCCGGCGCTGGAGCCGGAGGGGCTGTAGATGGCGGTGTTGACGCCGATCAGCCGCCCGGCGCTGTCCAGCAGCGGCCCGCCGGAGTTGCCCGGATTGATGGCCGCGTCGGTCTGGATCACGTCCTCGATGCGCCGCCGGGTGACCGACTGGATGCTCCGCCCCAGGGCACTGACGATCCCCGTGGTCAGCGTGTAGTCGAGTCCGAAGGGATTGCCGATGGCGTACACCTGCTGCCCCACCTGAAGGTCCGCGGAGGTTCCGAGTGGAAGGGGCTTGAGTCGGGCAGCGGGGGCACGGATGCGCAGCACGGCAACGTCCTTGTCGGGGGAGGCCCCGACGATCTCGGCATCGTAGGTTGAGTGGTCGTTCAGAGTGACGCGGAGGGCGTCGCGTTTCTCCAGCGCGGCCTGCACCACGTGGAAGTTGGTGACCACGTGCCCGCCGGTGTCCCAGATGAATCCCGACCCGGTGCCCTGCGGGATCTCGAACACGTCAAACCCGAGGCGGTCCCGGCGCAGAGCGACGCTGGTGATGTACACGACGGATGGGGCCGCCTGCTGGAAAATCTCGATGGTGGTCTTCTCCGCCTCCGCCAAGTCGCCGCGCGGGGTGATCGCCCGCGGTTCCGCTGCCGGGCCGCGCCAGAAGTCGGTGAGCTGGCGGTACACGGAGAAGCCGACCAGCAGGGCCAGCAGGATCACCAGCCACGAAAAACGCCGCGAGGGCTCCGGCGGTCGAGGTGCCGGGGGCAGGAGATAAGGATCTGGAGAGTGGCTCATGGTCTGCATTTTCCTTTCGATCATCGCAAGTCCACTTTCAGAGCCGCGACCGGCAGAGCCGCGACCGTAAGGGAGCGGTTCCCCCGCAAGGACAAGACCGCTTCCTTACGGGCGCGGCTCTGAGGGGGCGGCCGCTACGGTGTGCCACTGCTCCTCGAGCAGTGCGACTGGGGGCACAGCCTTCCTTCGCGTCCGCGGCCGCCACGGGGGGCGGCCGCTACACCCGAAGCACGTACGGCTGCACGCGAACCACTACGGGGATCCGCAGCAACGCCCCGTGCCGGACCACGACGTGCAGCAGATGCTCGCCCGCAGCCGCGGTCTCCGGGACGCTGAGGCGATGACTGCCGTCCTCCTGCTTCGTGGGCCGGGGCCAGCCCGGCGGCAGCTCCCAGTCCGCCGGTTCGAGCCGCGGCTCCAGACCAACCGTGATGGACTCACCCGGGCGAACACGCAGCTTGTCCGCCCGCACGCTGACCGCCGGATCGCGGACAACGCACGCGAAGCCCGCCCGGCCGCGAATGTAGACCGGAAAGCCGGCATCGAGCGTGACCGTCACGCGCCCGGCGTGGCGTGCCAGCGCGATCGGCTCGCCGACCGCGTTGCAGGCTGACAGCTCGTCGGCGGTCTCGAAGGTCAACAGTCGGCCGGTCACCGGCGCACAGGCCACGATCACGTCCTCCCCCCCGCCGCTGAACCGGAAGGCGTACGCGTCCTCCCCCACGTCGATCGGCCCGGCGACCTTCATGCCCGCGAGCTGATGGGCGACAGCGGCCAGGGCGGCGTAGGCCGGCTTCGGACGGAAGTCCGTACGAACGACACCGAAGTTCTGTTCGCTCTCAAACGGATCAACACCATCGTTGCGGAAGTTATACCAGGAAATGTTAGCCACCACGCCGCTGGCCAGCGAGGTGGTGTAAATGCGGGCCAACAGGGACGCCTGTTCCCGCTCGCTACGGCCGCCTTGCTGCTGCGTCGGAAAACCGATTTCCGTCAGCCATAGCGGGCGGCCGCCGCCCAACTTGTGAGCGTCCTTGAGCTCGCGGATGTAGTCCAGATCGTTGAGCATTCCGCGGTAAGGATGCACGGCCAGCGCGTCGAAGCGCGCCCCACGCTCCATGACCATGCGGATGAAACTCCCGTCGATGCCGGATGTCGAGCAGCCCAGCACGGTGGCGTTCGGATCCTCCTGCTTGATGGCCGTATAAGCCTGGGCCAGCAGGTCGGCGTACATCTCCCGCGGGCCGGTCCAGAAAAAGATGTTGGGCTCGTTCCAGATCTGCCAGTGGTGAACGCGGCCCTTGTACCGCCGCACCACCTGGCGGACCCAGGCGCAGTAATCGCGGATGCCCTCCTCGGTGTTGGGCTGCGTCCAGGCGGACCAATAGCAGAGCAGGCCGTAGATCTGGATGCCGTGAGCGAGATGCGTGGCGACGACGTCGTCATAGAACGACCACTCGAACTGGCCGCGGGCGGGCTCGATCGCCTGCCACTGGAACTCCTCGCGCGTCCATTTGACCCCCGCCCGCTGAGCGAGTCGGGCGAGCTCCGTCATGCGCTCGCGGGCCTGGGGATTGCCGCGCCAGCGGTACAGGTACATGCCCATGCCGAAGGGGCTGTCGGGTTCGAGGGCGGGCGCGGCCGGTTCGTCGGGCCAGGCGCCGACGCCGATGTACGCGGGCGGCGATGCCGAGCCGGCCGAGACCCAGGAGAACATGGCATCCAGAGCGCGATGATCGCCCATCGGGCAGGCGAACTCGCGCACGGCCGGCGGGCCGGCCACGCTGAGCGACAAATCGACCACTTCTCGCCGCACCAGCGAACCCACGGTGCGCATGTCGCAGACCAGTTGCCCGCTGGCCTGCTGCGGGACAACATTGCTGACGCGGACCGAGAAGCGGGCCTCGCCGGCTTCGAGTCGGGCGTCGGGTACCATCAGCACGGTCTGCCCGGGCGGCAGCAGCGTATCGATCTCCAGGCGCAGGAGCCGCAGACTGCCCTGCGGTGGGTCGGCCTCGCGAGTCAAACGCATGCGCTGCATGCGCAGAGGCAGCCTGAGCTGCCCGTCATTCTGGCCGCCGCGGTGTTGCCAGGTGGCCATGTCGCCCAGGGGCACCTCGATGACCTGCTCGCCCTGGCCGGTCAGTCGGCCGATCTCACGATAGAAGGTCTGGAAATGTGAACCCAGCTCGACGTGTACCGCCGTCCCCGGCGTACCGCCGTCCACGGTCAGGCGCAGCGACCGGGGCTTGCCCAGTAATGAAAAATGGCTGGTCAGCACGGGCTCCCGGTCCGCCTTGAACGCGTAGGTCCAGAGCCGCTCCTCGAACCGGTTGCCCTCACCGCCGCCGGCCGACCAACCCGGCTGACCGCTGAAATCGCTCGCAACGTAGGTGGCCAGGCTGTCCGCCGTCGCCGCCGCACCAGCATCCCCCTCGATGAACTCCACGTCGTCGATCAGCAGCACGCCCGCCCGCGGCTCCGCACTGTTCTCGACCAGGATGCCGAATTGCCGGATCGGGAACCGCACCCTGCCGTCCGCCGCCCCGCCGAAGAAAGTCTGCCAGCCGGTCAACTCGACCTCGACCTGCTGCCACTCGCCGAAGTCATAGTCCACGCCTTTCTGAAACGTCTGCCCCTGACTGTCGACGCAGCGGAAGGTGACGCGATGCCGATGAGGCTTACGCAGCCAGAGGCGCACACTGCGAGCGAGGTTGTCCGCGGGCAGCGGCCGCGTGGTCTGAACGTAGTTGCCTCCGCCGGTGAAATCGTGGTGCAGGGCCATGCAGCCCGGCGTCGCTCTGCCTTGCTCACCTTCCCACGCAATGCGACCGGTGGCACCGGGGAACTCCCGGCCTTCGTAAAACGACCACACATTCAGTGCCGCAGCGTCGTCAAACGTCGCCACCGCACCAACACACCAGGACGCCGCCACGGCTACGAAAAACATCGCCGCGACCGCCGCTACCAGGTATTTCATACGCATGTTTCCATGTCAAAAGATCTGCAATACGCCGATCAAAACCGCGGCCGCAACGCGAAAGAGCCGCGGGCTTCAGCCCGCGCGGCTCTTCGTCCGAGATCAACGGCGGCTTCACGCACAGACACCGCGCGGGCTAAAAGCCCGCGGCTCGTTATCCGCATCGGTCAGTTTAAGGTAGCAGGGTTCTCATCGCCCCGCGCGCCGCTGAAACTCCGCCTCGTCGATCACCTCGACGCCCAACTCCCGGGCCTTGTCCAGCTTCGAGCCGGGGTCCGCACCGGCCAACACGAAACTCGTCTTGCCGCTGACCGAGCCGGCCGCCTTGCCGCCCAGGGCCACGATCAGGTCCTGGGCCTCCTTGCGGCTGTAATGCTCCAGCGTCCCGGTCACGACGACGGTCATGCCGGCGAACGGCTGGGCGCCCGTCGCCGCCTTCTTCCTGGGCTGCGCCATGCTCACGCCCGCCGTCCGCAACCCTTCAACCACCTTCTGCCCGGCCGGACTGTGCACGAACGAGCGGATGCTCGTCGCCACCTCCGGACCGATGCCCTCGACTTCCTGCAACTGGTCCGCGTCGGCGGCCATCAGCGCTTCCATCGTGCCGAAGTGTTCGGCCAGAAGGGCCGCCGTGCCCACCCCGACGTGCGGCATATTCAACGCCCCCAGCAACCGCGCCAACGGCCGGTGCCGACTTTCCTCGATGGCCGCGAGCAGATTGTCCGCGCTCTTGACTCCCATCCGCTCAAGAGCGATCAGCTCATCCCGCCGATCCTTCAGGCAATACAGGTCCGCAAACTCCTGGACCAGACCACTGTCGACAAGCTGCTCGGCCAGAACCGTGCCCACCCCTTCGATATCCATCTGATCACGCCCGCAGAAGTACCGCAGCCGCTCCTTGAGCTGGGCGGGGCATGAGGGATTGACACAACGCAGGAAGACGCCGCCCTCTTCACGCAGCGTCGGGCCCGCGCATGCCGGGCATTTCCGCGGCGGTTCAATCGGCTTCGTGTCCTTGCCCCGGGCCGCCGTATCCACCTCCACCACCTGCGGGATGATCTCGCCCGCTTTCTCGACGTAGACCATATCGCCGATGCGTACGCCGAGCCGCTCGATCTGATCGAAGTTGTGCAGGGAAGCGCTCTTGACCGTCGTGCCCGCCAGCAGCACGGGCTCCAGGTTGGCCACCGGCGTGATCGTGCCCAGCTTGCCCACCTGGAACCGCACCGACAACAGCCGCGTGCGCGCCCGCTCGGCCTCGAACTTGTACGCGATGCACCAGCGCGGCGCGCGGCCGGTAAACCCCAGAGCATCCCGCTGGTCGAACTGATCCACCTTGATCACCAGCCCGTCGGTGGCGTAGTCCAGCTCGTGCCGCCGTTTCTCCCACACCTTGATCTGGGCGAGGATCTCGTCAATGCTCGCTACGCGCTGCATGAATGGACTGACCGGAATGCCCCATTGCCGGAAGCACGCGAACAGCTCATGTTGCGTGTGCACACCCAGCGGCTCCACCTCGCCGAACCCGTGGGCCAGAAAGGCCAGGCGACGCTGCCCGACGATCCGGGAATCGAGGAGCTTGAGCGTGCCGGCCGTCGCGTTCCGCGGATTCGCGAACACGGGCTCGCCGCGGGCCTCGCGCTCGGCGTTGAACTTGTCGAAGGCCTTTCTGGGCCAGTAAACCTCGCCGCGGACTTCGAGCACGCGCGGCACACCGTCAAACAGCGAGCCCTTCTCGCTCCGCAGACGCAGGGGAATCGCCCGGATGGTGCGCGCGTTCTGCGTGATGTCGTCGCCGGCGCGGCCGTCTCCCCGCGTCGCGGCCAACACCAGCCGGCCCTGCTCGTACCGCAGCGAGACCGCCACCCCGTCCACCTTGGGGTCGAGCATGTAGGCGTATGCCTCGCCTCCCAGCCCCTTGGCCACCCGGGCGTCGAACTCCCGCAGCTCGCCCTCGTTGTACGTGTTGTCGATGGACAGCATGGGCACGGCGTGCGCAACCTGGGTGAAGCGCCCCAGCGGCTGCTCGCCCACACGCTGCGTCGGCGAATCCGGCGTCACCAGGTCCGGGAACTCCGCCTCCAGGACCTTGAGTTCTGCGAACAGTCGGTCGTATTCGCGATCGCTGATATGCGGCTCGGCCAGGACGTAGTAGGCGTAATCGTGCCTGGCAATCTCCTCGCGGAGTTCCGATACTCTTCGGCCGGCCTGAGTGCGTGTCATGGTGCCGCCAGCGTACCACAGCGCCGCGAAGCGGCAAGCCCGGTAGCAGACGTGGTTGGGTTCGTCGCGAAGAGGCAAGCCGGTAGCAGAGTTTAGCTCGCTGCCGTGCCGCCTCGCAGCCCACTGCCTACTGCCCACTGCCCACTGCCCACCGCCCACCGCCCACTGCCCACTGCCTTCAGCCTTTAGCCTTTAGCCTTCAGCCTTCCCCCCCACCACGTACGCGTACCGCTCCAGCAGCTCGCGACTCCTCAGCACGCCGTCGTGGTCGTCGCCCTTGCCCTCGTATTCAATCCCGAAGAGGCCGGTGTAGCGCGCTTCCTTGAACAACTCCATCACCCGGGCGGTATCAAAGTCCGGATCCTCGCCCCGGGAGTCGAAGGACAGGAACTTGGCGTGCACAAAGCGGGCATACGGCGCCAGACATTTCAGGGCCGCGTAGACGTCGACCTCGGGCGGGAAGTTGCGAAAGTCGGCCAGCACGCCAAAAGCGGGGTTGTCGACGGCCTCCACCACACGCACCATACGCTGCGGGTCGGCTGATAGGCCCCAATGGTTTTCCATGAGCACCAACAGGCCGGCCTCCGCCGCCCAGCCCGCCAACTGGTCAAACGAGCGGCTGCACTGGTCCACATGCTGGGCCGTGATCTCACCGGCCCGCTTGCCGCCCGAGTTCGCCCGGAACGCCGGGCAACCCAGCTCAAGGCAGGCGTCGTACCACTTGCGATGCTGTTCGACCGCTTTCCGCCTGGCCGGCTCATCCAGGTCGCATAGGTCGCCGTGGCCGTCCACCGCAATTCCGACGATCCGCACGCCTGCGTCTTCAGCCCGACCGCGCAGCTCACGCAGGTACCCGGACCTGATCGGACTGGCACCGGGGTTATCGGCATCCGCATAGACAAAAAACGGACTGTTCAGCTCGACCTGGTCGATCGCGAACTCGTCGCGGGCCACGGCGGGGTAATCCAACAGGCTGAGTGGATGCTGCTTATCCTGGAACCTGCGGTGCAGGCTCCAGCCGGCCAGTGAGATCTGCATCAGTACATCTCCCTCGGTGTACGCACCGTCTACCATCGTCCCCGATCCACAGGCCCTACACGGTATCACGACCCGCGGGAAGATACTACCGGGACGTTCCGCAGGGCAGTCACAAATCCGGACCTGACGCCGCTTGACTTTTTGGGTGTGCCAAACCCTTGTCCGCCCGCCGGATACGGCCATTACGAAAAAAAACGTGCCGCTCTGTTTGGCACAGGCCGGTTATATCTTACCGTTCCCCCGGATCTTTCAGACCCTCGCCAGAACCTCAAAGGGGAACACGACATGGCTATCACGGTGAACATGAACGCGAGCACTTATCAGTTGCTCAACAGCATCAGTCGCCTGGACACCGAACGGAGCATCAGCATGGCACGTCTGGCGTCCGGCAAGCGGATCAACCGAGCGGCGGATGATCCGTCCGGTCTGGTCGCGATCAGCGGGATGCGATCGGACTTGGTCCGCATCAACGCCGCCCTGGACAACAGCCAACGGGCCAAGGCCGTGCTGGACACCGCCGACACGTCCCTCCAGCAGATGTCCACGCTCGTTCAGGAGATCGAACGGCTGGCCAACAAGGGAAGGGACCCCAGTGCCACCGCGGCCGAGAAAGCCGCTTACCAGACGTCGATCGACCAGAACCTCGACGCGATCAACGCCTTGGTCAGCAACACGGAGTTCGGCGGCAAGAAGCTGTTTACCGGTACCGGGGCGAGCATCACCGCCACGGCCGTCCAGGCCACCAAGTACACTGATCTGCGCGTGTACACCGCGCCCAACGCCACAGCCAACAAGACCTTCAGCGTGGCGTTCACCGCGGCCACCAAAATCGTCACCATCGACGGCACGGCGGTGGGCACCGCCAACGCCAACGGCGATGAAATCCACTTCACCAAAGACGGCTACAGCATGAGCTTCGTCGTCGCCGACGTGAGCGCCAACGTCGCCGCCTCGAACATCACCGTGACCGCCTCGGAAGGCATGTTGTTTCAGTTGGGCAGCGACTCGAGCACCCAGGTCCGCATGGACATGGGCGCCGGTATCACCACCGCCAAACTGGGCAATTCGGTGCTCGGTTACCTGTCCACCCTGCGGAGCGGCGGCGCCAACCAGCTCGCCACCGACGGGAACAAGGCGGTCGAGATCGCCGCGAAGGCCTCGTCCCAGGTATCCATCGCCCAGTCACGGGTGGGCAGTTTCAGCAAGTATCAGATCGGCTCGTCGATCGCCGTCCTCCAGGCCACGGCCGAGGGCCTCAACGCCTCAATCGCCGCGATCGAGGAGACGGACTACGCGGCGGAGACCTCCAAGCTGGAGCGTCAGAACTCGCTCATGAACGCGGCGCTCACCATGTTGAGCATGGTCAACGCCCAGCAGAGCAACGCGGTGGCCCTCCTCCGCGGGTATTGATCGGCCGAGCCAACGGTTCAAAGGGACTCTTAGGGTCGCGGAGTCAGGTGCTTCCCGGGGTGAATAGGGAAAGGAGTCGCCCCCCCCATGCGATCAAGGGGACACGCGGGGGGAGGCTGAAGCACGAAGGAGGTGCTTTCGGAGGGGTAAAGGCAGGCCGGCGGCGTCCAGCGCTGCCGGCCTGGCGTAGACCGGGATCGGCGTGTAGCCGGATCCCGGTGAGGTGAGGTGAGGTGAGGGGTTAAGGGGCCAGTGGGCCGGGTGGCTGTTGGGGGCACCCGGTCCACACCCTTTTTACCGGCGCACCTTCAGGTTGCATCCCTCCGCCGCCGCGCTACACTAGGCGACCATGAGGATCTACCTGCGACTGCTGCGCCCGGCAGACTGGGTCAAAAATACCTTTGTGTTTGCCGCCCTGGCCTTCGGCGACGGCATCCGCGATGCGCACAAGGACCTCCTGGCCCTGCTCGCCTTTATTGCCTTCTGCCTGACCTCCTCGGCCGGGTACATTCTCAACGACTTCCTGGACCGCGAGCGGGATCGCCAGCACCCGCGCAAGAAGGATCGCCCGATCGCCAGCGGGGCCGTCGGCCTCCAAACCGCCGCCGTCATTTTCGCGGCCCTGCTGCTGGCCGCTGCCGCGATCAGCTTCCGCCTCCCCGTGGGGTTCCGCCTGACCCTGGCCGGCTATCTCGCCCTCACCATCACCTATTCGCTGATCTTCAAACACCGCGTCATCCTCGACGTCCTGGTGATCGCCATGCTCTTCGTCCTCCGGGCCCTCGCCGGTGCCCAGGCCATCGACGTCCCCGTGTCTTCCTGGCTGATCATTTGCACCTTTATGCTCTGCCTGTTCCTGGGCTTCGGCAAACGACGCTGCGAAATCGCCATGATCGGAGACACCACCGCCATCCGTCGCCACCGTCCCACCCTCGTTCGCTACACGCCCGACCTGCTCACCCACCTGCTGAGCACATCCGGCGGAATCGCGATTGTTACGTTCCTGCTTTACACGATGGACACCACTGCCGCGTCGCCGTTCATGGACCACAAACACCAATTGGTGTACACCCTGCCGCTGGTGGTCTACGGCATCTTCCGGTATGCCATGCTCATCGAGTTGGGCGAAACCACTGGGCCAACGGATCTCGTCGTCCGCGACCGGCCGTTTCTCATCACGATCATCCTGTGGGTGATCATGACCATCGGCATCTTGTACTTCGGGCCGGACATGTTCTGACCAGCCTGGCAGGCGGAATCACGTCATGCCGGCCAAGGTGCATCTCCGTACCGCGACCGTAAGGGAGCGGACCTTGCGCGGGAACGCCACGCACGCGAGGTCCGCTTCCTTACGGGCGCGGTACGGAACGGCCTTGACCAGCCGAGTCCAATACGCCGCCCAAGCTGTCACACAGCCATCCGGATGCCCCCCGGCACAGCCGATGTCACCTTCGGCGCCGAAATGCGTATAATAGTTACGGGAGGCACCGTGGTGACCTTGGCAGCCCGGGTCGCCCGGAGCGTCGAGCGCGGCAAGCATCTATAATCGGGATGGGAGCCAGCCGCCTGCGGCTGGGCATATTCAGAGTCTGAGGCACGATCGAGGGCGACCGTACGGCATGGTGCAACGGCACCGGGCGAGCCAGGAGTCACACTCCTGTTAGCCGCCCGGGTTCCGGCATGATCTTGAGGTTTGCGCAGTGGCCACGCTAGTCGTACTTCAGGGGCCGGACAAGGGGCGGACCTTCCACACCCTCGACGAGGCCGCCATCCTCGGCCGCGAGGGAGACCAGATCCCGCTCACCGACCGAACCGTCTCCCGACGTCACGCGGAGATCCACCCGGAGAACGGCATGTGGGTGCTCCAGGATTTGCGGAGCGCCAATGGCACCTACATCAACGGGGTGCGCATCCGGCGATCCGTCAGGCTCAAGCACGGCGACCAGATCCGTGTGGGGGCGACGGTCCTGGTCTATACCAGCGACCAGTCGGTCGACCCGCTCGGCCGTACGACACCCCCGCGCGACATGATCAACCTGGACGCCAGCGGCGGCAACGTCGATTCGGCGATCATCTCCAGTCTGCCGAGTGACGAGTCCGTCATCATCGCCGGGCCCGAGTTGACGGAGGCGGCCAGAGCGTGGCGGGCCATGAGCGAGCTGACCGCGGCCATCGGGGCGATCATGGACCCCGAGCAGCTCCTCGAGCGGGTCATGGACGTGATCCGCGATGAACTGCCGGTCGATCACGGCTTCATCCTGATGTACGAGCCGGAGGGCAGTGAGCTGGTCCCCAAGGTGGTACGCTACCGCCGGGGCCTGCGGGCCTCGAAGCAGAAAATCGCCACCTCCCGGCGGATCGTCCAACACGTGGTGGAACATCGCGAAGCGGTCCTGTGCACCAATGCCATGACCGACGCACGATTCGCCACCGAGGGCGTCGAGGACAGCATCCACAGTTTCGGGCTGCGGTCGGTGATCTGCGCCCCGATCATCGTGCGTGACCTGCTGCTGGGCGTCATTCACATCGACAGCGCGGCGGCGAGCCACACGTACACGCAGGAGCAGCTCCGGCTGATGGGCACCATCGGTCAGATGACCGGACTGGCGATCCAGAATGCCATGCTGGTTCAGCAGCAGGTGCGGACGGCGCGGCTGGCGGCGGTCGGGGAAACCGTGGCCTACCTGTCGCACAACATCAAGAACGTGCTGCAGGCCCTGCAGGCGGGTGCCGACGTCGTCGACATGGGGCTCAAGAAGCAGAGTCTCGACACGGTCGGCCAGGGCTGGCAGATCGTGTTACGCAACCTCGAACGCATCATGGAAATGACCATGAACATGCTCAGCTTCAGCAAAACGCGCGAGCCCAACCTGAAGCCCACCAACCTCAACCAGATCGTGGCCGACGCCGTCGCCGGGCTGAAAAAACAGGCCGACGAACGCGAGGTCGTCCTCCTGACGGACTTTGAGCAGCCCTTCCCGCCGATCCCGCTGGACCCGGACGGCATCTCTCAGGTCGCCCTGAACCTCATCGGCAACGCGATCGAGGCGGTCAGTCCGGGAAGCGGCGTGGTCAACGTGGCCACGCGGTTCAACGCCGAGGAGGGCATCGCCGACCTGATCGTCTCGGACAACGGACCGGGCATCGAGCCGGACAGGATCGAGGAAATGTTCGAGCCCTTCAAATCGACCAAAGGCCAGGGGGGCACGGGTCTGGGACTGCCCGTCGCGCGCAAGATTGTCCGCGAGCATCACGGCCGCACGGTGGTCGAGTCCAAGCCGGGCGAAGGCACCACTTTCCGCGTCCGCCTGCCCGCCCAGGAAATGCCCCGGGCCAGCGCCGAAACCTACGCCACGCTGGAATGACGCGACCCTCGAATGGGTGCATACTGGACACGCAGAAGGCGGGCCTGCCCCAAGCCAGCTACCGACGGCTACGGCACTGCACCGGAGGTGAGTGAATGGCCCTCAGGGCATGGATTCGCAGGAGACGGGGAATGTGGGGATGCGACCATCTGCGGTGCTGGTCGGAGGATCCCAACGTCCCCGTGGTCTACCACCGGCTCACGCGCCGCTATTCCCTCGAGTTATCGGCGACGGTACGGCTTGCCGACATGTACTGCATGCTGTGCGGGGCACGTGATGGCATGCCCGATTCGAATGGGCCGCAGTGTACGTGTGGATGCCTTGCGCGGTGGGCGGCCGACCCGGCGCTCCCCATTGAGTATGACGCCGAGTTCGACGAATACCACTTCTTCACCCCGACAGACAGGAGAGACCACTTCTGGTTTATTCACTACTGCCCCGGTTGTGGACACCGCATGCCCAAGTCGAAGCGTGTCCGTCTGCCCGAACCTTCGGAGACGGAGGCAAAGGCAATCCGCGAACGCACAAAGGACGTTAAGACCGTCGAAGACGTGATTCGAGTGCTCGGCGAACCCGACAAGCGTTTCGTTCCCCCGCCTCAGGATCCGCTGGAGAAGAAGATCTACGGGCTGACGGACATCCGACTGGTACTGGTCTATCGGTCGATAGCCGAAACGGCCGACGTGCACATCCAGGAGGACGAGCACGGCGAAGTCAGTGTCTTCATTGACGGCAAGCAGGCGCAAAGTGGCGATCATGACGCCCAGACCGGGAGGCTCAGTGGTGCGTGAGGGGCTGTACGACCAGCACGTTCATTCGTGGAACTCGGTGGACTGCAAGGCTGATCCCGCCGAGGTCGCGGACCGCGCCGTGGCGGCAGGACTGGCGGGTCTGACCTTCACCGAGCATTACGATCGCCACCCGACGGAGCGCTCGATCTGCATTTACGACTACGAGCGGATCGCGGCGACCGTGGCGGGCCTGCGCGACACACACGGCCCGCGGCTCTTCGTCGGCCTGGGGATCGAGGTGTGCTACCAGCCCGCCCAGATGGCCGAGATTCTAGGCCATCTCAGCGAGCACACATTCGACATGACCATCTTGAGCGTGCACTGGTTCGACGAGCGGGCCCTGCACGAGAAAGCACATTGGACCGGACTCGACACCTACGCGGCCACGCGGCGATACCTGCTGGCGGTCCTGGAGGCGGCGAGGTTGGTGCTGGACCTCAAGGCGGACGGCCGGCAGCCCTTCCACGTCCTGGGCCACCTGGATCTGGTCAAGCGCTACACGCAACGGTACTTCAGCCGGTACGAGGTGCGACAGTGCCGCGAGTTGGTGGCAGAGATCCTGCGGGTGTGCCTGGCGGCCGAGCTGGTCCCGGAGTTGAACATGAGCACGCTGCGGCAATCCGTGCCCGAGCCGATGCCCGCGGCCTGGGCCGTCGAGCTGTACGCCGAGCTTGGGGGTCGGGCCATGAGCCTGGGCAGCGACGCCCACCAGGCGGAACACGTCGGCGCCGGGCTGACGGAGGGCGTGGAACTCCTCAAGGCCGCCGGGGTTACGCACCAGGCGGTTTTCGCCGACCGCCAGCGCCACGAGTTGCCGCTGTGAACGAGCTTTGTACCTGATCTGCCGCCGCTCGCGGCCTCGCAGGGGAGCGAATGAATTGAGCCGTCGCTCTGAGCCATCCGTCGTCGTGAAGAGCTCCGTCCCGGCGGGGTGTTCCGCGCTGCTCGGCGTGCTGCTGATGGCCCTGACCGGCTGTGGGCCGATCGCGTGGGAGACGGACCTGGAGGCCGGGCTGGTGCGGGCCGGGCAGGAAGGTCGCCGAGCGCTGGTGCAGTTCCATACCCTGGCCAATCCGGACTGTCAGGCCATGGAGGATGAGGTCTTCTCCGATCCCGACGTGCAGGACCTGATGGCGCGGTTCGTACCGATCCGCCTGGATCTGGTTTGGAGCCAGCAGGTTGCCCGGCAATTCAACGTGGAAGCCGTTCCGACCTTCCTGGTCATTCGGCCGGACCGCCAGTTGGCCGGCTCGTACACCGGCCGGATGGACGCCGAGAAGTTCCTCCTCTTCCTCATCCGGTACAGCTATAACTGACCGGCGACCGCCGATGGTTGCTCCGGCGGCCCGGGCAAGGATAATAGCGGCATGAGTTTCGCCACCGTAGAAGAACAGTTGGGGGTCCTGACGCGCGGATGCGAGCGGATCGACACCCTGGATGAGCTGCGGCGCAAGCTGACGGCCTCGCGGGAGGCCCAGCGCCCCCTGCGGATCAAGCTGGGGCTCGACCCGACGGCACCGGACATTCACCTCGGGCATACCGTTGTGCTGCGCAAGATGCGACAATTCCAGGACTTGGGGCACAAGGCGGTGCTGATCATCGGCGATTACACCGCACGGGTGGGCGACCCGTCGGGGCGAAGCAAGACCCGCCCGGTGCTCAACTCGGAGGCGATCGAGACCAACGCCCGGACGTACCTGGACCAGGCCGGCCGCATCCTCGACACCGCCGCCGAACGGCTGGAGGTCCGCCACAACAGCGAGTGGCTGGCGGGGATGACCTTCGCCGACGTGCTCAAGCTCACCGGGCAGATGACCGTCGGGCAGATGCTCAAGCGGGAAGACTTCCGCAACCGGTTCGAGGCCGAGGCCCCCATCGGCGTGCACGAGCTGCTCTACCCGCTCATGCAGGGTTGGGACAGCGTGTGCATCCAGTCGGACGTCGAGCTGGGCGGCACCGACCAGACGTTCAACAACCTGGTCGGGCGGGATCTGCAACGCAACGCCGGCCAACAGGCCCAGGTGGTCATGGTCATGCCCATCCTGGTGGGACTGGACGGCACCGAGAAGATGAGCAAGTCGTTGGGCAACTACGTCGGCGTGACCGAGCCGCCGCACGACATGTTCGGCAAGCTGATGAGCGTGCCGGATGCGTGCATGGGCAACTACCTGACCCTGCTGACCGGGATGCCGGAGCCCGAGATCAAGAGCCTCACCGATCCCGGCCGCACGCACCCCATGGAGGCGAAGAAAACGCTGGCGGTCGAGATCGGGGCCGCGTTCCACCCACGCGACAGGGTCGAGCACGCCCGGCACGAGTGGGAGCAGATTCATCAGAAGAAAGCAGCGACCGGTGAGCTGGTCGTGCCGGCGGATACTCCCACGATCACGGTGGGGGCCGACCTGCTGACCGATGGGAAGGTGCCTCTGCTCAAGCTGGTCGTGCATTGCGGCTTCGCGGCCAGCAACGGCGAAGTGCGGCGTCTGGCGGCCGAGAACGGCATCCGGCTCAATGGTGAGGTGCTCAGCGATCCGGCGTGCAGCGTGGCGGTCAAGACGGGTGACATCCTGCAGCGAGGCAAGCGGAAGTTCGTAAAGCTGGCGGTGTCGTGAACGGCAATGTGGGATGGCGGTCGGGATGGGGGTTTGTCGGACTGGTGCTGCCGGCACTGGTGATCGGCTGCGAGGCCACGCACGAGACGTTCCTGGGCTGGCCGGACGATCAGGCACGTAGAATCGCAGACGAGCAGCCCGACGCGGACCCGCGGGTGCGCGAGCAGGTGACCATGACCGAGGTCCGCACGGTCGCGTATGAGACCTACCAATCGATGCGGTCGGCGGGCCAGGTCACCGTGGAGGAGCGGCGCAACGGCCAGGTGTACTTTGCCGTGCAGCGCACCATGCCGGTGCCGATCACCGGGCGGCCGGGCATGGCACCGGCAATGGTGTACGTCGGGATGATCGAACGGTACCGGGCCGGCGTCCCCGAAGCGAGTCCTCAAGAGTGAAGGTGGGCCGATGAAGATTCCCGCAATGGATTTGCCGGAACGCTACGCAGGGTTATACGTGTTCGATTTCGGCGGGCAGGTGGCGGTGGGATACACCGCGGATGAGATCGCCGTGCTGTTGGAGACGGAACGATACCGGGACGGCAAGGTGTACCGCATTCACCGCGCGTGGCCGGACGGCACGATGGAGCTGGCGGGTGTGCCGCGAGAGCGGTTCGACCTCGAGGATGGGCTTTTGTTTTACCGCGATGACGAGGAGGCGACGCGGGCGGACTTCGAGTCGCTCTGCCGGTCGGCCGAGCAGACGCCGCCACCGTGCCGCCTGAAGGTACAAACGGCCCGGCTTGCGGGGGCAAGCCATCCGTATCTGACCGCGGCGATCTTTCCGGCCGAGTTCACGCACGAGGTGGCCGGCTGGCTGGAGCGGATCGGCTTCAATGGCGGCGACTTCGTAGAGGGCGGCCCCAGCCAGGTGACCGGCTATTACGAGAGCGAGCCGGTGGTGCTGGAGCGTCGGCAGCTCTGGCCGGCCCAGGGGCTGTCGCGGCCCGCGGAGGAAGTGCTGGCCAGTACGCATCTGGCGGTGCAGAGGAAGTTCGCATGAAGCCCGGGCGGCGCGGATGGTTCTCGCTGCTGGCCAACCTGTCCATCGCGATGGGCGGGGAGCGGTTCGGCCGAGACGAGCTGGCCTGCCGGGCACGCAAAATGTCCTTCGAGACGGATACGCGGCGGTTGGGCGTGCGCATGACGGAGTTCCTGCGCGACCGCCTGCGGCCGCGATGGCTGCGAGGCACCCGGGACAGCTAATATGACGGCGCTGGATGGCGCTTTTCGGTAGCGGCCGCCCCCCGTGGCGGCCGGCGCCTGAAACGCTATCGTCGCCCAGCGGCCGCCAGAGGCGGCGGCCGCTACAAAGCAGCGCTGTCATACTAAGTCGCTGCAGATGAATAGCATGAACCATTCGCGAGCGGAGCGCACGATCGGGCTTGCCGCTTCGCGGGGCAAGTGCAAGAGATGAAAGGGTGAGCATGGGCAAGCAATACGGGTTCGGGGTGATCGGTGCGGGGATGATCGGGGCGTTCCACGCGGAGGCGATCCGGCAACTGCCGAACGCCAGGCTGATGGCGGTGTGCGACCATGCCTCCGGGCTGGCGGATCAGTTCGGGCAGCGCTGCGGTTGTGCGGGCATGTGCGACCTCGAGGCCTTCCTGGCCCGCAAGGACATCGACGTGGTGACCGTCGCCACCCCCAGCGGCACGCACGCGGACATCGCCATCGCCGCCGCCCGGCACGGCAAACACTGCATCACGGAAAAGCCGATCGACATCCAACTTGACAAGGTGGACGCCGCCATCGCCGCTCACGCCAAGGCGGGCACCTGCCTGGGGGGCATTTTTAACGGCCGGTTCATGCCCACCGCCCGGCTGCTCAAGCAGGCGGTCGAGGAGGGGCGGTTCGGGCGGATGACCTTCGGGCTGGCCTACGGGCCGTGGTGGCGCGACCAGGAGTATTACGACAAGGGTGGCTGGCGGGGCACCTGGAAGCTCGACGGCGGCGGAGCCTTCATGAACCAGGGCATCCACACCGTGGACCTGCTGCAGTGGCTCATGGGGCCGGTCAAGAGCGTCAAGGCCAACGCGGCCACGTTGGCCCATGAGCGCATCGAGGTCGAAGACACGGCGGCGGCGGTGATCGAGTTTGCCAGCGGGGCCCTCGGCGTGATGGCCTGCACCACGAGCATGTGGCCGGGCCACTTCCGCATCGTCGAAGTGTCGGGCACATCCGGCACGGTGGCCATGGCCGACCAGAACTTCTTCTTCTGGCAGTTCCGGGAAGAACGGCCGCAGGACGCGGAGATCCGCGAGAAGTACCTGCAATTCCCGGCCGTCTCCATCGGGGCCGCCAATCCCTCGGCCGGCGTGACCGCCGACGGTCACCGCGACAACTTCGCCTCCTTCCTGGCCGCCCTGGACGCCGGCAAATCCCCCGAGATCGACGGCCCCGAAGCCCGCAAAGCCGTGGCCATCATCCTGGCCATTTACGAATCCGCCCGCACCGGCAAACCGGTGGCGATGTAATCGTGTGTTGCGGTCGGTGAAAGAAGAACAGCCCACAGATCACCCAGATGGACGCAGATGGCCTTGTGGGCCAATAGTGCGCCTTTGTCATCTCGCCTGCCGTTCTGCCGTTCCTTCCTGTGGGAGTAAACCTTGACTGGGCAAGGCCTGCCCGTGCCCACTGAGGCCACGCGAGGAGCCTCGGCATCAATCAACGACTCCAGACTCCTTTCCCATACTACGGACAAGGCAGGACCGTCTGATTCAAGTTGTTCCGAGCAATCACCAGGTCCAAGACATTGATCGTGCCGTTGGCGTCCAGGTCCGCCCGGAAGTTGGCCTCCGTCGCCGGCTGATTCAACTGGTTTCGCACGTTGACCAAATCGAGGATGTTGACCGTCCCATCCCCAAGGGCATCACCCGGGGCCACTCGCACGCACAGCGGAGTCGGTGTGAAGGCCTCGCCGGTATCAGCGTCAACGGCCATGAAGCTGACCGTCAGTGGCTGGTGGGGGGTGGCGCCGGTTACATCGACCGTGATCTTGTTGCCGACCGCGCTGGCCACCGGCGTCCCGCTCGAAGCGGTCGGGTTCGTCACGGTCACGGCCATGTCATAGGTGGCTTCGATCCTGACCGGCCCGCTGCGTGGTTCGGTCCGGCTGCCCCACAGCAGGTCGATGCCGAAGGTCCCGGCGGTGCCGTGGGTCCGCACGGACCGGGCCGTCTCGAGAATCGGAGGGGGGGGAGGGCATGGTCCGGTTACCAGAAAGAACATGATTGTGTCCTCGACCACGCTGTTGGGGACCATGGCGAAACGGCCGGTTGGCCCAAGGGTGCAGATCGGGTTGTCGAAAGGGTCGTGCCCCGGCAGGACGTTGTTGCCGACACCGGCCCGCAGCACGAGGACGTATTTGCCGAGCGCCATCATTTCGTGCGACAGCCGGATTTGCCCCTCAAAGATGGGGTAAGCCCCCAGAGCGACACACTGACCGCTGTTGGCAGTCAAGCCCACGCCGGCGACGTTCTGGCCACCGGCGCCTACGGGCCTGAAGGACCTGTATCCGGCACCCATGCCGACGAGCCTGCCGGCATCCACAACCGCATCGGCCGGACGGCCGTCGGCCGATGGGTAGTGGAAGAAGTCCACGTACGGGCCGCCGTGGGCGGGAGTGTCCCACACTCGGCCGCCGAGGGCGCCGTTGCCGTCGATGTTGAATGTACTGGCGTAGGCGGCATTCAGGAGCGGGTTGGGACCGCCCTGAAGAACGCAACGCAAGCCGCGGCAGGCGCCGTCATTGATGCTGCTGTACCAGCCACCGCTGGTCGGCCGGCCGTTGGCATCCAGCGTGGCCGCAGCGATCGCGACCAGCGGGCCGGACGCCGAGTCCTCCCGCAACTCGAGGTCGAAGACCATGTTGGCCACCCCGCCCGGCAGCAGGCCGTCCCCCAGTCCGCTGGGATCGTCATGCACGCCGGTGACGTGCACCAGCACTGCCCAGTTGAGCGTGTCTCCGGCCTCATACCATTCGCCGTCCTGATCCCCATTGGGCAGCCGGCTATAGGGAGTGTACAGACCGTTGTCCCAGTCCGCGACGTGGTTGTCCCCGCCGAGCTCGAGGGTGTAGGTGATCGTGCTGGCGGCCCACGTCGGGGCCGCCGCCAGGAGGGCCGCTGCCGCTGCGATGGTCAATGACCTTCTCATAGAGACCTCCTCTCGATGTGTTGCTCATGACATGCAGTCCGTTGGAGCATTTTCACGGTGTACCGCAGCGGTCGCCGTGTACCGTAGCGGTCGCCCCCTGTGGCGACCGGCGCATTCTCTGAATACTCGTCGGGCACCAGAAGCGTCGGCCGCTATAGACCCGGGTTGTGCTCCCGTCTGGCCGGTACGCCACCCATTGTACCATGTCCCGCCTGATGACAAAAGCCTCCACCAGCGGGGCGTAGCTTACCGGGTGCGTGGGAGTTTGGGCGGGCGGGTGGCCCATCCTTGCACAGCAAGGGTGGGCTCGCGATGATCGAACGCGTGGGCAACCCAGCTTGACCAGGAGGCTTCTCCGCATCCGCATCATCGTCAGCCCACCCATCGCGTTGCGATGGATGGGCCACCCGCCCAAGCTGTCACGCACCCTGGCTCGCCTCCGAAGGGGGCGAAGGGGGGTAGGAGATACGCCATTGTTCCCCATTTCGGTGACCGGTCGGCATCTCGGCTTGCGACGCGAAGCGGCAAGCCGGATCGCGTGCTTTGCTCGCCGATCGTCCGGGTTGTTCTTGCGCGATGCCTTGGCGTGCGTGTGCGGCGCGGCGTGGTCGACTGCCGGGCTACTGGGCCGGTTCGGGCGGGCGCATGTCCGCCAGCCAGTCGTCGGTAATCCGCTTGCCGAGGAGGTGATACTTGCGGTCGGGATACCAGAGGATCCGCTGCCCTTGGTATTCCGTCAGGCTGGTGTAGGTGGCGATCTCTGAGGTGCCCTTGGGGCCGATGGCGACGCCGCCGGTGTCGAGGATCTGCTTGGGCCGGCTGAACCAGATCGGCTGGTGGGCCTGGGGACGAAACTCGCCCACGGCCAGGAACGCGGGGTAGCGGAGGAAGTTCAGGTGGTTGGTCTTCCATTGCTTCTCGCGCTGGTTATGGTTGCCGCGGTGCCCGTTGTTGTTGTGGAATAGCAGGAGGTAGCGGCCGTCCTGGAGGGCATAGATCGGGCAGGGGGCCAGCGGGTGCTCGATCGGCTCGCCGTCGTCCTGATAGCGAAGGATCTCGGTCGGTCGCCACGACCGGCCGTCATCGTCCGAGACGGAATACCAGATGTGACCGGTCCACGTCCGCATGGTGGTGAAGAGTCGGCCGTCGGGCAGGAGGACCGGCGCCGGTTCTGACGAGCTCGACCAGTCGTAATTCGGATGCGGTACCTCCAGCCCCTTCGCGTCGTCCGGCAGCCACGTGATCCGGAGATCCTTGGGATCCGGGCCCTCGTCGATGTTCTCGAAGCGCATGAACTGGCACCGGGTGGACCAGGCCCACCAGGGCGGCTTGCCGGCGTTCAGCCGTGACAGGCTGGTGCATTGCGTGTAGCCGACGAAGACACGGCCCCGGCGGTCGCGGATCGGCAACTGCCAGACGATCCAGTGCTTGGGCACACGGGCGTCGGCGTGATCGTACTGGTTGCGGGGCATGGGAATGTCGTCGCCCGGCGTCCAGGTATGGCCTTCGTCGTCGGAATAGACGCAGCCCATGGGGCCGCAGCCCTGCGGGTTGCCGTCGGTCAGCTCCGTCTGCTTCGTATAGAACACGTAGATGCGTCCGGTGCGGGACACGACGGGAAAGCCCCAACTGGCCTGGCCGCCTTTCGAGCCCGGCGGGCATCCGACCACCATCTGCGGCTTGGACCATTCAACGCCGTCGTTGCTGCGGGCGATCATGAGCCGGTTGTCGCCCCGACCTTCGCACGAGCTTTGCGTCCAGGTCGCCAGGAACTCCTTGTCTGAAGGCGAGCGGAAGACCAGGAAATGCTCGTTGTCGGTGTCCTGATAGGCCTCGCCTTGCGGGATATACACGACGATGTCCGGCTGACTGCGCTGCCACTCCGCATCGGGGGGGAGGCGCTGCGGCGAGCCGGTTGACGAAGCTTCAGCCCCGGCCACGGCGGGGGCCGTCTGGGCGGCAACCCGGACCGCTCCGGCCGCGGTGGCGATCGTCCAAGCGATCCCGGCGACCCACATTGTCTTCTGCATGTCGAGGTCTCCTCAAGAAGACTGTTGCGAGAGGGACTCCCCACGCATGATGGCCCGGGTGCGATGGACGGCCGCTTGACAGTCGTGGGAGATCCGGTGAACGGCGGGTATGAAGAGCAAGACGACCACGGTGGAAAGCAGGATGCCGTAGCCCAGAGAGATGGCCATTGGGACCAGGAAGCTTGCCTGCGTGGAGGACTCGAAGATCATCGGGGCCAGGCCCAGGAAGGTCGTCAGCGAGGTCAGCATGATGGGCCGGAATCGGCGGAGCGATGCCGACTCGACGGCCTGGGGCCAGTCGATTCCCGAACGGCGCAGCTCATTCATCGTGATGGTGAGCACCAGTCCGCCGTTGACGACCACGCCGCAGACGGCGATGAGTCCGAACACGCTGATCACACTGAGGTCGTAGCCCATCAGGACGTGACCGATGAGCGCCCCGGCCGTTCCGAACGGCACGCTGAGAATGACCACGAATCCCTGCAGGTAGCTCCTGAACAGCACCGCCAGCAGGCAGAAGATGGCCAGCATCGCGAAGCACAGGCCCTTAAACAAACTGTGCATGGCATCGGTCCGTTCGCGCTCCTGGCCCTCAAAGCCGTATTTGAGGCCCGGATACTGCGCCGCCAGTTGAGGAAGAAAACCCGCTAAAAGATCTCCACGTATTTTGTCAGAGTTGGCGAGTTCCGGGATGACCGCGGCGGATACGTTGAGGACGCGTCGCCCATTGACGCGGTTGATTCGCGTGTAGGCCCGGCCGGGTTTCATGTCCACGGCCTGAGACAGGGGCATTTCGGAGCCGTCCGGGGCCATGATGATGAGCTGTTCGAGCGACAGCATCGACTGCGCGTCGCTCTGGGGCAAGCGGACCATGACCCGGATCTCGTCCCGTCCGCGCTGTTGGCGGAGGGCCTCGGCGCCGAAATACGCGTGCCGAATCTGCCGGCCCACGGCGTCCGGGGTGAGCCCGAGGCTCTGGGCCTCGGGGCGCAACGTGAAGTCGAGCTGGGGTTTGCCCGCGGCAAAGCCGTCGTCGATCTCGGTCACTCCGGTGTACGTCGCCAGGTGTGCGGCGAGGGTTGCGGCCGCGGCCTCGATGATCTCGATTTCCCCGTGCGTGAGCTCGACCGTCAACCGCTGGGAACCCGGGCCGACCAGAAACTCGAACAACATGGACTCCAGGCCCGGCAGATCTCCGATCTCTTCGCGCCAGATTCTGGCGAACTCGTCGGGGGTGATGTCTCGTTCCGACTGGGGCACCAGCGAGATGTTGATGTCCGCCGAGTTCTGCCCGACGCGTCCGAGGTACCGGGAGACCCCGTCGAGGATTTCGGGCCCGCCGGCCCTGGCGACGGCCCTCATGCCGGCATCCTCGATATGTTTGGCGATGCGTTGCGACTCCTCGAACGGGGAACCGTAGGGCAGCAGGACCTCGCAGTCCACGCGGTCGCCGGTGATCTGGTGCATGAAGTTGAACTCGAGCCGACCGCTGTCATACCACGCCCCGACGACGGCCAGTCCGGCGAGGAACAGCGCCGCGGTGAGGTAACGATGGCTGAGGCATTGCCGGAGCAGCGGCCCGTACAAACGCTCGGTGAACCACTCGAACCCGGCACTGAAGCGTTCCTGGACTCTTCGGAGCATCCCGATGAAGCCCCGCGGGATGGTGTTCACCTCGATGGGCTTGCCATGCCCGAGATGTGCGGGCAGGACGAAGAGGCATTCCACGAGCGAGATGGTAAACACGGCGATGATGACGGCCGGCAGGACGCCGAAGAACCGGCCGGTCGTGCCGGGTACGGTCAGCAGGGGGATGAAGGCCACGATGTTGGTGATGACGGCGAAGAGGACCGGGAGGGTCATCTCTCTGGCGCCCTCAACAGCCGCTTCCAGGCGCGGCATCCCCTGCTCGAGCTTGTGCCAGACGTTCTCGCCCACGATGACCGCATCATCGACGACGATGCCCAGGGTCACCAGAAAGGCGAACAGGGAGATCATGTTGATGCTGGCGTCCAGGGTGGGAAGCAGCAGCAGCGAACCGATGATGGAGACCGGGATGCCCAGCGCGACCCAGAAGGCCAGCCGCGGACTCAGGAACAGACCGAGCACGATCAGTACCAGGGCCAGGCCCATCCCGCCGTTTTCGAGCAGCAGGGACATGCGGTCGCGGTAATCGATCGATCGGTCACGGGTGGTCACGACGGTCATGGTATCGGGAAGGCGCTGCTCGAGCTCGGCCACGTAGTCACGCACCGCGCGGGCGATGTCGAGCGGCCGCTCATCGCCGATCTGATACACGCCCAGCTCCATGGCCCGCTTGCCGTTAAAGAACCGTTCGGATTCGGCGATTTCGAATCCGTCGCTGATGGAGGCGATATCGCCGAGCCGCACTTTCGTGCCGTCGTTGAGGCTGACGATGGGGATATCGCGGAACTGGCTGGCGTAGTCGCGCCGCTCGGTCGTCCGCAGGAGGATCTCGCCCGCGTCGGTCCGGATACCGCCCGCGGGCACGTCGATGGCGGATCGGCGGATCATGCCGGCCACGTCATCGAGGGTCAGGCTCATCGAGCGGAGCGTGTGCTGGGGGATCTCGATGCTGATTTCAGGCCGGCGGGCACCCTGGATCTCCACTTGCGTGATTTCCGGCAGCATGAGGAGGTCTTCCCGGGCGCTTTGCACGAAGCGATACAGGGTCCGTTCGTCCACGTCGCCGGCGATCGTGAGCTGGATGACGTTGCTGCGCCGGAGGGCCAGGCCGAGGGTGTAGTTCTCAGCTTCCTCGGGGAATGAGCTGATGCGGTCGATGGCGGTCTTGATGTCCTGCATGGCCCGGTTGGGATCGACGCCGTCAATGAGTTCGATGGCCACCGAGGCGGAGCCTTCCGAGGCCGTGGCTTCCATACGCTTGACGACTTCGAGCCCGCGCACCTGCTCTTCGACCACGAGGATAATGCCCTGTTCCACTTCCTCGGGACTCGCTCCGGGATAGGCCATCCTGAAGTTGACGATATCGAGCTCGTAGGACGGGAAGACCTCCTGCCGGATGGTGAACGCCGCCGCCAGCCCGCCGCCGAGGAGGACGAGCATGAGCATGTTGGCGGCCACGTGGTTCTCAGCCATCCAGCCGACCAGGCCGGTTCTTCTTCTCCGGCTGCTGAAGGTGATGGTGCGTTTGTCCGGGTTCACGGTTGCCGGGCTCCCTCGCTGGTGGCCTGCGGCGGCCCGCTGGAGGCGGTCTCCGGCGGCCCAGGCTGTTCCTTCGCGGTGGCCCCGGGAAGCTGCCCGACGCGCAGGCGCATGCCCGGCACCACGACGGCCAATCGACTGGTGATCAGTTGGTCCTGCGGCGCGAACGTGTCCGCCACGAGGACACTGTCCCGCGTCTTCCATCGGATGTCCACGTCTTGCAGCCGAAGCAGGCCGTCCGCGTCGCGCACCCAGACCTGGTTGTTTTCGCGCAGGGCAACCCGTGGGATCTCGACGGCGTCGTCCACCGTGCCGGCATCGATCACGACGCGCACGTAGCTTCTCAGCAGGACGGGCTTGGCCCTGGGGTCCACCCCGGGCGAGAGATTGAGCGGATCGTCGACACTGACGAGCACGCGGGCCATCCGACCTCGATCGGACAGGTCCCCGAGCAGTCGCAGGACGCGAGCCGACTTGAGCCGGGCGTTGGTATCCTCGCCATCCACAAAAACCTCGGCTGCCGAGCCCTGCCCATCCGAATCGTCGGAGAACCGGATCCTGTGCAGCAGCTCAAACGGCACGGAAACCCGGACCCAGTATCGATCGGTCCCCACGAGTTGGGCGACTTCGGCCTGCGGGGAGATCAACTGGCCGGCGTCTACCGCCTCCGCCAGCACCAGGGCGTTGAAGGGTGCCAGCAGGACGGTGCGCTCGAGCTCCAGCTTCGCCATCTCCAGTTCGTTCCGGGCGGCCTCGACGTCGGCCTGCGCCTTGCGCTGCTGCGGTTTCCGCAGGGCGAAGTCTTCCATCTCCCTGGATAATTCGATCTGATCCTTGAGCAGGCCCCATTCCCTGGCCGCAACCACCTGCTGCCCGCGTTCGAGCTCGAAGGATGCCTCGGCCGACTCGACGGCTACCTCGGCCCGCCTGACCCGCAACTGGTAGTCGTCGGGCTCGATGCGGATGACCTCGCTGCCTTCCGCCAGGATGCCGCCGGGCACCAGGGCAGGGTGCTGATAGATGATCCGACCGCTGACCTGGGCCTGAAGGGTCACCTCCCGTGCCGGCACGACGGTGCCATAAGCTTCAATGGTGACGCGGTGATTGCCGGCCCGGAGTTCCGCCACGCTCACGATCGGATCGGGCGTGGTCACGGCTGCCCTCGTCGCCGTCGGGCGCGTCAGATAGAGATGCTGCACCGCGTATGCCGCTCCACCCACCACGACAAGCGGCAAAAAACCCTTGAATACGATTTTCAGCAGGACTCCGATCATACGTCACTCGATCCTGATTTCCGACGATTCGGGCCAGCCGCCCCCCAATGCTTCGTACAGATTCACCAACTCGATGAGCGTCTGCTGCTGGCTTTGAATCAGCTCGGTCTGTGTGGCGAAGAGGGACCGCTGCGTATCCAGGACGGAAAGAAAGCTGATCATGCCGACGGCGTATTCGCCCTTGGCCAGCTCAAACGCTCTCGTATTCACCGCGTTGACGTTGACCAGCGCGGCCGATCTCTGCTGCTGCGCGGCATAGTTGGCCAGACTGGACTCCACCTGCTCGAGGGCACCGAGTACGGTTCGCTGATAAAGCAGGAGCGCCTGTTGCTGACGCTCTTCCTGGGCCTGGATGGCCGAGATCACGCGTCCGAACTCCAGCAGTCTCCAGCGGACACTGGGCCCGAAGCCCCAGGCCAGGCTGTCCGCCTGGACGTAACGGCTGAAGGCGGCGGTCTGCAAGCCGAAGGTGCCGGACAGCGAAAACCGGGGGTACAACTCGGCGACCTCGACGCCGATCAGCGCCGTTTCCTTCGCCACCCGGCGCTCGGCTGCGCGAATATCCGGGCGCCGCCGCAACAACTCGCTCGGCAGGCCCACGTGCAGCAGGTCGGGCAGTCCGGGCAGGGGCCGCGGCTCTTCCAGGTCGCTCAACAGGTAATCGGGCGGCCGGCCCAGCAGAACGCCGAGCCGATGGATCGTCTGTCGGACGCCGGCCCCCAGCGGCGGTAGCTGCGCTTCGGTTCGCTGAAGTTGTATCTCCGCCTGTAGAACGTCCGTCCCCGTGGCCAGGCTGGCGGAAAACCGCGATCGGATGCTCTCCAGCGTCTGGCGTTGAATGACGACGTTCTCCAGGGTGACCTCGATCAGGCGTTGCAGCCCTCTGAGCACCACATAGTTTCGGGCCACCTCGGCGGTGACGGCGACCATGATCGCGTGCCGATCCTCCAGGCTGGCCAGAACCTCGGCGTCCGCGGCCTCCACGGCCCGTCGAATGCCGCCCCAGATGTCGAGCTCCCACGTCGCACCGAGCAGCGTCTGGTAGCCGTTTCGGTCGCGTTGGAAGCCGCCTCCCTGCCCACCCCAGCTTCGCGAGCGGGAGGCGGTGATCTCGGGAAGCGTCCGGCCCGATCCCGGGGTGGGGGGGCGGATGGTGACGTTGTTGTCCCTGAATCGGACCTGCCCGACCGGCGGGCCGAGCCCGTCGACGGTGGATGCGGAGCCGGATAGCGATGCCGAGAGCCCGCCGTCGCCGCTATCGCCGATCGACCGGTTCCGTGCCGCACGCTCATGCAGGTAGCTGGAATCCAGCCCAATGGCCGGGAACAGCTCGGCGTAGTCACCCTGGCGCAGGGCGCCGGCTTCTCGCAGTCTGGCATCCGCCAAACGAATCTCGAGGTTGGCCTCGACGGCCTCCTCCACCAGGGCGGTGAGCGCTGTATCGTCCAGGTGGTGCCACCATCGGGTCAGATCCAAAACCGCCTGCTCGTGCCCGTCGCGCGTCGTGTCCGGTTGTGCCGGCTGGGTCGTGCTCCAGGAAGACTGAATGGTGGACAGCGGCTCTTGATGGTTCGGGCCGACTTTGCACCCGGCCAATCCGAGGGGCAAAGCCGCCCACGTCGCGACCCGGAGGGCCAAGCGTCGTCCTGCCGTCTGCACCAACTGTTTCCTCATCGAGATTCGAGCCGATGATCGCCTGAGGCGCAGCCCCACGAACGGCGTCTGTCGGGGATGGTGCGGCGACAACCCATCCCCTGCTGCTAAGGAGGACACGCCCGGTGACAGAGCCGGAGTGTACATCAGGGCTTGCGCGGTTTCCAGTCGGCGCGGTGCAGAGCGCGTGGCCGCGGTCCGTGACAGGTCAGGAAGATGCGGTGTAGGAGTAGTCGCGGTAGACCCAGGTGGAGCCGACGCGGGACCAGAGCCGGACGTGGATGGTTCCGCCGTCGGTGGGCAGGCCGGTGACCGCTGCGGAGAGACTGGTCCCCGCAGAGGCGGAGTACAAGGAGTCGTCGCCCTGGCTGGTGCCGATGCTCAGCCAGTACTGGGCGACACTGGTTCCCGCGTTCCACTGGAAGGTGACTTCAGCTCCGGGCAGGGTGGCACCGTTGGCCGGGCTGGTCATCGCCGCAGCACCATTGAGCGCGGTGTAGCTGTAATCGTTGTATTGCCATGCCCCCGCCATCTTGGACCACAGACGCACGTAAACCGTGCTGGCGTTGGCCGGCATGTTGTTGACCTGCTTGCTGAGGTTGGTGCCTTGCGACTGGTTGAGGAATCCGGTGCCGCCGACGGTGGTTCCGATGGCGAGCCAGTACTCAGTGACCCCGGTGCCTGCGTCCCACTCGAACGTGACACTCGTGGCCTCCAGGGTTGAGCCGTTGACCGGGCTGGTCATCTCCGCCTTGTCGGAGGCGATGGTGGCCGCGGTATAAGCGTAATCATTGTATTCCCAGGACGCGCCGATCTTGGACCACAGGCGAACATGGACGGCACCTCCGTCGGTGGGCAGGCCGGTGACCTCTTTACTGAGGCTGACGCCTTGTGATTGATTGAAGAGACTGGTGCTGCCCAGGGATCGCCCAACGTAGAGCCAGTACTGACTGACCCCGGTCCCAGCATCCCACTCGAAGGTGACCGCGGCACCGGCCAGGGTTGCACCGTTGGCCGGGCTGGTCATGGTCGCCTTGCCCGAGGCCACGGTTGCGGCGGTGTAGGTAGAGTCGTTGTATTCCCAGGCGCTGCCGATTTTGGAGAACAAGCGGACGTAGACGGTGCTGCCGTTGGTCGGCATGTTGGTGACCTGCTTGCTCAGGTTGGTACCCTGTGTCTGGTTGA
>CAZEEJ010000013.1:0-15230 GCA_964511155.1 uncultured Planctomycetales bacterium | reverse complement strand
TCGAACGTAGACGGTGCTGCCATTGGTCGGCATGTTGGTGACCTGCTTGCTCAGGCTGGTGCCCTGGGACTGGTTGAGCAGGTTGTTGCCGCCGGCAGTCGTACCGATGGACAGCCAGTATTGAGTGACACCGGTTCCCGCGTCCCATTCGAAAGTGACGGTAGCGCTGTTGAAAGTGGCTTCGTCGGCTGGGCTGGTCATCGTTGCTTTGGCGGGAGCCACGGTGGCCGCCGTATAGCTGTAATCGTTGTATTCCCAGTCCCCGTTGATCTCGGACCAGAGTCGCACGTGGATCGTACTGCCGTCGGTCGGCAGATTGGTCATCTGCTTGCTGAGGTTGGTGCCTTGCGACTGGTTGAGCAGGGTGTTGCCGCCGACGGAAGTGCCGATGGACAACCAGTACTCGGTGACGTTGGTGCCCGCGTCCCACTCGAAGGTGACGGTGGCGCTGTCGAAGGTCGCCCCGTTGGCCGGGCTGGTCATTTCCGCCTTTACGCCTTCGCCCCCGCCCTCACCGCCCGGCACGAAGTCGAAGGTCATGCTCGCCCCGGAGGCACTGATGTTGGTGATGGCGTGGTTGGTCACGGTCACCACGCCGCCTTGGTACCCGTTGGTGCTGGGGGTGGTGTTGGCGTTGATGGTGGACACCCCGCCGGCACGAAACAGATCGGTGGCGTCGCCGCGGTCGAGGTTTTTCTCCATGTCGTAGGTGCCGTCGGCCTGGAGCAGAGCCACCATGTAGTGGTTGTTGTTGGTTGGCCAGCCCGCCTGCCCGGGGTAGCCCTCGGAGCGATTGTTGGCCTTGTTGTCGTCGATGTGCCAGATGGCCAGGCCGCCCTGGGGCATCGCGCTCTCGAAACCAAAGGGCTGCCGATTCTCGATCAGCAGGTACTCGTTGGCCGGGTAGCCCGTGCTGATCTTGAAGATCGTCGCATGATCCTCGACGCGCGGGGCGGTGTACGTATCCGCGGTGCTGATGACCGTGGGAGTGACCCAGTTCAAGCCGATTTTGCACCAGGCGGAGAAATGAGGCGGTCGGAGCTGGGTGAAGTCAAAGCCCCAACTGTTGGCCATCATGCACCACGAGCCGATGCCCTCGCTGGTGCCATCGGTGTCGTAGAGATCGGGCAGGCCGAAGAAATGCCCCGTTTCATGGACGGCCACCCCAATGCGGGAGATCGCGTTGCCCGACGTGCCCCACAGAGCGGGCTCGGTGTGGTAATCGTAGACCTTGACGTTGCCGCCCCCGCCGCTGGCATCGCCGCTGGTCCAGAACCCGCCGGGCAGGGCCCATAAAGACCACTTGTGCGACCAGATCCAGCCTCCACCGCCGCCTCCCGTCTCCGCCCCGTAGCCGGAGTGGATGATGGTGATCGCGTCGATGTAGCCGTCGTTGTTGGCATCGAACTCGCCGAAGTCGATCAGCGGGTCGACCAGATCGAGCGCATCGCGCACCATGCCCTGGGCGTTCTGGGGGTAGGTCATGGCGGTACCGTTTTGGCCGTTGGCGTAGTACGCCTGCGTTTGTGGTAGCGTGACCCAGGCGACGACCGTGCTCTCCAGGGTCAGTGCCCCGTAGGAGTTCTCCGTGAAGCACATCTTGACGCTGCCCGTGGGGCAGAGCATGGCGTCGGCCACGGCGCTGTTGTAGAGGGTGTCATAATCGGCGGCATCGCGCGTGTGCACGCCCAGCACGTGATCGCTGAACTTGCACAATACGACGAGATTCTTGACCGTCCCGGTGGCCGGCGTCGCCTGCCGGGGCCACAGATCCAGGGGCACGCGATCAGCCGGCACGGGAAGCGAGCAGCTTGTGGAGAGGGTTTCCCGATCGTCGCCTTGTGCGGGCTGCGGGCGCCGTCCGGGCTCCAGCCCGCTGGACTGGGGATTTGCCTTGCCCACCAGCAGGCCGCTGGGCGCCAATCGTCCGCCCTCGCCGGGCTGAGCGTACTGATACTCCTTGCCCACGCGGACGACGGCGTAACCCTGCAGGTCCTCGAACCAATTGAGGCCCGGCCCGCCGCGCGGCCGCAGGATGATCGACGTTCCATCGGGCTGAATCAGCCCGATGGGTCGGGGGCTGGCCGGTGATGACCAGGCCATGGGAACCGGCATGATGGCTGCGAGCACGAATAGCGGAATGATCACGCCCCGGCCATGGCATCGAGTCACCATGCTACCCTCCCGTTCGAGGACCCTTCTCTGTCTAAACGCTGCACCCTGGAGGGGCTATCGGTCAAAGGGAGTGCGGCAGTTAGTGCGGCGGAACGCGAAAGGCGATGATTCCAGGCGTCCCATAGATACGCCGCTGAGCGGGCATCGGGCGTTGAATTATGGGTAGATCAGCGTCCGATCCCGAACGCGGGGCGCCGACACCCCGTCACCCGGAGCAAGGCAACTTGTTGCTGCTCGTCAGCGACGCCTGGGCACGTCCATCAACAAGTTGACTCGGTCCTCGGTGAATAGGCACCCCGCCGATTCTGTCGTGCACCGGCTCGGGCCGCATCCGGGAATCCCTCCCTGCAAAACAGAAACAGGATTCTATATTGCAAGGTATGGGGTTTCGCACCGGTTCCTGGTCTCACACACCAGCCGGTCAAGCGGCGATGACCGCCGCGTCTCCTGTAACCTGCCGACCTTTCTCGAACACCTCCGCGAAAGCCCCCATTGACCAGGCCACACCCTGCTGGACGGTGAACTGTACCTTCCCGAAAAGACCTGGGGGCAGGATCGCGCCCGCTGCCGGGAGGCGGGCATCCCCGACGACGTGGGGTACCGTTCCAAGTGGCAGATCGCTCTCGGTCAGGTGCAGTGGGCGTTGGGTAACGGTGTCCGGTTCTCGTGGTTGACCTTCGACGAGGGTTACGGCGGAAAACCCCCATTTCTTCGGGCTTTGGACGGCCTGGGGCAGAATTACGTGGCCGAGATTCCGACCAGCTTCATGGCGGTTGACGCTGATACCGGCGAGGCCTTCATCCCGACTTCGCTGTGCGTGCGAGTGGCCCCGGTGATGCCCTTGGGGATGGGACGGTCCACATCCTCGATTGGGTCAACGTGCGAAACCAGTTGAATCAGCCGGTAACGGAGGCCAACTTCCGGACGGACCTGGACGCCAACGGCACGATCAATGTCTTGGACCTGGTGATTGCTCGGAACAACTTGAATCAGACGGTCCTGCCTTGTCCGTAGTATGGGAAAGGAGTCTGGAGTCGTTGATTGATGCCGGGTCGGCGCGCCGCGGGCGTACGCAACGAGCCGCGGGCTTCAGCCCGCGCGGCTTCCCGGCCGGGATCAACCATTGCTCGCGTGCAAGCACCGCGCGGGCTGAAGCCCGCGGCTCGTTCTATGGAATCAGTGGGCACTGAAAGTAACTATCCGGTCTGCGCCAGTAGTTGTCGGATGGTGAGACCGCGAAGGGGATGATGCACGTCGGGGGCGATCTCGGCCAGCGGGGCGAGCACGAACCGGCGGTCGTGCATGCGTGGATGGGGCAGGGTCAGCTCCGGTGTGTTCAACACCAGATCGTCGTAGAACAACAAGTCGAGGTCGATGGTCCGCGGCCCCCAGCGCTCCGTCCGCTCGCGTCCTAGCGCCGCCTCGGTCCGCATCAGCAGTCGCAACAGATCCAGCGGCTCCAGGGTGGTCTCGATGCGGGCGGCGGCATTCAGGTACGGCCCCTGGCCCGGCGGGCCGCCGACCGGTCGCGTCTCATGCCCGGATGACACCACCACGCAGCCGATGCCGGGCGCGCGGCGTATGGCCTCGACCGCAGCCGCCACCAGGGCCTGCCGATCTCCGAGATTCGATCCGATTCCGATATAGGCGACGTGCATGGGCAACTCTACCTTCGCCCGGGTCATCAGCCCCTGCCGTGGCCGCCCGGTGCGGCAACTCCAGTGGCGCCAACGTGCGAATCAGCCGATAGTTACCAGCATCCATCGGCATTGGTGGACAGCCAGAGGGGCCGTATAATGCCCCCGGCCAGACAAAGTCAACCCTTGAATGGCATTGGAGCCTCCATGTTGCGACGACGGTGCGTCAGCGTAGCCTTCATCCTGGTGCTCGGCAGCCTGAACTGCATGCCGCTTTCTCCCGGCCCGGACAACGGGCCGCCCCTGCCGGTGCCCGACCTGCCGTACGTAACTCTCGCGACCAGCGAGGGCTACATCATTCTCGAGCTGTTCACCGACCTGGGGACCGCACCCGCCAACTTCCGCGACTACGTGGATGAAGGATACTACGACGGGACGATCATCCACGAGACGCGTTCCGGGCGGTGGATTCGAGGCGGCCGCTACTCGCCCAGTCTGACCGCCGGCAGCAGCCGCCCGCTGGTCAACGAATCGGACAACGGCTTGGCCAACTACCGGGGGCGAGTCGCCCTGTTCGGCCCGCCGGACACGGCTTCAGGGGTGCCCCACTACCTCATCAATCTGGGAGATAATTTCGATCTCGACTTCACGGGAGATCCCGTGGACCTGACCGTCATTGGGCGGGTGGTGAAGGGCTTGGATCTTGCGGAGGTGCTCGGCGAGTCAAGCACAACGTCGCGGACGGCCCAGGACGGCACGCTGCTCAACAACTTGCCGGTGGGGATGATCTACATCGAGCGGGCCTGGTCCAGCATGGGGCCGCTGGCGAACGCGGGGCCCGATCAGACCGGGCGAATCGGCCGGGAGATCACGCTCGATGCCAGCGAAAGTCGGCCGCGTGCGGCGGGGCAACCGCTGACCTACGCGTGGACGCAGATTTCCGGCCCGCCGGTCGAACTGGACGACCCGGCCAGTGCGACGCCCAAGTTCATCCCCCGGACCGTGACCACGCTGATTTTCGAGCTGACGGTGACGGAGGAAGGTCGCGATGATCCGGGCGTTGATATTGTCTTCGTCGCGGTCGACTCACCGACCAATCAAGCCCCGTTCGCCCGTGCGGGTCTGGACCAGGCGGTGAACGGCGGGGTAACCGTGACGCTCGACGGCAGTGCGAGCCGCGATCCCGACACGAGCGATACGCTGAGCTTCCGGTGGACCCAGGTCGAGGGCGAGGCAGTCACTTTGAGTGACGCGACGGTTGCCGGTCCCACGTTCACCGCTCCGGACGTGAACGACGCGCTGGTGTTCGAACTCACCGTGCGGGACGGACGGGGCGGAACGGCCAACGACCGCGTGACGGTCACCGTCCGCGCCCGGCCGATTGCCGACGCCGGGGAAGACCAGACCGTCCTTGTCGGGGAGACGGTGACGCTTGACGGCACGGGCAGCAGTCCGGCGGTTGAGGGCAACACGCTGGAGTACGAGTGGCTGCAGACCTCCGGGCCGGAGGCCGTACTGGATGACGCGGAGGCGGCGGCGCCGACTTTCACGGCCGCCGCGGTGGGCACTTTGACCTTCTCCCTGACCGTTACCGAGGTGGAGCGCGAGCTGTCGAGCACGGATACGGTGACCGTGGTCGTGAACTCGGAGGAGAATCAGGCCCCGACGGCCGACGCCGGGGCGGATCAGACGGTCGGGGCGGGAGCGACGGTCACGCTGGACGGCTCGGGCAGCAGTGATCCGGACGAGGGGGACGAGTTGACGTTTGCCTGGAAGCAGGTTTCCGGGCCGGAGGTGACGCTTGCTGACGCCAATGAGGCGGTCGCCACGTTCACCGCGCCGGCCGGCGGTGTCACGCTGGGGTTCCGTCTCGGGGTGGACGATGGGCGGGAGGGGTCGGCCAGCGACGAGGTGACGATCTTCGTTCTGGGTGCCGAGGCCGGCGAGGACCACAACGTGGTGCCGCGCGTCACGGTCACGCTGGACGGCTCGGCCAGCAGCGTGTCCGGCGACGACGATTTGACCTACCACTGGCAGCAGACCGATGGCGAGACGGTGGTGCTCAGCGATCCGGACGTTCAGCGGCCGACCTTCACTGTGCCCGTGGAGGCCGCCGACGCCAGCGTGCTGACGTTCCAGCTCACGGTGGAGAACGCCGACGGCGTGACGGCCGTGGATACGGTGACCCTGACGGTGGTCACGCAGCCGGTGGTGCGGCTGGAGACTTCCGAGGGTGACATCGACCTCGAGATGCTGATTGACGGCGCCCCGATCACCGTGGTCAACTTCCTGCAATACGTGGAGGATGGGTTCTACGACGATACGATCTTCCATCGGGTGATCCCGGACTTCGTGGTGCAGGGCGGAGGATACCTGCCCGGTCTGGTGGAGCAGGATGGGGTGCGGGACCCGATCACCAACGAGTTCAGCCCGGATCGCAGCAACGTGCGGGGCACCGTGGCCATGGCCAAGGTGGGCGGTAACCCGGACTCGGCGACCTCTCAGTTTTTCTTCAATCTGTCCGACAACTCCGGCGACCCCGCCAACCTGGACACGCAGAACGGCGGATTCACGGTATTCGCCCGGGTAACCGAGGACACGATGGAGGTGGTCGACGAAATCGGCCGCGTGCAGACGGGCCCCCAGCCGGTGCCCGAGGGTGGAACCTTCGACGATGTGCCGCTGGAGGACGTACTGGTGGAACGGGCCTCCGTGAGGTGAGCGGGCGAGGTGCAGAGTCAGTAGGCAGTAGGCAGTAGGCAGTGGGCAGTAGGTAGTGGGCAGTAGGCAGTAGGCAGTGGGCAACGAGTCAGCGAGCGGGTTCCTGCTCACGGCTTGCCGCTTCGCGGTCCGTGTGCCACTGCTCGCGGAGCAATGGCGGTCGGTACGCGCCATGCACCGGCGAGACGCCGGTGCCACACCCCCGCCTCTGGCGTATTGGGGTGAGGCGTGGTAACAGTATCGTCCTGACCGGCGGCGGGCGCTGGCTGCCGGGTCAGGGCGAGATCCATGGCCGTCGGAACACCTTATCGTCTCTTCGTCCAGGCCGTCAGCCGTCCGGAAGGTTTTTTGGCCGGCACGTTCGCCGGTCTGATCCTCCTCGGCACGCTGCTGCTCAGTCTGCCCATGGCCCATGCCGTTCCCGGAATCACGGTGCTTGACGCCCTGTTCACCTCGACCTCGGCGGTGTGCGTCACCGGATTGGCCGTACTGGATACCGGACGGGATTACAGCCGGTTCGGGCAGATGGTGATCCTGGCGCTCATCCAACTCGGCGGGCTGGGGATCATGACCTTTGCGGCCCTGGCCCTGCAGTTCACCGGGCGGCGGATCTCGCTGCGATCGCAGGTGGCCCTGTACGATGTGTTTTATCAGAAGAATGCGGCCGTGCAGTTCCGAAGTAATCTTCGCTGGATCGTTACGCTGACCCTTGTCGCTGAGGCGGTTGGGGCACTGCTGATCCTGGCCAGTCTTCCCGAGGACTTCACCGGCGGGCGGGCGGTCTTCACCGCCGTCTTCCATGCCATCTCCGCCTTCTGCAACGCCGGCTTCTCAACACTTGATGACAGCCTCGTTGGGCTGCGCGATCACGTAGGCTTCATGGCCGTCATCGCGGGTCTTATCATCCTCGGCGGACTGGGTCACACGGTCGTCCTGGAGGTGGTGACCCGTCTGCTGCACAGAATCCGCCGGCAGCGTTCGCCGGTCCTCTGGTCGTTGCACAGCCGGGTGGTGATCTTGACCAGCGGTTTGCTGATTGTGCTTGGTGCGGTGGTGATCGGCGCGCTGGGACTCAGTCCGGACGCGGGCACGGGGCCCCGGGCAGCGTTGAACGCTCTGTTCCAGTCGATCACCGCGCGCACGGCAGGTTTCAATTCCATCGCCATCGGTGGTTTGCCCACCGCGTCGCTGCTGTGGCTGGTGCTGTTGATGTACATCGGCGGTTCGCCAGGCTCGTGCGCGGGCGGCATCAAGACCACTTCGCTGGCGGTGTGGGTGGCCCGACTGAAGGCCCGGTTGCAGCACCATGAGGATGTCACCATTCGCGGGCGGCGGGTGCCCGCGGACCTCGTGCGGCGGACCGGACTGCTGCTGGGCGTGGCCAGCCTGTACAATCTGGTCGGCGTGATGGTGCTGGCGATCACCGAGATGGGTCGGCCGGATTGCCGGCTGGAGGATATCCTGTTCGAGCAGATCTCGGCGTTCAGCACGGTCGGGCTGTCCACCGGCCTGACGCCGCTGCTGACGACAGCGGGCAAGATGTGGATTATCCTCACGATGTTCGTCGGCCGCCTCGGGCCGTTGACGGTTGCGATGATCGTGATTGAGCGGAAGCCCTCGGCCGTCCGGCTCCCGGAAGAGCCGATCATGATCGGGTAGGGTCAGTCCATGAGAAAACAGGTTTGTGTCATCGGGCTCGGGCAGTTCGGGCGCCATCTAGCCATGACGCTGGCCCGCCTGGACTGCGACGTGCTGGCGATCGATCTGGATGAGGCCGCCGTACGGCGCATCCAGGACGACGTGCAACAGGCGGTGATCACGGATGCGCGCAACCTGGAAGCCCTCAAGTCGGTGGTCAGCGCGGACATCGACGAGGCGATCGTCAGTCTCGGGGAAAGCCTGGAGGCGAGCATTCTGTGCACGCTGCATCTGAAGACGATTGGCGTGCAGCGCATCCGGGCGAAGGCCTCCGGGGGTGACCACGCGGCCATCTTGCAGGCCGTCGGGGCGACAGACGTGGTCTTCCCCGAGCGCGAGACGGCCGAACGCATGGCCCAGCGGATCGTTCATCCCGACCTGCTGGACTATCTGCCGCTGTCGCCGGAGTACCGCGTGGTGGAGATCTCGACGCCGGAGTCGTTCAACGGCAAGACCCTGGCTCAAGTCCACCTGCGTAAGCTGTGCCACGTGTTGGTGGTGGCCATCAAGCGACCCGAGCGCACCGGGGGATTCGAGTTTCTGCCCGCCGCGGATGCCGTCTTGTCGGCCGGCAGCACCCTGGTGGTCATCGGCCAGGATGGAGACATCGAGAAACTGCGGGGCATCGAGTGACCCGCTGAAAGGGAGGACCGACAGCGAATCATGGGGACCAATCACCGACCACCACTCACCGCCCGCACGGCGGACCGGTACGTGCTCTATACCGATTCGGTGCAATCGACGGACGCGGAAATCGCGTTTTTCCGGCGGGTGTACCGTGGAGAGAACGGGCGTCCGCCGCTGGTGCTGCGCGAGGACTTCTGCGGGACGGCGGCCATCTCCTGCGACTGGGTGCGCCGCGGGCCGGCCAACCGGGCCATCGGCGTTGATCTGGATGATGAGCCTCTCAACTGGGGACGGGAACACTACCTCGCCGAACTCCGCCCGGACCAGGCCAAGCGTGTCTGCCTGGTCAAGGGCGACGTGCTCTCCGTCCGCACTGAGCGGGTGGACGTGATCGCCGCCCTCAACTTCTCGTTTTGCGTGTTCAAGGAGCGGGCGCTTTTGATACGCTACCTGACCCGCTGCCGGGCGGCGATCAAACCCGGCGGCATCATGGTCATGGACATTTACGGCGGCCCGGATGCACAGATGCCCTGCCGCGAAAAGACGCGGTTCAAGGGCTTCGCCTACATCTGGGACCAGGCGGCCTACAACCCGGTGACCAACGAGGCCCTGAACCACATCCACTACGTTTTCCCGGACGGCACGCGCATGAACCGGGCGTTCAGCTACGACTGGCGGCTGTGGACGCCAGCCGAGCTGTCCGAGGGCCTGCGCGAGGCGGGGTTCAAGGACGTGCGCGTCTACTGGGAAGGCACCGGCGCGAACGGCAAAGGCAACGGCGCATTCCGGCCCTGCCGCCGCCCGAAGGTCGATCGCGCGTGGATCGCTTACATCGTCGGGCTGACCTGAGCGCCGATCAGTCCTCCAACGCCGGCACCAGCAGCACGTTGTCGTGTCCGGCCGCGCGAAGCTCACGCTCGATCTTCGACATGAAATTGGCGTACTCGGATGCACGCACACCCGGTTTGGACGGTACCACCACGATGTAAAGCCAATCGTCGTCAAGCTTCTCGCTGTCGATCTTCAGGTGGATGCCTTCCCGCTCGCCATCGGTGAGACGCTTGCGCACTTTGTCGACAATCGCCGACGTTTCCTCCGTGGTTGGCATCGCTTCGACCTTTCGCGTTAGAACGAATCAAACACCGTATTCATGATCGAGATCGCCTCGCGCGCGTCGCGACTGTCCACATCCACCGACGGTCGATAATCCGCCAAGCACCTCAGCGTGTACAGCCGGCCGACCAGTTCCAACAGCCTTGCGCGCCTGAGGGGGGGCAAGTCCGTCATACACGTTTCGATCAAACGATGAATCCCGCCGGTTCCTGACTTGCCCGGGTGCTTGGGCCCTTCGTCGCCCGCCGGGAAGCTGACGCCGCGGATGGCGGACAGGTCGAACGCCACCTTTGAGTAGACGGCGTAATAGGCCCGGCAGAGACACGACCGGTAGCTTTCGCTCACCAGCCGGTTCGCTGCCCTGCGCGCGTCGCTTGCCAAATCAAACCACGTCTGAGCCATGTGCAGATTTTAGCACAAAAGGCGTTTCATCCGCAAGGGGGCGCGGCCCTACGCGAGGTCCTTGGGGAACTCGTAGCCTGCGCGCCGGGGGCGGGACAGCTTTTTGTTGGCTTCGTCGTCGCCGACGAACTTCTCGGCCTTGGGGTCCCACTGGAGCTTGCGGCCCAGCTCACGGCAGATGTTCACCAGGTGGCAGACGGTGGTCGAGCGATGGCCGATCTCCACGTCGGCCGCCGGCCGCTTGCGCGTCCGGATGCAGTCGAAGAAGTTGGCCAGGTGGGGCACGCATTCGCCCGGCGAGTTGGCGGGGATCTTCTCGGGGGCATCCTTGAGCAGTTCCTCGGGCTCGGGGATGTACGAACCTCGCTGGATCTCGATCTTGCCCTTGTCGCCGATGAAGATGGCCCCCAGGTCGGCCAAGTCGCGCTTCGGGCCGTGGAGCTTGAGCAGCGTGCCGCTGGCGTATTTCATGGTGATCTTGCCGGACGGGCCGGGCTCGTCGGGCCAGATTTCCACCGGGCCGGTGTCATCCGTGCCCAGGGCACACTGAACCTGGTCCAGCGAGTGCGTGCCCCAACCGCTGACGCCCCACGACTGCCCGCCGCCGTCGTAATCCCACCAGAGACCCCATTTGCGGTACAGATCAGGATGGTAAGGCCGCAACTCAGTCTGGTTGCACCATTCGTCCCAGTTAAGCCCCTCGGGCATGGGCTCCGCCGGCTTCGGTTCCCACTGCCGGCCGGGATCGAAGTTGTAGGTGATGACGGTGTGCACCTTGCCGATCGCCCCGTCGCGTACCAGCTTGCTGGCATGGGCGTTGACCGGGATGGAGCGTTGCTGCGTACCCACCTGGAGCACGCGTTTGTACTTCTTGACCGCGTTGGCAAGGATGCGGCCCTCGGCGACGGTGAGGGTCAGGGGCTTTTCGGCGTAGATGTCCAGGCCGGCCTGCATCGCGTGGGCACAGATCAGCGCCCGGGCGTGCGTCGTGGTGGCCACGAAGACCGCATCGAGCTTCTCCTTCTCGAACATTTCGTGGTAGTTCTGGTAGCGCTTCCACTGGTCGCTGCCGGGCACGATCTTGGCCGCCTCGTCGATCCGGGGCAGGAAGCAGTCGGCGACGGCGACGATCCGCCCGTTGTCGTCCAGTTTCTCGTGGATCATCAGATGGCGGGCCCGGCCGCCCGTTCCCACGAAGCCGACGGCGAACTTGTCGTTGGCCCCCGTCCGTCCCGGTGCGGCCAGCACGTGGGAGGGCACGAAGTACGGGAAGGAGATGCCTGCCGCCGCTGCCGCCGCCGATTGCTTGAGGAAGTCGCGTCGTTTCATGGTGGTTTCGCCCTCTCTGGATAGTGGTGCTGTCGTGGGTTCTCCGCAGGTTTGCTGCCTGCCGCCAGCCTCGCTGCCGCGTCCCGGCCACGGCTCCGCCTCGGGCAGGAGGCCAAGCGTGGGCGGGGATGCGTCAAGCGTGTCTGGATTGCCGACCGTCGGCCGGCCCATTGTACCCGATCCCGCCGGGACCGCCATCCACCCGGACCGAGGGGCGAATGGAATGACCAATGCCCAAGGCCCAATGACCAATCAATGACCAAATCCGGAACCAGAACTACGGCTGCGGCCCTGCCCGCTCGTCATTGGTCATTCGGGTTTCATTGGTCATTGGGGCTTGGACATTGGGCATTTTGCCCGAGGCGTCCGCCCGTCTCCCTGCCGGCTTGACCCGCGATGGGCTGCGTTTTCACTGCCTGCTCAGGAAGCCCACGGTGGATTCCATGATGCGCTGGCGAAGGGTTTGTCGGGCGTCCTCAGCGGTTCGGGCCTGGAGATCGTCGAGGTTCGCGCGGCAGAAGCGGCAGCCGAGCCGCTCCAGGTGGAAGGTCACGTACTCCTGCCAGGGCGATTCCAGGGTACCGAGAACGTACGCCCCGATCGTCGAGCGTTTGAGGCAGCTCAGCCGTTCCTCCTGCCAGATCTCGCTGAGCAGGGCATCGGGCGGGTCGGCATCGCTGAGCCCTGGGCTGGGCCGCAACAGCTCCCGGATGCGGCGAAGGCAGCGGTGCTTGATGACCGCGACGGCTTTTTCGCCCACGCCGACCGCGTCGCCCACGTCCTTGTTGCGACACTGGGCATAGAAGATCATCTCCACGATCTGCAGGTCGCGAAAGTTGAGGGCCGCCTTGTAGCCGTCGATGATCGTCCGCATCACCTGCGTAAGGGCGTCGCGCTGCAGGTCATGCTGCTCTTCCCGCCGGGCGTACCAACTGGCAGTCGGATCGAGCGAAGCGATGGCCTGGGCGGCATCACTCTCTTCGCCGCCGCTCTCGGCCAGCACGTCCTGCAAGAGGCACACCCCCACCCGCCGGCCGCGGGCCAGGTCGATGATCTTTCGTCGCAGGATGGTGAACAGGTAGGTTTCGAGGCTCGCCTCTTCACGGAAGGAGGCGACGGCCTTGAGGAAGCTGATAAACGTCTCCTGCACGAGGTCTTCGGCATCGCTGGCGGCGCGCACCTTCCCCCGCGCGAAGGCCAGCAGGCGACCCTCATATCGGGCCACCACCTGCGACCAGCCCTCGCCGTCGCCCTGCCGAATCAGCTCCAGCAGGTAACGATCTGCCTCGCTCAGCTCACTCATCGCCGCCGATCAACGTACCTCCTGGGGACCACGGACACACCGATTCACGATCTCCCCCTCCAAGCCCAGGGATAACAGGCCAAATCCAGGAGTCCGAGTCCGACTCCAGGGATCCCCGTTCAAACCCAGGAATCCGAATCCAGAGAACCAGCCCAGACCCGAAGGGACGAGTTCAAGCCCACATCAGTACCCAGCCCAGCCCCACGACCGCCACGGCGACCGCGACCAGACGAACCGACCAGACATAGTACCCTTTGGTGGCCGCGTTGAGGAACAGGTAGACCAGCACGGTCAGCAGCAACAGCCCGACCGCCCGGGCAAGCGTCCCCTTCACGTTATCCAGCCGCTGGGAGGCTAACGCATCCGTGGACAGATCCACCAGGACCGCCGCCCGGTACACGTCGCCGTAAGGCCGCCGCAACTGCTGGACGAACATGTCGCGGGTGGCGCGCTGCGCGCTGACCTCCAGGGCGGCCGGGTCCGGGAGGGCGGCCCCGGGTACCCGCTTGGCCAACTCCGTCCGCAGGACTTCGGCGGCGGAAGCCATCGCCTCCCGCTGGGCGTCGGCCGGCGTGGCCGCCAGGCCGGATGAATACCCGACGAGAAGGTCCCCCCTCTCGCCCAAGGCCGCCAGACTCGATCTATAGGCCGGCAGATCCTCGATCCAGGGCTTGTCCACCCACTCCGTCAACACGGAGCCGTTGGTGACGCTCGAAGTCAGGCCGACCCGCAACGAGCCCGCCCGCTCCAACTCGACGGCCTGGGCTTGGACGACCAGCGGAGGTCCGCTCCTCGACACGCCGCTGTAGCCGCTGCGCGTGTGCGAGGTCCGCTCGCTGAGGATCTGCGCCTCCAGCACGATAGTCGGCGGCGACGGAGCACTCTCGGCCGGTGCCGTTTCCGCCGTCCGCTCGACGTGGGCCGCCGCGTTCGTGCCCGGCGAGAAGTGGACGGCCACGCCCGGCCATTCCGTCCGCACTACGCCGTCCATCGCCGTGAGCACGTCCGTCGGTACGTCACCGCACAAGGTCACGCGTGCCGGCACCGCACCGGGACCGGCCCGCTCCTTCCACAGCCCAATCCAATGATGGGTCAGGCCGATCGCGGCACTGCGGTCCGACGGATACTTGTCGGCCAGGAAGCGGCGGGTGACGTCCGGGTCCCACACGGCCAGGCCGGGCTGGGCGCCGACGCCCGAGGGCTGTGGGATCAGCGCCGTCGCCGGCGGTGCCGATTGGATGTGCGTCTGGGCCTCAAGCTGGGCCTGGGTGGTGCGGGCCTGCGGCCTGGCCCTGGCGATCACGGGAAGCAGGACCGCGAGCAAGCTGCCGACGACCACGAGAGCAACGCACGAGGCGAGGACGATGGCGGCGATGCGCGGTCGTCTGAACGCGAGCACGACCAGGTACACCACCAGGGCGGCCAGCCCTAACAGCAGCAGGAGCGCGATCATGGAGATACCACCTTTCATCGCCACAACACCTGGTCCCATGCCCAGGTCAATCTCCGTCGGAGGTTGCGACGGCTGCGGAAACGCCGGAGGCCCCACCATGGCATCCGGCGGGAGCCCGCGGTTGACCGAATCAATCAATTCCTCGTGGGCGCGTTCGACCAGGGTATGTTTCAGGGTACGTTTATAGTCGCTGGTCGCCAGGAGTTGGCTTCGGGATCCGGGCCCCAGTGGGACTTCGCTGACTGTGGCCTCGCTGCCGGAGATGATGTCCTGGTGCACACTCACCCGAGCGGTAAACAGCCCCACGACGGCCAATACGGCGACCACACCGACCACCGCTAGCGGGATGAGCACCAAGCGGGGTCTGCGGACGATTGCCGCGATCGCCAGACCCATCACCGTCAGCATCACCGGCAGGCCGACGAGCACCATCAGGAGAATGATGATCCACTCCGCGAATCCCACCGTCATGGCACGCCTCCTCCCTCGCTCGCCGACGCCGACGCGGCCGGCCGGCGTTCGGGCCAAGCCAGCAGGAGGAGCCCGCCGATCAGCAGGACGGCGAAGGGAATGCTGGCGTTGGCCCTTCGGCCGAGCTGGTCAAGCAGATACTCGATGGCCGGCCCGATGCGCTCGTGCTGGAACATGTCCGCAACCATGGGCCAGCGGACGTAATCGAAGACGTCGGCGAACATACCGACGGCCAGGATGAGGCCGGCCCCGGCCAGCAGGGCACGCATGACGTGACCGAAGCCCGCCCGTCGTCGGGCCA
>CAZEEJ010000012.1:0-50632 GCA_964511155.1 uncultured Planctomycetales bacterium | reverse complement strand
AAGGATTGCGAGAAGAAGTGCGGCGACGACAAGAAGAAGGGCTGCGACAAGAAGATCGCCGATGCGGACGGCGAGCGCGTGATCCTGGTGGCCGACGCGGGCAACACGGCGGAGAGCCTGTGCGGTGACAAGAAGAAGGATTGCGAGAAGAAGTGCGGCGACGACAAGAAGAAGGGCTGCGACAAGAAGACCGCGGGGGTGGAAACCGCAGCTTCCCCGACAACCCGGCCGGCCGTTGAGATCAGTGCCGCCATCGGCGGATAATGCCGCCGGGTTGCCGACGGTCCCCATCTGACTGCTGAGTGTGCCATCGCTCGATGAGGAGTGTTCCGCGGCCAAAGCCGCCGAGAGCACCGCGTATCGGGCGGTGGCACTCTGCTTTTCGTCTGGGGCAAGTCCATCAACAGGTTGACCTCAGCGTTGCATTCCGCAACGCTGGGAAAGTGAGAAGTGAGAAGTCAGAAGTGAGAAACCGGGTCTCCCGTGGATGCCGGCGAACCTCAGCAGGGGTGAGGTGGGGCGACAGGTGCGGGAAGTGGCTTTTTCTCAATTCTCCATTCCCCATTCTCAATTCCCCCTGTTGCAGAATGCAACTTGGGGGTTGACTTGATCCCCAGGGAATCGGCACCCCGCCGATTTCGGTCACGCCCCCTCCCCATGTCTGATTCTCTCCCCTCCCGTCTTGCAGTATGCAACATTGGAGTTAACATGCTTTGCGGGCTCGGCGGATCACGGAGGCGTCGGGTCTGTGGCGGGGGGAGCGTGGATGCCAGGAAGGCTGCCTGTGGCCGCTGTGTGGACTGTCATCATTGCCGTGAACGACCCGGCTCTGGCTTGGTTGCAGTACATCACCCGCAACTGGGCTCTGTTCTCGTTCATCACCACGGCCGCGGTCCTGCTGGTGATCAGTTGGCTGGTGCTGCGCAAATACGTCCGGATCATGTTCAACATCATCCGGGACACCCCGCCGCCTCTGGCCATGGGCCCGTGCGACTTCGTGCGGATCGACGGGGACCGGGTGACCTTCCGGGCGTTTGACAACCTCAATCTCTGCGGCATGTTCCTGACCGGCCAGCACGCCGGGCAGCCCAAGGGCATGGTCATCTTCGCCCACGAGTTCTCCAGCGACATGTACAGTTGCGCCCGCTACTGCCGCGCCCTGCTGGCCGCCGGGTTCGACATCTTCAGCTTCGACTTTCGCGGGCACGGGGAATCGAGCGGCGAGCCCGGCTATCAGCCTCGGCAGTGGCCCACCGAACGCGAGGTGAACGACATGCTCGGAGCGATCGCCTACGTCGAGGACTGGCTCGAGCAGCACGGCCGACCCGTCGAGGTGGGCCTTTTCGGGATCTCCCGCGGGGCTGGGGCCGCCATTCTCGCCGCCCAATCCAACCCCGCGGTCAAGGCGATCATCACCGACGGGGCCTTCAGCTCCGACACCACCCTCGAATACCTGATGAAGCGCTGGGCCTACATCTTCGCCAAGGTCCGGTTCGTGTACGAGAACCACCCGCCGCAGTTCTGGCGTTTCCTCCGCTGGCTGCTGTTCCGCGAATGCCGTCGGAAGCTGGGCTGCGAGTTCCCGTCCGTGCTCAAGGCCCTGCGGCGCACCCGGGCGGACCTGCCCATTCTGTTCATCCACGGGGAGCGCGACAGCTACATCCCCGTCGAGCAGTCGCAACGCCTGTACGACGCGACCCCGGGGCCCAAGTCGCTTTGGGTCGTGCCCAAGGCCAAGCACAACCAGTCCGCGGTCATCTGCCCCGAGTATTACGGTACGCGAACGGTCGGCTTCTTCGAGGAGCACCTGGCGCAGCCGCAGCCGGCCGGTCGGGAACCGCCGCCCCCGGCCCCGGGGCTCGCGGTGCCCCTCCCGGGCCCCATCAAGACCAGGAGTCGGGTCAGGGCTCGCTGATCCCCGCGGGCTCCGACCTGCGTGCGCTCGAGGCTTGCCCATGAGCCGTCCATTGATTCCTTTGCGGCAATCGCTTCCCCAGGTCCAGAGGACCTGGGCCACCCAGACAGTCGCCTGAACTGTCACGGGCCCCGCCCCGCCCCGCCCCGCCCGGGGGGCGGCGATTGGCGGGACATTTATGAGGCGGTAGGATATACTACGGCCCCTCCGTGCGGGCGGGCTTGCGGCCCGCGGCCCGGACGACCAGCATCCACCGGCCCGCTGAGCGTGGAGGTCAGGGTGCTGTAACTGTATTAACCCCGGGATGATAGGGTTCATCATGATGCTGTGCCCCAAGATGTACCAACGGTGGAATGTCGCTCCTGTCCCGCGTACGGGTGGCCATGGGTGGGTGGTGAAGGCCCTGGTGCTGCTCGCGGCTCCGTGGCTCGGATCGGCGAGCATCGCTGAGGCGGCCAACCCGACGGCCAATGGCGTGGCGGCGGTCTTGATCGGCGAGGATGAACTGCGCGTGACCGGCAGCCCCGACTTCGACGACCACATCCGCATCTACGTCTACATCATCGAGCCGGGTCAACTCTTCGCCGGCGGCGGCGAGGTTGAACCGATTCCTTCCGACCGAACCGCCATTCTCCAGATTACCGATGAGACCGTCCCCGAGGATGTCTTCGGGCTGCCCGTCTACCAGGGCGACCCCGAAGCCCTTGAGGCCGCCTTGGAGGCGATGCTCAAGCCGGAGGATCTTGATCGAATCATCGTCCGTACCTTCAGCGGTGACGACATCATCGACTGCCGTGGTCTCGTCGGTGAGGGCGCCGTGACCCTCCAGACCGACGGTGACGAGCCCGGCGTAGACGGCGGGCCGGGTAACGACATCATTTACGGCGGGGCGGAGGCGGACACCCTGCATGGCGGCGACGGCGACGATATCATCTTTGGTGGCGCGGGTGACGATGTCATCACCGGCGGCCCGGGCGACGACATTCTCAACGGCGGCGTCGGTGCCGATACCATCAACGGGCAGGAAGGCAACGACCTCATTCGCGGCGGCGATGGCGCCGATTCACTCAGCGGCGGCGGCGGTTGGGACGTGGCCGACTACATCACGGATGGCGGCCCCGGCAGCGTTTCCGTCAGCTTGAATAGCAACTCGGCCACCGACGGATGGGGCAACGCCGACAGCCTGGCCGACGATTCGTTCGTCGCCATCCGCGGCAAGGGCACCAACGACACGCTGGAAGGCGATCCCCAGGGCGGCACGACCATCCTGGGCGGCGGAGGCAACGACTCGATCACGACTTACGGTGGCGGCCGCGGCGGCAACGTGGTCTTCGGCGACGCCGGCAACGACACCATCAACACCGGCAACCAGGCCGATACGATCTTCGGCGGCCCGGGCGACGACGATATCACCGCCGGCGATGGAGCCGATACCATCTGCGGCGACGGCGAGCCCTCTCCCAACTGGGCGTTTAACCCGCCGGACAGCCCCCAGGCGGATTCGACTCGGCCGGTGGATCCGGTCGGCCCGGTGCCCATGGCATCCCGCCTGCCCCCGCGTGTGCCCGTCCCCGGACTGCCCGGCGGTGACCCCCGCTTCGCCTACGCGGGTAACGACAAGATCCGCGGCGGCGACGGTTCTGACATCATCTACGGGGGCCTGGGCAGCGACCGCATCAACGGCGACGCCGGCTCCGACCTGATCTACGGCGACTTCGACTATGACCTCTACGCGTTGATCCAGGGCGTGCTGGTCTGGGGCTTCGGCGACGGCGTCAACGACCAGGCCACCTCGGTCGGCGGGTCGGACATGATCCGCGGCGGGGCGGGCAGCGACATCATCTACCCCGGGGCCGGCTCCGACACGGTCAGCGGCGGCGACGATGCGGACCGCATCTACAGCGGCTTCGGCAGCGACTTGATCATCGGCGGCGAGGTGTTCCTGGACTCCGATAACGACTTCGGTACGTCCTCCCCGGAAACGGACCGCAGCCCGGCCGACTGGGTCGACTATTCCCTGGTGCCCGCGGGTACCGTCGTTAACAATTTCCCCCTGGAGATGCCCGACGGTTCCATTGTGCTGGCCAGCGTCACCCTTCACGGGGGGGGAATCCGTGTTGACCTCGGTTCCCTGGCCGCTGACATCGGCCGGGCCTATGACGGCGAAAGGTCCAGCGCTTCCCTCACCAGCGGCAGCTTCGATACCCTCCGGGGCATCGAGAACGTCAACGGCTCCCCCAACAACGACTTCATCATGGGCTCGGATATCGTCAACCCCATCAGCACCCGGGCATTCAACCGCGGCTACGACAACCTCATCTTCGGCCGGGGCGGAGACGACATCATCGTCGGCGGACGCGGCGACGACCTGCTGTCCGGCGACGGTGAGGACGTCTTCGGCTTTTTCTTCAGCGGTACGTCGTCCGTGATCCCCGGAAACGACATCATCTGGGGCGACGCGGGTAACCAGTTCGAGGGCGGTAACGACGTGATCCTCGGCGGCGGCGGTAACGACGAACTCCACGGGGAGGGTGGGGACGACGTGATCGCCGGCGGTGCGGGTAACGACCGCATCGAGGGCGGCCAGGGACTCGATACCCTCGATTACAGCGGCCAGTACGAGAACTACTGGTTCACCATCATCACCTTCGACGACCTGGCATTCGCCGTCCCGCGATCGACGTCCGGTCTCGGCGTGCCCCTGGCCGTCCCTGCTCAACAGCCGGAACTCATCACCGGCATCAATGCCGACCTGTCCGCGTACCCCGGCATCGTCGAGGACGAATTCGGCGACACCGACGTGATCATCAACTGCTCCGACGGCACCGTCCCCGATTGGTCAACCGGGACGTTGCTCCCCTCCGTCGGCTTTATCGACTGCAGCGTCGCCGAGAACAAGTACGTTGCCCGTTTCGAGATCGTGTTCGGCACCATGCTGTTCGACCCCGATTCGACCAACCCCGCCTTCAACGACGTCATCAAGGGCTACGACGACCCCGCCTACCCCGACGTGGCCACCGAGATCTGGGGCCTGGCGGGCAACGACCACCTGATCGGCGGTATCGGGAACGACACTCTCTACGGCGGGTCCGAGGATGACGTCCTCGAAGGGCTGGGCGGCAATGACTTCATGGACGGCGGAACGCACACCCTGCTGGGAGCCCGCGACACCCTCAGCTACGCGCAGGCCACGGGCGATGTGACCGCGACCCTCGCCCTCACCAGTCAACAGAACACCGGTGCAGCCGGCGTGGATACGATCGTCAACTTCGAGAACATCACCGGCGGGGCCGGAAACGACCGCCTCACCGGCGACGGGCGCCGCAACATCCTTCGCGGCGGGCCCGGCGACGATCTGCTCCACGGCCGAGGCGACGAGGATCCCATCGTCAACGGCATCGTCCGCGTCGAGGAGGACCTCATCGACGGCGGTCCGGGAGTCAATACCGCCGACTACCGGCTTGGCGACCCACGGCTCGTCCGCATCGCCCCCGGACTCACCGCCGCCATCAACGACGGCGAAGGCGGGTCCGACGTCCTCGATAACATCCACCATGTCCTCCTGCCTACCAGCACCAATCTCCGGGTGGACGCCGGTCCGGACAAGAACGTCCGTCCCGGGGGCAGTGTCGTTCTGGAAGGCTCGGCGACCGGCGGGCTGGGGAGCGCCGCCGCTCCCACCTACCAGTTTATCTGGAATACCGAGCCGGCCACCTCGCCCGCCCCTGGGCAGGATCCCGACGACTGTGCCCTGGCTATCCCCGGCCTGAATGACCGCTGCATCGCCCAGCCCATCGCTTCCCCGGCGACGACCACGACCTACCGGCTCAAAGTCAAGGTGATCGACTCGGCGCTCGGGGCCGTACCCATCGAATCGACCGACTTCGTCAAGGTCACCGTGGCCACCCCCCTGGTGGTCAGTGCCGGCAGCGACAGGACGATCAACCTCGGGCAGGGTACCCCACTCAACGGCTCGGCTTCCGGCGGCGTCACGCCGTACGTCATCGCCTGGACCCCGGTCCAGGGCCTGTCCCGCACGGACATCCTCCTGCCGCAGGCCTCGCCCAACGAGACGACCACCTACACCCTGACGGTGACCGATCAGGTCGGCCAAGTGGCTTCCGACGAGGTGACGGTGACGATCACCTCCTCTTTTGCGGTGAACGCGGGCGCCGACAGGACGATCAACCCCGGGCAGAGCACTTCGCTCAACGGCACGGTTTCCGGCGGCGTCGCGCCTTACGTCATCGCCTGGACGCCCGCCCAGGGCCTGTCGCACACCGATATCCTCACGCCGCAGGCCTCGCCCAGCCAAACGACCACCTACACGCTCACGGTGAGCGATCAGGTGGGCCGCGTGGTCGTCGACCAGGTGACCGTGACGGTCGCCTCGCCCTTTACGGTCAATGCCGGCGCCGACGTGACCATCCAGGCAGGCCAGTCCATCCAGTTGAACGCCGCCGTCAGCGGTGGAATCGCCCCATACTCCTATCAATGGACACCGGCGGCCGGGCTTTCTTCGACCACGATCGCTACTCCGATCGCCTCGCCTGCGGCGACCACCAGCTATACCGTGACCGTTACCGAGGCCACCAACCGAACGGCGTTCGACTTCGTGGTCGTGACCGTGGTGCCCGTCGTACCCGACCCGGGTGACGATCCCTCGCCCGTCATCCCCGCGTGCGGTGCCGGAGCCGGTTGGGCGGCGATTACCCTCAACGCCCTGTTCCTCGGACTGATCTGTCGTCGCCGTCGGGTCTGAGCCGCCGCCGGGCATAACCTCCCCGTGTGCCGCTCGCGGCTTCGCACGGCCCCGTGGACCGCTCCCGTGGGGCACTGCTCGTTGAGCAGTGCCGCTTGCGGCTTCGCATCCCCTGCTGGCCCATCCTCGGTAGCGGCCGCCCCCCGACTTCGGCGAGCTCAGCCGAGCCGTGGCGGCCGACGTGGCGTCGATGCTCGCACCGGCGAGACGCCGGTGCCACACCCCCCGTGGCGGACGCCGGGTGGCCCATTCTTGCGCAGCAAGGGTGGGCTCGCGATGATCGGACGTGAGGCCACGCCTGTCTCGTTCAGGAACCGCCCCCCCGCGACCCGATTCCGATTTTTTTGCCATTTTCCGCGTTAGGTGCATTTCGATAGGGCGTTTTACCTATTGAGGGGCACCTATGACGCCTATGGACAACCCAATCTCCCCGATGAGCGGAGGGCTCGGCGGTCCCAACAGCCGCCGGGTCGAACGCATCCTGCACTCCTGCGGTCAGCAGCAGTACCTGATGCGCGTGCTCGGCGACTACCTGGACGAGATGAGCTTCAGCGACGTGAGCGTCAGCTACCCGCTCCCGTTGGGCAACTACTGCCTGACTATGCTGGGGAGTTTCCTGGACGAGCAGGGCATCGTGGTCGAGGGGAAGGCCCACCTCGCCCAGGAGCCGGGACACGGGACCGGTTGCCTGCCCATGCTGCTCGTCGACCTGGAGGGGTACGGCCGCAGGCAGGTGGTCCAGGAGGGCCTGATCTTTCTCCGCGACCGGGAAGGCAGGCGGGCCGTCCTCCAGATCGGCCGTGCAAGCCTTCCCTGCGCCAGTGTCGTTGCCCAGTACTTCACCGCCGAGGGGCAACCGTCGGCATTTTTCGAGGCATGGGAGGCCTACACGGACCGGCATCAGGCGGGCGTCCCGGTCGCCTCCCCTGAGCTCAAAATCGCTCGCCCGCCCCGCCGCTCCGTCGCCAGGCCCTCATCCTCCTCACCGCCGCAGCAGCGTGCCGGAGGTGCGTGATGAACTCATACCTGGCGTTCGACCTGGAGACCACCGGTGTGAGCTGGTCACGCGATCGCATCATTCAGATCGGCGTGTGCCTGGTGACTGACGACCGTGCCACCTGCCACGAAACCTGGCTGCTCAAGCAGCCCGTGCGCGTCCCCCGGGCCGCGACCACCGTCCACGGCATCACCAGCCGAATGTTGCGGGACCGCGGCCTGCCGCCCCGGGCGGGGTTCGCCCGGCTCATCGAACTCATGAACGGTGTGCCCATCTGCGTGGGGTACAACTGCCTGTCGTTTGATCTTCCTTTCCTGGACGCGGAAGCCCGGCGTCTGCAAATCGAGCTTCCGGCCGCTTCGCGGTTCGTGGATCTCAAAGCCCTGTTCAGAGGGTGGATGCTCGATTGCCCGCCCGCCGCTGGCGAGGCCCATGCCGACTACGCCCGCCGCGTTTTCGCCCTGCACATCGACGGCCAGTGCTGTACCCTGGCCGCCTGCCTGGCAACGCTTGGCATCGATGCCTGTCCGCCCGAGCCCTCGCTCGCTGCCACCGATGCCCGGCTGATTCACCTTGCCTACGCCAAGCTGCTCCCGCTCTTGAATCACTCGCCGATGCCGAGGCGAGCCGGTCGGGTAGCCGCCGGCGTAGGCTGACCCGCAACTCCTCTCCGCCCGCCGCCGGCGCGATGCCGACGCCCAAGGCCCGTACCAACGTCAACGAGCTCCGTGACAGGATCGGGGGGCAGGCAAGGCGCGCGGCGGGTTTCATCCCCGCCGTCTTCTCCGTCTCGCCGCCTCACGGGCAGTTTTCGGTCAAGGCCGTGTTCAACACGTTGCGCACCGCCACCAGATCCAGGACGTTGACCGCTCCGTCGGCGGTCACATCGCGGGTGAACGTGCTCTGCGTTGGCACCTGGTTCAGGACGTTGCGCACCTGGACCAGGTCGAGGACGTTCACCCGGCGGTCCCCGGTCGCGTCGCCGGCCAGCACGCCGAAGCACAGCGTTTCCGCCAGCGGATCGCCCTGTCCGTCGGTCAGGCCCGGATAGGACACCACCAGGTTGGCCTGATTGGCCGCCCCGGTCATGTCGATGGTGAGCTGCGGGCCGTTATGGGTATAGAAGGCCACGCCGGTCACCGTCCCGCTGGACAGGGCGATGTCGTCGGTAGTCGGCCCGCCGGGCGCCTGCACCTCCTGGTTGAAGATCACGATGAGCTTCGTCGGCCCGGCCTGCCGCGGCTCCACCGCGCCCGGCACATGCACCGCGACATCAAAGGTGCCCGCGCTCCCGTGCGTTTTACGCGAAACCGCCCCGTGCTTGAACACCGAAAACTCGCGGGTCACGGCATCCGTCACCTCGACCGGTCCCAGCGAGCCGTTGTACACGCTGAACTCGCGGGTTACGGCGTCCGTCACCTCAACAGGCTCCAGCGAGCCGTTGTACACGCTGAACTCGCGGGTTACGGCGTCGGTGATCTCGACGTCCGCCCTGGCGATACCGGCCATCGCCAGCACGACGATCAGCGCGCTAAGCACGGGCGCGCAGATCACCAACGAGCCCCGAGCGCCAGCGCGGGGCCTTCCCCTCCAGGAGAGCACGGAAGGCGTCATCGGCCACTTGCCCTGAAGGCTCGTGATTGGCCCCGGGTGCGTATCAACAGGGCGCACCCGTTGCCTGGGTTTCGCCCCGCGTGGTATACTGGCAATATGCCAAGAAAAAGAAATGCTCATGTTCAACTCCCCGTTCTCATTGAGCAGGATGAGGATGGCGTCTTCATTGTGACCGTTTCCACCCTGCGCGGTTGCAGTTCGTACGGACATACGATCGAGGAAGCGATGGCCAACATCGCCGAGGCCGCGGCCCTGTGCATGGTAGACGAGCCGTCGGCACCGGTCGCCGTATCGTGATCCAGCAGATGGAGATCACGATGGACGAGTTTACCCGGCTGCTGTGACCTCAAGACCCACCTCCTCGTACCCACTGGTTCACCACACACCATCCACCCGACGATTCGCGTGCAAACGCCCGCTCCGGCTTGCCTCTTCGCGAAGCGAGCACACCCACCACGGCCTGGCTCCCCTTACGGTTTCGATGCCCGGGCCTGGATCGCGCTGAACCCGAAAGGCAGGGCCGGGATCTGGGCCTCCCAGGTCGAGAAGCTCTCGTCGCCGCTCACGTACGTCGCAGGGTACGTCATGTCGAAGTTGGCACCGTGCTTAGGAACCACGCGCACCTTAACCTCCCAATCCAGGGGCACGTTTTCCGCCTCAAGAACCAGCGTCACCGGGGCGGGCGTGTCGAAAGTCATATCCTGATGAGGGAACTGCAACTGCGCACTGGGATCAGCCGGAATGCTCTGGCCGCCGAGCATGGCCGGTCGAAGACTCGGAGTTCCGCTTTCCGGCCAGATCCTGGCAACTTCCCCCGGAAAGCTCGCTGAATACGAGGGGTTGCCCGGATGCTGAAACGTAATCTCGTTAGCCTCGACCCGGATCCGACCTTGACCGCCGGCACCGCCGCTGCCACCGCCAGTAGCGCCTCCGTAAGCGAATAGCCGACCGCCCGTGCCGCCGACGAGCAGGTCGCAGATCAGACGGATGGCCCCGCCGCTTCCCCCGCCCCCATGAACCGCGCCTGAGCCCCCAATGGCCTGAATCTGCCCTCCAAGATCGATCGCGCCAGGAGAGGCGATCAATATGGCCCCGCCCCCCGCGCCCCCCCCCCGATCATTTTCGGCCGTCTGGGGAGAGCCCCCGGAACCACCTATAAGGGGAACAACACCTTCGTTGCCATACAGAAGACCCGCCAAGGAGGGAGTATAGGCACTGGCTCCACGGTCGCTGTAACTGCCCCCGCTACCAGCGTAGTTAGTCCGATATGTAGCCCCGCCAGGGCCGAACCCGGCGGAGCCGGCTGTCTGGCCCTGTCTTGCCGCTCCTCCCCGGAAGGCGCCCGGACCCGGGGTTGCCGGCCTGGCTTGGCTACCCGTTTGGCTTTCACCGTTCAGCGCCACCGTCCCCGCGATGGTCACATCGCCCTGGACCAGCCAGACGACGGGCGCGCCCGAGGGGTGGTTGATGAAGGTCACCGTCCGGCTGGAGGCGATGTTGACCGAGGTGTACTTGAACACCACGGCCCACTTGTCGGGATCGTAGACCCCGTTGCCGGGGACCGGGGCGGGGCTGTCCCAGGTGATGCCCGGCCCCGAGGCCGCCAGCCGCAGATCGATGACCAGGTTGGCGGAGGTGACCGCCAGGGCCCCGTCCGAGCCCGCGCCCGGCGAGCCGTCGTTGGCCCCGGGCACGATCAGGCCGTTCTCTGTGCCCAGGTCCGACGATCCATCCTTCTCCCCGACCACCGGCGGCGGAACCACGTACTCCGCCAGGTCCGCCGAGCCGTCCACCGTCGGCTCAGAGCCCTCGCCCAGGCCGACACCGCCCGATACGCAGAGAATGACCATGGACAACAACAGCCTCTTCATCACAGACCTCCTTCTCAAGAATTGTTCCAACCGGACAATCGAAAAGCCGCATGGGCAAGGGAGCTGATGGGAGCCTCTTCCCCTTGGCCCACATCCCTGTCGCGTTCTACGCGACTCTTGTAAGACTCATTGTACCCCCGGTCTCGGGAAATGCAACTCTCGTTCGGTAAGATTTTCGCCAGGGAACCCACGGACGGGAGGGGGGGACGGGGGGCAGGGGTCGGGGGTCGGGGATCAGGAAGATCGCAGATCGCAGATTGCAGATTGGAGATTTCAGATTGCAGAGCTGGGGTCGCCAACGAGCCCCAAGCGCCAGCGCGGGGATACGAGCCCCAAGCGCAAGCGCGGGGCGGGCGCGTAACAATGACGCTCATCCCTCCAGCGCTTGTTCGTCAGAACCGGGCGCGTGGTTCTATCCTGTCGCTGGCGCTCCCCGTACCCGGCGCTGGCGCTTTGGGCTCGTTGTTGTATGTCGCTGGCGCTCCCCGTACCCGGCGCTTGGGGCCGGTCCGCGACTGCTCGCTCCTTACGCGCGGGTCATGATCAGCTTGGCCTCTTCGATCTCGATGGTGAGCTGGTTGCCGTCCAGAGTGTACGGGCCGGTCTTGCTGTCGCCTTCCATGGTGATGGTGAGCTGGTCACCGCTGATGGAGTAGGTGCCGCTTCGGCTCATGGGCTCGGGCCTCTGCGGATGGGTCATGCTCATGGTCACGGTGCCGTCCTCGGCGAAGGTCAGGGTCATCTGCATCTGGGTCATCTCGGGCATCACTTGGCCGTTACGGCTCATTTCGGTGACCCGCCAGGTGCCGATGATGGTGGGGGCGGTGGGTTCGGGCTTCTGTTCCTCGGCGGCGGGCGGCGGAGCTTCCTGCGGGGCGGCCGCGACGGGTTTGGGCTTGGGGGCTTCGGGCGGAGCCTCGGGCTTAGGCGCTTCGGCCACCTGAGGTGCCGGCTCGCCCCCTTCGCTGACCACGACGATCTCCGGCAACTCGCTGACCGACGTGCGAGGCGGCTTGAACTCGGGGATGTCCGGCGGCAAGGCCCGCGTGCACCCGGCCATCGGCAGCAGCACAGCGACAAGGCAGAGCAGCCCGCAACACGGTCGCGGAAGGAGTGTGGAACCGCCGATCCGGCTCCGCTTGGCTCCGCCGTGACGAGTGAACGCCGATGAACGCCGATGAATACGGGCACCGTCGCGACGGAGTTCTGATGATCGTAGGCACATGCCAGGGTCTCCGGTAGATGTTTTCCCAATCATTCGGGCGCAATTCGCTGCCTGCCCGGCTCGTGGGGCAAAATGGCGAATGCCCAAGACCCAATGACCAATCAATGACCAAATCCGAAGCCAGAGCTCGGCTGCGAGTGGGAACATTCGTCATTTGTCATTCGGATTTCATTGGTCATTGGTGCTTCGCCATTGGTCATTTCGCCTACGGCTGGCGAGTTGCGCCCACATCATTCCAGCCCCTCCACTCCATCTGTGTTTATTTGTGTTCATCCGTGGTTCCATGTTTTCTCCGCGGTGGCCGGCGGCCACGCCGTGATTACCTTGGTCTGAAGAGCACCTCGACGATGGAGAAGCGTGTGGCCCGCTCGCGGCCGAGGAGGAGGAGCCGGCCGGTGCGGGGCACGTATCGACAGGGGATCCACGAGCCGTTGAACAGTCCGGGGCTCAGTCCGCTGCGGGTGTCGACGAGGAAGACGCCGTCGGCGGTGGCCAGGGCGATGGCCTCGGGGCCGAGCCAGCAGGCGGCGATGCTGCCGAGCCGATGGCGGACCACACGTTGATCGGCGGCATGGTAGGCGGTGATGCGGTTCCGGGCGGCATCGTAGAACAGGAAGCTGCGACCGTCGGGAGAGAGCGGGGCGGCGATGCCGGCCCAGGTCTGCAGCAGGTCGGGCCGATCAGCCGTGCCCCAGCGCGGCACGAGATCCTGCGCGTTTTCCAGTCGGCCGGCGATCCAGGTGAGTTCCGGACCGTCGGCGCGGGCGCACCAGACCTGGTTCGCGGCACTGGTTGTCAGCGGCAGGAAGTAGCCGGCCCCAGGCGGGGTGAGGGCGACGGGCTCGGGTTCGTCGACGTGCTGGCGGAAGACGCGGAAGTTGGCCGAGGTCGGGCCGCCGCAGAAGATCAGGGTGTCATCGTCGGGTCCGAACCGCGGCAGGCAATTGATGGCCCCGGGCAGGCCGAGCCTCGTTCGGTGGCCGGTCGCGAGTTCGAGGTGCACGATGAAGCTGCCGGGCGGCTCGTTGACCACGTAGACGAGGGCTTGGCCGGTGTCGGACCAGACGGGCGAGTGGGCCCAGCGTTCGGGTGAGATGCGGCGGCCGGTCATGGATCCGGCTACTGGTCGCTGCCAGATAGCCAATTCGCCCTCGGGCGGCGTGTGTAACGGGTCGGGCGAGCCCAGCAGGGTCATGAGGGACAGGCCGTCGGAGTCGCTGCGGAGGTAGAGCAGTTGTTCGCCGTCGGGCGAGATGACAGGGATCTGCAGGCCGACGTTGTCCACGGAGCCGATCTTGCGGGGAAGGTCGAAGTCCCCGAACGGTTTGAGGTGCTCATCGCCGGCGGTTTCGGGCGCCGATGCGGAAGACGCGGGCCCCGTGGGTTGGCAGGCGGTGGCGAACAGCGCGGCGGACGCGACGAAAAGAGTGACGGCGCGGCAGGCGCGGGTTCGTCGCGAAGAGGCAAGCCCGTCGCTGGGTTTTGCTCGCGAATCGTGGGTTTTCACATCATTCATATCCGCATCAACTCATGTTCACATCATTCATATCCGCATCAACTCATGTTCACATCATTCATATCCGCATCAACTCGTGTTCACGTCGTTCATATCCGCATCAACTCGTGTTCACGTTGTCGGCGTGTGCGTCGTCCAGTGTTCTATCCTCCGCGCTTATCCACTACGGCGGTGGTATCCGGGTCGGCGGGCGGGGCGTGGCTGCTGGACGGGTCGGCGGGCTCCTGGGTGTCGCCGATGGCGTCCTCGGGCGGCCAATGCTCATCGAATCGTTCCATGGGGGTCTTTTCGATGGGATCACTCGCCGGCGGCATCCCCCGCGGGCCGATCACGTAAGGCGTGAGGAACACCAGTAACTCCGTATTGACCTTGGCCGTCTCGCGGTGTTTGAAGAGTTCGCCGAGACCGGGGATGTCCCCGAGCCCGGGTACGCTGCGGATGATCGCCCGCTCCTCTTCGCGGAGGATGCCGCTGATCATGAAGGTGCGGCCGTCCTCGAGCAGGATCTGCGTGGTGGTCTCGCGGCGGTCAACGATGGCCCCGCCGAAGAGCGTCCGCCCGGGCACGACACTGGAGACGCGGAGCTTCACGGTGAGGTTGATGCTCTTCTCCTCGGTGATGTGCGGCCGGACGCGCAGGGTGATGCCCACGGGGAAGTAGTCGAAGGAATCGTCGCGGTTGCCGGCGTCGGTGAGCCGCGTGGTGGAAAGGAAGGGGATGTCCTGCCCGTCGAAGAACTCGGCCTCGACGTTGTCGGCGGTGAGGATCTTGGGTTCGCTGCGGATCTTGAGGTCGGTGACGCGGCGGAGCAGGCTGAGCAGGCCGTTGACGTCGGCGTTGACGGTGAAGGTGTGCGTGTTGGCGTGCATGTCCTGGAACTGGTAGCTGAACAGGCCGCGCAAGGCGTTGTCGGTGATGAGCGGATCGCCCGAGGTGAACGCTCCCGCGTCGGTCGAGAACCGGAATCCGAGGCTCATGGCGTCTTCGAGCGAGACCTCGGCGATGGCCGCCCGGATGAGCACCTGGTACCCGGGCTGGTCGAGTTCGCTGACCAGTTCATCGACGGCCTGGTTGTATTCTTCGGGAACGGCAACGAGCAGCAGATTGCGTTCGATGTTGGGCACGATGCGGAGCTTGCCGACCAGGTTGCTGGGCTGGCGGGCCTTGATGTTGGGGTCGGCGGGCTCCTGCCACCAGAAGCGCATGACCGTCTGGCTCTGGTCCTGCTGTTGCTGCTCCGGCGACGGCCGGGCCTCGGTCTGCCGCGACCGATTGTAGGGCGAGCGGTCATCGGCGAACTGCTCGAAGCCTTCGAGCCTTCCGCGGCGGAGGATGGAGGTCGGCGTGCCGGGGGCGTTCAGCAGGGCGTTGAGCTGCTCGGCGACGGTCTCGGCGTCGGCGAACTTGAGCTGGATGGTGCGCGGCAGGCCCGCCTCTTGCGGCTGGTCGATCTGCTCGATCATCTGCCGGATCACCGCGTAGTTCTCCTCCGTCTTGCTCACCACGATCAGCTTGCCCGTATCCGGGTAGGCCTCGAACCGGAACTGCCCGAACAGCCGCCCGACGGCCGTGGCGGTGCTCTCCGGCTCCCCGTCGTACCACCACCAGGGCATCGACGACTGCTCCTTCTTGGTGAACAGGTTCTCGAGCAGTTCCTTGGTCTTGGCCGGGTCGGCGTATCGGAGGGTGATGATCAGCGGGGCGGCCTCGTCCTCCAGCGGCTTGTCCCATTCCTCGATCTGCTCGGCAATCCGCGGCATCTTCTCCGGCGAGGCGACGACGGTCAGGGTGTTGCGGCGAACATTGGCCGTCACCGTAACCTGTGAGCGATCGGTGTCGCCTCCGCCGCGTCGACTGTAGTCATAGTAGTAGAACCGGTTGCGGGACTGGCCGGCGTCCGGCCCGAAGAGCTCCTTGATATTCTCAACGAGGTTCTGGGCGTCGGCGTACTTGAGCTCGAAGGTGCGGGTGATACGCGTGCCGGTGTCTTCCACGTCGATCTCCGCCAGCCACTTTTTGATCGTCTCGCGGTTCTGCTCGGAGCCGAAGATCATGAGGCGGCGCGAGGCGGGGAAAGGCAGGATGCGGACGGCGTTGCGCAGGGAGACCTCTGGCACCTGCGCGAGCATACCGGTCAGCCGTTCGGCCAGGTCTTCGGGGTCGCCGAAGCGGACCTCGATGATCTCCCACTGCGTGCTGGGCGGCTTGGGTTGATCGAGGATTTTGAGCCAGGCCTCGATCTGGGAGAGGACGTTGCTGGGGGCGGCCACGACGATGGCCGATCGGCGAGCCTCGGGGATGAGGAGCACGGCGATCTTGTCGGCCTTGATGGCCACACCGCCGGCCTCGGCCGGCTTGGGCTTGTCGCCTCCCCCTTCGGGTCGGCCCGGAGGTCCACCCGGCCGAGCGGCGGCGCCCTCGCCCGCACTGCCGGACAGGGTCGTCGCCTTCACCTCGCTGCCCAGGAAGCCGGCAATCAGTTTCTCCAGCGTGGGGATGACCTCGAAGATATCCACGTGCTGGATGGGAAAGACGCGCAGCTCGCCGCCGCTCACGTCGGGCTGGTCCAGCTCTTCGATGATGCGGCTTAAGGTGATGAGCCGATCGACCGGGCTGACGATGATGAGCTTGCGGGTGTTGGCGTCGGCTACGATGTGCCCGTAGGTGGGGATCAGGGGCTTGAGCACGTCGATGAGCCGGGCCGGGTCGTGATGCCGCAGGGCGAAGATCTTGCGAACGATGCGGTTGGTGGGCGTGATCGTGGCTACGTCCACCTCCGCGGGTACGGTGTCGATCTGGCGGCGGACGATCTCGGCAATCGGGATCAGGTGAACGGTGCGCTCGCGCTCCTCGATGGCCACGCCCTGTTCATGCAGGGCGGTGGTGAGCACGAAGAGGGCCTCCTCGACGGGCAGCGGCTTGGGGTTGACCACGGTGATCTGAATCTTCTCGACTTCCTTGTCGATGAGGACCGGCTTATCCAGTTGCTCGGTGAGGAACTTGGCAATCTGGGCAAGCGGTGCGTTGGTGAACGAGAGTGGCACGGTCTTGGGCTTGTCCGGTTGGGTCTCGGCAGGTTTGGTCTCCGCCGGACCTGTGGCCGGCGCCGTCGCGGCCGGCGTCTTTGCCGGCGGATCATCGGCCCAGACCGTCGTCTCGGTCAGGAGCAGGCCCACCGCACACATGGCCAACGTCCTGCCACCTCTTCTTGCGTTGATCACCAGGTCCATGAAACTTCTCCTCAGGTCGCGGCCTTGCCGCCCCGTCACCCGTTGTCCCTGCAACCAGCATCTGCGTCCATCTGTGTGATCTGTGGGCACAAGAAGAAGCCCACAGATTACACAGATGAACACAGATAAGCCCCAAAGGTTCTTCTGCCTTCTGCCTACTGCCTTCTGTCTCCTGTCTCCATGGTCACTCGGCGTCCCGCGTATCGAGTGCCGTGCCCTCCTCGTGCTGTGCCTCGATCGCCTCGAACTCCCCGTCCATTTCGATTTCACGAAGGGCCTGCAGTTTGTCGTCGGCGATGTCGCCCCCGGGTGCTTCGCCGGACGGTGGGGCAGCGTCGGCCGCGGGAGGTGCCGCCGGCGGGCCTTCCACTCGCTGCGGCGGTGGACCGGGCGGGCCGGACGGCGGGGCACCTGGTGAGGCGCTGAAGAGCTCCATCGTTTCCGTCTTGCCGGCGAACTCGATGGTCACCTTGTAGCCCGTGATGGACACGACCTTGACGCCGCCCTCGGCTTTGCCTTCCTCGATGCCGATGGTTTCGTTGCCTTTGCTGAACAGGGCGATGTTGCCGATCACCCCGGTGAGCGCCAGCCCGTGCTGGCGGACCTGGTAGGGGGTGAAGATGTTGCGCTTGCGGATGGCAGCGTGCAGCTCCTTGGGCTTGGCCTTCTCGGCGGATGGCGGCTTGCCCTTGGCGCCGGGGGGCGGTTCGGCAGGTTTTGTGGCCGCCGGTTGCGTCCCCGCGGGTTGCGTGCCGGCGGGTTGGGTGTCCGTCGGCTGGGTGGTCGCGGGTTGCGTCGTCGCCACAGCGGCGGCCAGGCTGGTCGGCAGCCAGCGCCGCCAGACCACGTGCAGGGTGACCTGGTAGAGCAAATCGAGCGCCAGGATGGCGGCCAGCGCCAGGGCGACGATGGAGGCGGTCCGCTTCTGGGCGGTGGTGAGCTTCATCTTGACCATGGCGAAGCTCCTTCCTGGGGGGCCTGGGCCAGCAGAGAAACGACCAGTTTGAAGGTCAGCTTGTTGCCTTTCTTGGCATCGCCGCTGAGGTCCATCTGTTCGACGCTCAGGATGCCCTCAACCGCGTAAAGGGCGTTGATGAACTGCAGCGCGTTGGTCCACTCGGCTTCGGCATCGATGATGATCGAGGCACGTTGCAGGCGGGGCTCGTCGGCCCAGGCGACGGCGGCCGCGGGCGTTGCTCCCTTCAGTTCGACGCCGTTTGCCTGGGCGGACGCAATGACCTGCCCGGTGACCGTGCTGATCTGTTCGCTGTAGGGCTTGGGCTCGGTCAGCGGCCCAACCTGCTCCTCCATCTTCGCCACCTGGGCGGCGTAGTAGTCCGCCTTGCGGTTGTTGGCGATGAGCCGGCTCAGCTTCGCCGCCGCCGACGCGTGCGCCGAGGACATTTGCTCGTACCGCCCCCACAGCGGCTCGACCGCCAGAAAGTAGGCCGCCAGCAGCGCCAGGCCGAAGCCGCCCACCCACAACGCCCGCCGATCCCGTTCGCTTATCGCCATCCCGCACCTCGCTGTCTGCCTCCGGCCAACCGCTGGATGCCGATGACCTCCGCCGTCAGCGTGAAACTGCCGCCCTTGCCCGGCTCCGTCCGGCCGGGCTGGACCTTGTCCAGCCGCGGATCCTGACGCAGGGCGTCCACCCACTTGAAGAGGGCCGTGGAATCTCCGCAGGTCCCCTTGATGACCAGGCCCTGCTCACGGGTGATCTGGATCGAGGAAACGACCACGCTGTTGGGCATCTGGGCACAAACGCGGGCCACAATGTCCTCGATGTTGATGCGGTAGGTGCGGATGCGTTCCATGGCCCGGATCTTGGGTTCGAGGAGGACCATGGGTGACGTTGCGGGGTCGTAGTCGGCCATGAGCCGTTCCATTCGGGCCCGCTCCCAGGTGAGGGCTCCGACGTGTATGGCCACCATGGCCGCCAGGAGGACGCCCGCCGCCGCCACCCATCGTCCGGGCATGGCCAGCAGACGCTCTACACGCCGGCGGCGCGGGCTGAGCGTTTCGCGTTCCCGGCCGGCCAGGCGAATCAGCCCATCCGGTTCACCCAGTCCCGCCAGGCCGAGACCGATGGCCGGCCCGAACTCCGCCAACTCCGACAGGCTCAGCCTCCCGCCGCCCGGACCCAACAGCCCCTCTGCCGGTTCGAGCGGTTCGGTAACCACCGACCAGCGCTCGGCGAGAAGATCGATGGCGGCCGCGTCCGGTGTCGCTGCCCAGCGCACGCGCCGCAGACTGTGCAGCGGATGCACGGCCTCGATCACCTGACGGCAGCCTTGCAGGGCCGCCTCCGGCCGGTCGGGATCCGCGGCCACGTGTCGGACCGACTGCACGAACCCGCCGGCCCAAACGGCCACGAGCCAGTCGTGCGGCGTGGCCAGGATCACCGCCTCCGGGTCGTCCGCCCGGACAGGATCCGTCGCCGACCGCAGGCCCAGTCGCAGCAGGTGCTCGATCGCCTCCGCCTCCGTCGTGAGCACATCGACGGTCACGCCCAGCTCGACCAGCCGGGCCATCTGGCGGTCGACGCGATCGCTCCGGGCGGCCTGGGCCATCACGGTCAAGCCGGGCGGACCGGCCCCCGCCGGTGTGCCGGCCCGGCAACCCCAGGCCAACTGCTCCAACGGGATGGGCAAATCCGCCTCCAGCCGGTGGGCAACCATCTGCCGCAGGCGCGCGCCGTCCGCGGCGGGCATACTCCACAATCGGGTCATCACGTCCGCCGCGGGCATCGTGGCTACGCAGACGGCCCCGTTAGTCACCGGATGGGCCGCGGTCGCGGACGGTCCAACGGTTGGGGAGAGGTCCGTGGAACCGCCCGCGACCGGCGGGCCGGTCGAGACCTCCATGGATCGTCGGTCCAGGGCCAGGACCTCGATCCGCCCGCTCGCCCGCCGAAGCCGCGCCTGACGCAACTCGCTGGCGCAGGTGTGCAGCCCCACGGCAACGGCCGACTCTGTTGCATGGTTGTTCACTGCTCGTGCTCCCTCTATACCATGACCGTCACTGCACTTGCCAAGTCGTAACGACTGTCAGTTGTGCTCGGTGCCGCGCCTTTCTCACTTCTCACTTCTCACTTTCCACTCGGCCGGCGGACAAGGCCCGGGCCAAGCACTCACGGCATGGACTCCAGCGTGTAGAGCACGCGCGGTACATTGCCGCCGCGATCCACGACGCACTCGATGGTCGCTGACGCCAGCCCGCTGTCGGACCGGCCCTGGCTCCGGATGCGGAAGACGCTGGAGCGCACGGTCACGCTGCTTTCCAGTTTGGCGAACTTCTCCTTGGTCATGCCGGTCACGTCCAGCAGGCTGCCGATCGAGGTGTACCCGCTCCCGCTGCCCCGGTGGCGCACGATGGCCCCGGCCAGTTCGTCATCGACCTCCGGCAACGTGACCAGCACCTCCTGCGGCGCGGTGTTCAGATTGATCCGCCCGGGCAGCATCTTCTCATCCTGCAGCGTGATGCCGTCCACGATCCGCTTGAAAATCGACTGGGTGACCGGCTGGTCCTTCTCATTGCCGCTGCGGGCGTTGATGTCGTCCTCTTCGCGGGTGCGTTCGCCGCTGGTGTCGCGCTGCACGTCGAGCAGGTCGATGAGATGCTCGAACTTGCGGTTATCGCGGGCCTTGACGATCGACTGGGCGGCCCAGTCCTCCAGGCTCAGTTGGCTGGCGATCTCGCCGGCCTGGGCGCTGGCGATGTTGAGCCGCTTGGCGCCGCTGCCCGAGACGTTGCGCTCGTAGGAGTAGACGGTGACCCACGCGAACCAGCCGCGATCGAGCCGGCCGTCACCGTTGTCCATCGGCGGGCTGGCTGTGCCGTCGTCCTCGTTGGGGTCCAGCAGGCCGTTGGCGTTCGTATCCTCGCCGTAAAGCAACTCCGGCGTCACCCCCCGCACGCAAAGCAGCTCACGCACCGTCCGTAGCGGGCCGTTGCGAATGACGTACGGGTGCGGCAGGGCCGCGTAGTGACTGCCCTCCGCGCCCTCGGGCTCCGGGTCGTCGTCCGCATCGCGCCAGTCGATGATCGCGGCGGCGATGGATTCGGTCATCTCCGGCAGCTCGAGCAGTTGCTCGCGGGTAGCGACGTTGAGGTTGAGCTTGCTGCTTTCGTCCTGGGCCCCGTACCAGACGGTCGGCTGTGAGTCCTGGCTGCCGTGCATGACGCTGAAGGTGCCGCCGCTCAGGGGGACCTCCTGGAAGTACTGCGGGTCATCGCACCAGAGATCGTCGAGGTTGAAGGTCGGCAAGTCATGGTCCATGACCGCGGCGATGGATCGCTCGATGCCCGCCCGGGCCAGCACGTGGGCGGTCAGACGTTCCTTCTGCAGGTTGGTAATCGCCAGGTCCTGTCGCAGGGCGAAGGTCAACCCGCCCGCCAGCAGCGAAAGGACGGCCACCGCCCACAGCACGAGCAACAGCGCCGCCCCGCGACGATCGGAGGTCGGGGATCGGGGGTCGGGGATCGGGGGTCGGGGGTGAAGGAGTGATGAGTGATGAGTGATGAGTACTGAGTACTGAGTGAAGAGCGAGCCGGGGACGCAAGTCCCCGGGTGAGAGCGGGGGTCGGGGATCGGGGGTCGGGAGCCGCAGGCCGCTCGCGGCTTCGCACGACCGCGTGCAGGCCCCGGTGTCCAACCGCTCTTCGCGCAGGGCGAAGACGTACAGCGCCGGTTTCGCGATGTCACATGCTCGCTCATGCCGGTGGCCCTCCGGGAGGCGCTTCACCCTCCTGCCGCTGGTCGCGCTGGCCGGCCGGCTGCGTCACGCGAATCGCCACCACTGAGGAGAGCACGGTCACCTGCGGCGGTCCGGGCGCCGCACCCGGGGCCATCGCGGCCGCGTACACCGTCACGCGCACCGCACGCGGCGGGTCCGGGGAGAGCGGGTCCCACTCCGTCAGCCACTCGTCGCCCGAGAGGTACTCGAACGCCAAGCCCATGATGTTCTCCGCCATCACCGTGACCAGTCCGCCGTCCGTCGGGGCATCGTCGAAGGCATGGTCCTTGCGGCAGGCGAGCACCGGCAGACGCCCGGGCATCTCCATCAACTGGAAGCTCATCTCGTACTGGTCAGACTCGGCCCCTTCCGGCCGCACCCGCTGGTCGTTGATCATCAGCAGGTCGATCCGGTCGTTCGGGCCGCCGAGGGCGTTGTTCGCCTGACGCTGCCCGGCGATCACCGGTTGCCGTTCGATCGGATCCCGCCGCACGTTGCGTAACGCGCTGACGATGGTTTCCAGTGCCCGCCGCCCCTCCGACACCCGCGCTACCCGCAGATCCGCCTTGGCCCGTGCCTGGGTCAGGGCCCGCGTGGTGCTGACCACCGAGGTCACCAGCAGGGCGGAGATGGTCAGCGACACGAGCATCTCGACCATGGTCAGTCCGCGGTACGAGTACCGATCACACCAACGAGCCGCGGGGCGCCGTTTGAACCAACGAGCCGCGGGCTTCAGCCCGCGCGGTGCCGACTCGTAGTGCGAACGCTGATTCCCTCCATGCACCGCGCGGGCTAAAAGCCCGCGGCTCATTGGCCCGCGGCTCTTTGGCTCTGCGATCGTGACGATCCTTCCCTGCATCTCTCAGCGTCCCGTCGACGGCCGGTTGGCGTCGATCGCGCCCTCTCGCTGCTGCTCGTCGAACAGAGCGGCCACCGCGGCTTCATAGTCGTTCAGCAAGGTTTCGAAGGTCACGCGGCCACTCCCGCCCGCCCCTTCCCAGTCTACGGTCACGGTCACACGGAATAGTTCGCCTTCCGTCTGTTCCACAATCTGTGTTGCCCACTGGTAGGCCGCGTCGCCGAGGGTCTCGCTGCCCGTGGTCGCCCGGGTCAGCGAGTACGTGTGCGGGCCGACGGCTTCGATCTCACCCAGTTTGCCCGTCGCCAGGAAGCACGCGGCGATCCGCTGCTCGGCCTGCTGCTGGTTACGCAACCCCAATGTCGCGGCGAACATCAGCCCGGCCACCCCCACGCCCAGAATGACCGAGGCCACCAGCACTTCGACCAGCGTCATGCCCCGCCGCAAATGCCGATCAGACCCACGAGCCGCCGGGCGCCGTTTGAACCAACGAGCCGCGGGCTTCAGCCCGCGCGGCGCCGACTCGTAGTGCGAACGCTGATTCTCTCCAAAGACCGCGCGGGCTAGAAGCCCGCGGCTCGTTGGCTTGAGCCCGAGGCTCCTTGGCGTCACCCTCGCTGTGCCACCTCTCTCACTTCTCACTTCTCACTTCTCACTTCGCAGCGTCGCGCCGCAGCGCCGGGGCTCAGTCTCCCAAATCGAACTGGACCATGGTCACGGGATTTTCGGCCGCGTGTCCCCACTGCACCTGTCCGTTCTGCGGATGTACCACGATGGTGTACGCGTCGTCGCCGGTCTCCAGGCGGAAAGTCGCCCCGCTGCTGGTGCCGTCGGGGAAAAACCGGAGTCGTTCGCTTGACCCGCCGGCCGTCGCCGCGCCGGCACTGCGATAGTTGCCGATCCGGATCGTGGCCGGCCAACGCTCGCTCTTGAGCCAGCTCGCCTGCACGGCCCGGCCTTGCCCACCGGCCGAGTCCCCGGACTCGATCACCACGCCGTACGCCCCGGCCGACACGTCGATCTCCAGCGCACACGTCTGTGCGGTCGAGATCGCGAACTCGCGTACCGTGCGTGCGGTATGGGCGAAGCGGGCCGCCGCTTCATGCAATTCTCGCTGTTCCAGCGACCGGCCCATGCGCGGCACGATCAGCCCCGCCGCCACCGCCAGCATCCCCAGAACGACGAGAATCTCCAGCAGCGTGAAGCCCCGGGCTGCACTCCGCAATGTGGGGAAAGTGAGAGGTGAGAAGTGAGAAGTGAGAAGCCCTATCTCCCGTGGGCGCCAGTGGAGCGCCTCCCTGGTGAGCTGGCGCGGCAGGAGCGGGAGGCGGCTGGTCCTCAATTCTCCATTCCTCATTCTCAATTCCCAACTCGTCGCCGCATGCCACGCCGGAGCGAACCCGCGGGCTCACCAGCCCGCTTCGCCGCTACCAGTTGCCGATGTCGGCATTCTCATCCTCGCCGCCTTCCTGGCGGTCGGCGCCCAGCGTGAACAGATCGAAGTCCGAGTTTCGCTGACCCGGGTAGCGGTAGATGAACTCGACCTCCCAGGGGTCCATGATGTCCTTTTCCTTGACGTATGGCCCCTTCCACCGGTCGGACACGTCCGACGGCTCGCGGATCAGGGCCACCAAACCTTCCTGGCTGTTCGGGAAGCGCCCGCAGTCCGCCTGGAACTCGAGGACCTTGGCCTCGAGCACGGCGATCTTCTGCTTGGCCACCGCTTGCCGCGCACCGCCGATCCGGCCCACAAAACGCGGCACAATCAGCGCCGCCAGCACGCCGATGATCGTCGCCACCACGATGAACTCGATCAGGGTGAACGCCTGTCGCCTGGCTTGGCGGCGGGCCACTCGGTGCACGGTCATCACTTCATCCTCCCAGCGTGCCCAAACCGGTCGTCTGGAACTCGACGATGGCCAGGACCAGCCCGGCCACAATGAACCCGATCACGCACGCCAGACCCACGATCATCAGCACCGGTAATACGCTGACGAACCGGTCCAGCGCCACGCGCGTCTCGGCCTCGTGAACCGTCGCCGCCCGCATGAGCATCTCGTCGAGGCGGCCCGTGTTTTCCCCCACCCGCACCATCTGCACCAGCAGCGGTGGAAACAGTCCGCAACGCTGCAGCGGCCGGGTGATCGACTCACCCGACTGGATGGCCTCGCGCAACTGCCCGATCGCCTGCCGCATCACACTGTTCTGGATGGTCTCGACCACGACGGCCAGGGCCTCGGTAATCGTCACCCCGCCGTGGGCCAGGACGCTGAGGCTGCGGGCGAACCGGGCGGCCTCCAACTGGCGGATCAGCCGCCCGAGGATCGGCACCCGGAGCTTGAACGCATCCCAGTGCGGCCGGCCGCTTCCGCGCAGCACCACCTGCCGCCAGATCATCACCACGCCCATCGCCCCGCCCAGCACCAGCCACCAGTACGTGGAGAACAGGTCGCTGAGCCCCAGCAGCACCCGCGTCGGCCAGGGCAGCAGCGCCGGGTCCGCCCCGATCGACTCGATGATCCGCGGCACGATGAAACTGACGATGATGACCACTGACACCACGCCCAGCAGGAGCACGATGGCCGGGTAGACCGACGCCGTTTTGACCCGCTCCCGCAGTTCATTCTGACGCTCGAGCATGTCCGCCAGTTGGGTGAGTACCTGGTCGAGCACGCCGCCCGTCTCACCGACCTTGACCAGGCGGACGTACATGGGGGTGAACGTCTGCGGATGCTCCGCCAAGGCCTCCGACAGGCTGACGCCTTCCTGGACGCGGGAACGCAGTCGTCCAAGCAACTCGCGCGAGGCCAGGTGGTCGAGTTCCTGGCCCATGACTTCGAGAGCGGAGGTGAGCGGCAGTCCGGCTTCCAGCGAGATCGCCAGTTGGCGCGTCAGAACCGCCAACCGCTTCGGGCGGACGCGCAGCTTCCGCTCGCCACTCGGGGTCGCCAGCAGGGAAATGGCCCCTTCGCCGGCCGAACGGATCTCCGTCACGCAGACGCCCCGGGCCACCAACTCGCGCACCGCCGCCGGGCGGTCGGACGCCTCGAGCTGGCCCGCCAGTTCCTGCCCGGTCATATCCAACGCTCGGTACGCAAACGTCGCCATCGGACCTCAATTCGCAGGTGTGGCACCGGCGTCTCGCCGGTTTAGCCGGGTCGCTTGCGACCCGAAGCGGCGCCGCGCGCGACACCGCTCAACAGGCGATTATAACCGCTACCCGTCGTGGCCGTTTTCCGGAGCGTCTTCCGTGACCCGCCAGACCTCCTCGAGGCTCGTGGTCCCCTCGAGTACCTTCCGGTAGCCGTCCCGCCGCAGGTTGACGAACCCGTGGTTCACGGTCCGGCGAATCTGGCTGCTGGGCGGCCGGTTCATCAGCAGGTCACGCAGGTTGTCCGACACGCGGATCAGCTCGAAAATCCCCAACCGCCCGCGGTAACCGGTCTCGTGGCATTCCTGGCAGCCTCGCCCCCGCCGCAGCTTCGCACCCGCGAACAGAACCGCATCCTCGCCCAACTGCTCGAGCACCTGGGCCGACGGCTCGTAGACTTCCGTGCAACGTCCGCACAGCGTCCGCACCAACCGCTGGGCGAGCACCCCCTCGACCGTGGTGGCCATCAGGTACGGCTCGATACCCATATCCAGCAGCCGGGTGAACGCGCTGGCGGCGTCGTTGGTATGCAGCGATGACAACACCAGGTGCCCGGTCAGGGCGCTGCGGATGGCGATGTCCGCCGTCTCGGCGTCGCGGATTTCGCCCACCATGATGATGTCGGGGTCCTGTCGCAGGATGGACCGCAGTCCGGTCGCGAAGGTCAGTCCGCGACGGGGGTTCACCTGCATCTGGTTGATACCCTGCAGGTGAAACTCCACCGGATCCTCGATGGTGATGAATTTCTTGCCGGGCGTGTAGATCTGATGCAGCGCGGCGTAGAGGGTCGTGGTCTTGCCGCTGCCCGTCGGACCGGTGACCAGCAGGATGCCGTGCGGCCGACGGATAACCGCCTCGAATTCGCCCTGCAACTGCTCGTTCATGCCCAGATCCGCCAGGTCGCGGAGCGTGCTGCTCTTGTCCAGCAGTCGCAGGACGACGCTCTCGCCGAACGCCGTCGGCACGGTCGAGACGCGGATGTCCACCCGTGCGTTGGGGGCCGTGAACTCGATGTGTCCATCCTGCGGGACAAAGCGCTCCGCGATGTTGAGCTGGGCCATGATCTTGACGCGGCTGATGATGGCCGGCTGGAGGTGTTTCGGCGGCGGGGCGCACTCGTGCAGCACGCCGTCGATGCGGTATTTGACCCGCAGCTCGCGCTCGAAGGGTTCGATGTGGATGTCGCTCGCCCGGTCCTGCGCCGCCTCGAGGATGATCAGGTTCACCAGGTTGATGAGCGAGGGCTCACGCACCAGCTCGTGCAGTTGCCCGACGGCGTCGTCACCGTTGGGCGCGTCGGGTTGGGCCACCTGCCCGCCCAGCGAGCTGGCCATCCGGGCCGCCGAGGTGCCATAGTGTTGCCGAAACGCGTCTGCCAGGTCCGCCGGGCGGGCGTATCGGCGGTCAATCTCCATCCCGATGATCGCGCTGAGATCCTCCACCGCCCGCAAGTCCAGCGGTTCGGCCATGGCCAGCTCTAACCGGCCTCCGCGGATCGCCAGGGGCAGCACGCGATAGCGTTGGGCCAGATCGGCGGGCAGGCTCTGCAGAGCCTCGATGCTCACCGGGTAGTCCTTCAGGCTCACCTGCGGGATCCCGTACTGCACCGCCAGAGCGTGCGCGACGTCCTCCTCGCGGACCAGGCCGAGTTCGCAGAGCCGCTCCCCAAAACGCAGATGGTTCCCGTCGCCGACCGCCGCCGCCTTGTCCAAGCGGTCCGCGCTCAGATAGCCCAACTCCACCAGGATGTCACCGACACGCTGATTCATGAAGCTCACCATTGGGTGCAGGTTTTCGTCGGCAGTCCCCAGGGTAATGCATCCGCGAGCCCGCGCGAAGCCTCCTCACCGGTTTGCAGGGCCGTGATGCCCGGCCGCCGCTACAAGCTATTGTCGCTTGGGGTTCTTTTCTTACGCAACCGGGCGGCGGTCTCCGTAGCCTCTCCAACACGGCTAAGCGATTGTATCGTAGAGGGTTAACGCCGTCCTCGAAGGCCATGTCAGAACCGACAAGATCGCCCTTGGGCGACTGCCATCCAACCCTCTGCGATCAACTCATGGTGCCCCCCGTGTGTCGGACCGGGGGCAGGTCGCCCTGTGGGCGCATGATCCCTTTCCTTCTCTATCTACTAGACGCGTGGGACGCGCGGATGTTTCAGACTATCGAGTCGGCCGGCACACGGCACAGCGTGTCGCTACGGGCCCTGTTTCCTGTGACGCTTGAATGAGGACGGCCACCGAGCCCTCGGCGTCGCACGCGGTTCATGCCGCCCAGCCTCTTGTACCACGATGGCAGTGGGTAGATGCACACCCGGCCGAACGGTCCCTGCGGGGAGGCGTCGGTCCAGACGCAAATCAGGCTTGTCGGTAGAGACCGGGTAGGCTACAGTAAGGATGGCAATTGTGCACAAGCGGAGCCCCTCGGTCGGGCCGGCTGAGGGGCCGAGGTCCATCACTTCCAACGGGTAAGAGGGCCGTAGGTCCCCATGCGAAAGGAGCACGCGCGATGTTCACCCAACACATCAAACCCTGGCGATCGGTTTGTTTACTCCTGATAGGTGCCCTTGCGGTGCCCGCGTGGGCCGGTGAGGGTGAGGCGGGCGACTGCGGCCCTGGGAACGTCGAGGTCCGCGGCAAGAAGAAGTTCAAAAACCGCACGGGCAAGACGGCCGATGACTTCCACTTCTACATGTATCAGAACGACCGGCCGAACGTGGTCGTCAACGGTGCGAAGGCCAGTTCCTCCTCCTTCGACAACGTGAGCGTGGAACTGGGCACTGACAACGGTACGGATAACCCCCCTCCAGGCGATCACGGAGCCAAGGTCGAGATGAGTGGCGGCAGCGTGGCGGCCGGCGACTCGATCGAGGTCGAGGTCAGCCTGTGCATGAACGAGCGGAACGTCCTGAAGATGAAGGACATTGAATGGACGTTCACCGGCGGGCAGGGCGGTGACGGTGGCCCGCCACAGAAGGCTCGGCGGAACAACGGCTGGCGGATGGAGAGGCCTTTCCCCGGTGGCCGCGGCGGCAACCCGGGCAACCAGGAGGGTAACGGCGGCGTCGGCCGGTGGAAGCACCGGGTTTGCATCGAGAATGACTCCGACGACCCCCTGCCACTGCGCTGGGTCAAATTGTTCGCTTCCATGACCCGCTACGACGACCTCGAAGACATCAACTGGGACGCGGTACCCGAGGTCCACGACGCCCAGGGGCAGCCGCCGGTGTCCATCCCGCCGTGGGGCCGATGGTGCATCGACTTCGAGACGACGGGTAGCTACTTCCTCGGGCACATCTACATCATGTACGCCATCGAGCCGGTCGACCAGATCGGGGTGGCCGGCGGGTTCTCGACGCAGGACGACGAGGAGGATCTCAGCATCGGTGACCATCCGGAGGAGGATCTGATGCTCTCCACCTGCCTGACCGGGCGGGACTTGTGGCAGACGATCTCGCCCACCGAGTTCACCTTCGGCAGCGATTTCCCGCCGATTCCGGAGGATTTCTTCAACCCGGGTTCGCTGCCCTTCGAGGGCACGGTGTACTTCTGCGGTAGCCCGATCGACCCGGCTCTCTATGGCAACACGGATACGATCATCCAGCGTCTGGCGGAGGCCGAGGCACCCGAGCCCGGCAACGCCGATACCGTCCCCATCGAACTGCACGCCCTGAATCTGGTCAGTTGTCAACCGATCGTGGTCCAAAGCTCCCTTCCCGGAGGGGATCTCCTGCAGGATGCGCTGCAAGGATTCACCAGCAGCAGCACACCCTCCAACCCGATCCTGGTCGGGGTCAGCACGGCTCCCCCAGTGTCCGGCGAAACCGAGGTTGAGCTCGTCCGGCTGGCCATCCCCAGCGTCTCACCGCCCGGCATTGAGGTGCTGATGACCGGCCAAGACGACGGCGGCCCGCCCGGGCTGTGGGGCGTCGATTCGTTCTTCGATATCACCTACCTCTTCCCGCCTGGGAACTTCCCGCCGAACAGCTTGTTCAGCGTGTTTGTGAACATCAGCGACCCGTTTGGCGGCACGAGCCTACCCATGCCCCTGCCGCCGCAGGCGGCCCCGGACGGAACCGGAGGATTCGACGTCCACTGGAACGTGGAGCTTGGTGACGGCCTCGTGGCCAGCCATCACCTCAACCTGCGTCCGAGCCAGCCTCCGGTCTTCATGTCCAACGTACAGGCCAATCAGATGCAGCCCGGCCAGAGCGTCTTCGGCCTGCAGGTGATGCTGGGCTCCTTCCTGCCGGGAGCCGTCCTGCCCGAAGCCCCGGTCGTGCAGGCGACGCTCCACATCGAGCAGCGTTTCGCGGTGGACAGCTTCTTCGACGTGTTCCTCACGCTGGATGCCGACCAGCCGTCCGAGGGGTCGATGGAGATCCTGCGCGATTCGCCGAACGGTGGGACGTTCACTACCGAGCTGACCTACACGCCGCTGGTCACCTTCCAGCCGGTGGGTCTGGCCCTGGGCGAGGGGGCCCAGGGGGCGGCCCCGAGCCAGACATTGCCCGGTGTTGGCCCCATCACGGTCACGGGCGGTAGTTCATGGCGACACGATCCGCCTCCGCCGGATCCCTTCGAGGGCAGCGGGGCCAACTTCTGGCCGCTGCCGGAGCTGCCCATGCCGTTGACGACCGGGGCCGGCTCGCCGCACACTTTGGTTCAGACCCTGCCGGAAGGTCCGCCGACCCTCGTCTTCGCGGATTCGCGCAGGACGCACGGCCCTGCCGGCGACTTCGACCTGGATCTGTTGAATCCCCTGGGGGCGGCCGCGGTCGCCGTCGAGGACCGCACGAACGCACCGACCCTGGCCTTGTTGACCTTCAACAAGCCGATTCACGCGCCGGGCGGGTTGCCGGGTGCGGCCGCTCTGGCGGGCGGTGGTACCCTCAGCGTGCTGACCCTGGCGGACTACGAGTTGACCGTCGCGATGTCGGATGTGCCCGACGGCGCCCGTTCCACGCTCTCGTTTGCCGGGCTGGCCGACGGTGAGGGCAATGTTGTGGCGGAAACGCTCTGCTTCGGCCGGATGACCGGTGACGTGAACGGCGACACAGTGGTCAACGTCCTCGACCTGGTGCAGGTCCGCAACCGGCTCAATCAGGCGGTCGGTCTCGCCAGCCTGCGGGCGGACGTGAGCGGCGATGGAGGCATCAACGTCCTCGATTTGGTGCAGGTGCGCAACCGGCTCAACCAGAGCATCATCGGCCCCTGCCCCTGATGCCGCTTGCGGCTTCTCACGACCGCAGCAACCAAGTCTGAAATCCCCGCGAAGCCGACCGGGCAACCGGTCGGCTTCGCTGTTATACTGTCACGCGAAATCAGGACCCCAAAAGACAGGAGCGGACATGGACCTCACACGACGGGATTTCATCGCGGGCGTGGGCACGGCAGGTATGGCGGCGGTCCTGGGCGGCCAGCCGCAGGCTTATGCCATGGCGGACCAACCATCGGCCGGCAAACGCGGCTCCAAGCCCTTCTGCTTCGTCCACCTCACCGACCAGCACGTGACCACCCGCCGTCACGGCGAGGAAGGCTATCGCCGATGCATCGAATCCATCAACGCCTTGCGCCCCCGGCCGGCTTTCGTCCTCATGGGCGGCGACATGGCCTTCGACGGACTCTACACCGACAAGGGGCTCTTCGAAGAGCAGATCCGTCTCTACCGTGAGATCACCGCCGAGCTGGACATGCCTTATTACCACTGTATGGGCAACCATGACGTGTTGGGCTTCTCCGCCCGGCGCAAGGTGCTCGTGACCGACCCCGACTTCGGCAAAAAGATGATCATGGACCGGCTGGAGTGGCCCGAGAGCCGCTACAGCTTCGACGTCGGTGGCTGGCACTTTGTGGTACTCGACTGCATCCATCCCATCGAGGGGCCGGAGGGTCCGACCTACGAGCCGCGGATTGGCCCGGAGCAGCTCGAGTGGCTGGCGTATGACCTCGGGGCCGCCGCCGGCCGGCCGGCCGTCGCCGTCACTCACATCGCCGCCTTCTGTAACCTGGGCCAGCTCAACGGCGATCCCGAACGCAAAGCCATGGACGGCCACATGGTCCTGTGGGACACACGCGAGCTACGGACGGTCCTGGAGCGGCACCAGGTCAAGGCCCTCCTCCAGGGACACAGCCATCGGCCGGAGGACTTCCGCTATAACGACGTGTGGTACCTGACCAGCCCGGCCGCCAGCGGCGCCTGGTGGGGTGGGGCCTGGACGGGGGCGGAGCCCGGCTACACCGTGGTCACCTGCGACGGCGATCGGCTCGACTGGCGGAACGTCTACTACGGTTGGGAGGCCCGGCTCGATCCCCAGGACGAACTCGAACGCAACCGCAACGCGGAGCGCGCCGCCTTCGTCGCCGAACAGCAGAGCCTGCTGGAACGTGAACGCGCCGGTCGAACGCCGTGAGCCGAGGAGGAAGAGGATCAGCCACGATGAGCACTGACATGCACGAACGAGCCCGGCGACAGGAATCGTGTTATGGTCACCGGCCCACCCTGATGTTTCGGTTGCTGCTCGGCGTTCTCATGGTCGGCGGTTGGGCAGAGGCGGGCGGTTCATCCGAGTCGACGCTCTCCCTGGTCGAGCAAGACTGGCTGATGCAGTTGGAAGCGTGGCGACAGGCCACCTCGACGACGGCGGATATGTCGTTCCCCGTGGACTTGATCGTCAAGCAGGGCCAACGACTGGCGGCGGACCTGAAGGCCGCGGGCGTATCGACCGAGTCGCACGAGCGTGCTCTAAAAGCGACCGCGGCTGCCTGGGCCGCACTCGCCGAGGACGCATCGCCGGATGCACGCCGCCAAGCCTATTTCGAGGTTCGGCGTGCGGTCCGCCGGCTGGCCCTCGCGAACCCGTTGCTGGGTTTCGACGAGTTGCTGTTCCACAAGCGGTTCACGCAGGAGACGTATCCGGACGTATGCCTGAACCACATGCCTTGGGTCTCGCGGCCGGGCGGCGACATCTGCCGACTCAGCATGGCCGGCGTGCGCGAGGGGCGGTCTGAGGTACGCACGGTCATCAACGGCGCCCTCGGCCCAGGGCACGTTCACGGGATGGAGTTGTGGTGGGACGGTGACCGCGTGGTGTTCGGTTACGCGAAGAAAAAGACCAACGAACCGCCCGAGGGCTGGCTGGATCGGGCGACCAACTACCATCTCCGCCGGACAGTGGAACCGACGCACATCTTCGAGATCAACATCGACGGCACGGGATTGCGGCAGATCACCGACGGCGAGTGGAGCGACCTGGACCCGACGTATGCCCCCAACGGCGACATCGTATTCGTGTCGGAGCGATGCGGCTGTTCGCTGCAATGCAACGAGTACGACAAGGACGAGACCTCGTGTAACCTCTACGTGTGCAAGCCGGACGGCTCGGACATCCGCTGGATGAGCGTCTCCAAGGATGGCGACTACCTGCCGCACTGCCTCGACGACGGGACGATCGGGTACACGCGATGGGAATATCAGGAACGGAACTGGGCCAACATCCAGTCGATCTGGACGATCCGGCCGGACGGTACGGGTGCCGATGCGCTGTTCAAGCAGCACATCAACGACCCGTGGGCGATCGAGGACGCGCGCTCGATTCCCGGCACGCACAACCGCCAGCTCGTGGCGGTCGCCGCGGGGCATCACACGCTCGCCGCCGGGCCGGTGATCGTGGTCACCCCGTCGGTGGGTATGAACGATACGCGCGGCATTCGCATCGTCACGCCGGGTGTGCTGCCGCCCGAAGGCGGCATGTCCGGCACACCGGTGGACGAAGGCGGCGTCGTTGACCATGGCGGATTCTACATGCATCCCTGGCCGTTGTCGGACAAGTACTTCATCGCCGCGTACACCTATGGCCCTTCGCAAAACCCGCCGAAGGGCTACGGCCTCTATCTCATCGACGTGTTCGGAACAAAAGAGCTGATCTATCGCGATCCCGACATTTCCTGCTTCACGCCGATCCCCCTGCAAGCGCGCCCGAAACCGCCGATATTGCCGGACCGGACGGATCGAAGCCAGACGCACGCCGTCTGCGCGGTGATTAACGCGACTCACGGCGTCTCCGGCATCGCGCCCGGGCAGGCCCGGTACCTTCGCATCTCCCAGCGGTTGCGGTGGCCCTACGACAACACGCTCGGCGGCCAGCGCTATACCGAAAAGGCGATGCCGAACAACTGGACGCCGGCTCGCGTGCTGGGCGAAGTGCCTCTCGATCCGGACGGCAGCGCGCACTTCCAGGTCCCGGCGGACACGGCCGTGTATTTCCAACTGCTCGATGAAAACCGCATGGAGTTGCGGCGGATGCGGTCGTTCATCAGCTTCCAGCCGGGCGAGCAGCGGAGTTGCGTGGGCTGCCACGAAACCCGGGCCGAGGCGTCGCCGAGCAGCCGCACCGCGTCCGCTCTGCTGCGCGAGCCGGTGAAGCTGACGCCGCCGCCGTGGGGCGATCGACCGATCAGCTTTCTGCGCGACATCCAGCCGATCTTCGATCGTCATTGCGTGGATTGTCACGGCGGCCTGAAGCCCGCGGGCGGCCTGGATTTCGCCGGCGGACTGACCACCCACCAGTACTGCTGCATGCCGTCGGAGGGCGTGCCCGGGTATGGCGCGAACCGGTGCTTTGACACCCTGCTCGCACACCAACTCGTGGCCTGTTCACCCGCCCTGGACGGCGACGCGGCGATCTCCGAACCGATGGCCTTCGGTTCGCACAAGAGCAAGATCGTCGCGGTGCTTCGCGACGGGGCGTGCAGCAAGCGGGCCACGCTGAGCGAGGCAGAGTGGCGGCGACTGGTGACGTGGATCGACGCCAACGCTCCCTATCACGACGGCTTCGTGAACAAGCGGCCCAAGCAGATGCCGTACGACCTGCCGCGCGACGCGGCGCTGCAGGGGGAAATCACCGCCGTGCACAGCCGGCGCTGTGCCGGTTGCCACGCGCCGGAGAACGTGTCGCATTCGGGCTGGATCGACATCCGGCAACCCGAGGACAGCCTGTTCCTGACGGCACCGCTGGCCAAGACCGACGGCGGGACCGGTGCCTGCCGGACGGCCGTTTACGAGAACACCGACGACGAGGATTATGCGCACCTGCTGAAGCTGGTGACGGCGGCCGTCGCGCGGACGTGGGCGGAACCGCGACGGGATATCGCGACGCTCGACCGGCCGTAGCGAACGCACGAAAGCCTCAACATCGCAAAGGAGCACGCAAAACCATGCGTTATCGACCTCTCGGCAAATCGGGCATGGAAGCATCCGTGGTCGGCTTGGGCACCTGGGTCACCGGCGGCGGCGAGTTCTGGGGGCAGCGGCCCGACGACCGTGAGTCGGTCCGCGCCATCCACGCGGCGCTCGACGCCGGCGTGAACCTGATCGATACCGCGCCGTGTTACGGCTTGGGACTCAGCGAAGAGATCGTCGGCCAGGCGATTCAGGACCGTCGCGACCAGGTGATCGTCGCGACGAAGTGCGGCCTCTGGTGGCAGGACGATCGCGGGTCGCCTTTCTATGAGCGTGACGGCCACATGGTACGGCGATGCCTGCGCCCGGAGACGATCCGCGAGGAGATCGAGCGAAGCCTCCAGCGGTTGGGCACCGATCGCATCGACCTCTACCAGACCCATTGGCCGGCGGTCGAGCCCGACAAGACGCCGATCTGCGACACCATGGCCTGCCTGATGGCGCTCAAGGCACAGGGCAAGATCCGCGCGATCGGCGTGTCGAATGTCTCGATCGAGGAATTGCAGGAAAACGTACGTTGCGGCGACGTGGTCAGCGATCAGTTCCGCTACAGCATGTTGGCTCGCGACGCGGAGAAGGACATCCTGCCCTTCTGCCGGGCACAGGGTTTCGCCACGCTGACGTACATGTCGCTCGAACAGGGTCTGCTCACCGGAAAAGTCGGCATGGACCGCAAGTTCGGCGAGAAGGAGTGCCGCAGCAACACGGACTGGCTCCCCTGGTTCAAGCTGGAGAACCGGCCGCGCATCCTGGCGATGCTGGCGGGATGGAAAGACCTGACGGAAACCTATCGCTGCACGTTGGCGCAGCTCACCGTTGCCTGGACCGCGTCACAACCAGGCGTGACGCACGTGTTGTGCGGTGCCCGGCGGGCCGAGCAGATCGTCGAGACCGCGGCCGCCGGCAACATCGAGCTTTCACCGGAAACGCTGCGGCGGATACGCAACGACGTGGAGAGCCTGGGCACGCCGGCTTGACCAGAGCGGGAAAGGTTCCCCTCGCAACGAGGTGCGGTATGAATCGTCGGTGGCTTGTGCAGGTCTGTCTTCTCGCCGTAGCGGCTGGGCCGGCGTACGCCGATCCCGCGGACGCGCCGGCGTACCACGGCCCCGTTGCGGTGACGGTGTCGCCCGACGGAAGAATCGTTTACGTCGCCGCCCAGGATGCCAACGGGATCTCGGTGGTGGACATCGATCGCGGCGAGCCGGTACGCACCCTGGCCATGCCGGCGCCGCCGACCGGGCTGGTGCTTTCACCGGACGGAGCAATCCTCTACGTCACCTGCGGCGGCCCCCGAGGCACCGTGCAAATCATCGACACACGCTCCCTGAAAACGCGGAGCTCACTTCCCGTCGGGCATACGCCGACCGGCCCCGCCCTCAGCCCCGACGGCACGCGACTATACGTGTGTAACCGCTTCAACCATGATGTGTCCGTGATCGACGTCGCCGGTGCGCGGGAGTTGGTTCGCGTGCCTGTCACGCGGGAACCCATCGCCGCCGTGGTGACCCCCGACGGTCGCACGGTGTACGTGGCCAACCTGCTGCCCGCCGATCCGGCCAATGCGGAAATCGTCTCAGCGGTCGTCACGGCCATCGATGCCCGAACGCACGAAACGGCGACGATCCGGCTGCCGGACGGCAGCACGAGCGTCCGCGGGCTTTGCGCATCGCCTGATGGAAAGCACGTCTACGTGACGCATATCCTCTCGCGATACCATCTACCGACCACGCAGGTGGAACGCGGCTGGATCAACACCAACGCCCTCAGCATCCTCGACGGTGCCACGAAGAGGCACCTCGGCACGGTGCTGCTCGATGAGCTCTCTCGCGGCGCGGCCAATCCCTGGGGCGTGGCCACGTCGGCGGACGGCACGCGCATCTGTGTGAGCCATGCCGGGACGAACGAACTGAGCGTGATCGATGCGCCGGCGATGCTGGCCAAACTGGCGTTGCGGTCGGCGCCTCTTCCGGCGAATCACCCCTACGACGGTGGGGACGGGGCGTCCTCGCACGTGGCCGTGCGCGACGATCTGACGTTTTCGACCGGTCTGCGGCGGCGCGTGCCGCTGGTCGGCGTCGGGCCGCGAGGCGTCGCCGTGCAGGGCGAGCGGGCATACGTCTGCGAGTACTTCTCCGACACCCTCGGGGTGGTGATGCTGCCGGTCGCGGCGAACGCGCCGGCCCGACAGATCGCGCTCACCCCGCCGACACCGATGACCCAACGGCGACGCGGCGAAATGCTGTTCCACAGCGCGGACCTGTGTCTGCAAAACTGGCAGAGCTGCGCGAGCTGTCACCCCGATGCTCGGGTGGACGGGCTGAACTGGGACCTGATCAACGACGGCCTGGGCAATCCCAAGAACACGCGAAGCATGTTGATGGCGCACGACACGCCGCCGGCGATGGCCTTGGGCGTGCGCCCCTCGGCGCAAGAGGCCGTGCGCGCCGGCATGCTCCACATTCAGTTCACCGTTCGGCCGGAATCCGATGCGGACGCGATCGACGCCTACCTGCAAGCGCTTGCGCCGGTGCCCAGCCCGCATTTTCAGAATGGCGAACCGAGTGAATCGGCTCGACGCGGCGAACGACTGTTCTTCGACGAACAAGTTGGCTGCGGGGTCTGCCACCCGGTGCCGAGGTATACCGATCTGAAGCCGTACGACGTTCAGTCACGCGGCGCTTATGACCAGACGGACGAGTTCGATACGCCGACACTCATGGAGTGCTGGCGTACCGCCCCCTACATGCACGACGGCCGGTACGTGACGCTTCGCGAACTGCTCGAAGAGGGCAAGCACGGCGCCACCCACGGCGCGGTCAACGAGCTGACCCCCGAGCAGATCCACGACCTGGTCGAGTTCCTGCTCTCGCTCTGAACGAATAACGCATGTTGTTCCACTTTGCGTTCGGCGCGGGTTACCAACGCTTCGTGCAACCGTCGTGAACGGTTACCGCTTCTGTTTATCGGTCGCCCAAACCGGCCTGCCTCCTGCACTCAGCCCTTTTTGGGCATGGCCACCTCGTTTTTGGAAATGCCCGCAAGTTGAGCGCCGGCGTCAAGCAACCGATACACCCACCAAGCAGCCGCGGCCATTGGGTAGTGGCCGACACCCGAAGCTGGCGAAGGACGACGAACAAACGGGGCTACTTTCATGGATGTGCGCTACATCAACCCCTTCATTGCCTCGGTGAAGCACGTTTTCAAGACGATGCTGGGTACGGAGGAGTTCGTGAGCAAGCCGCTGCTCAAGGATCGGGACGCGTGCTTTGCCGACGTCTCGGCCGTGATCGGCCTGTCGGGTGATGCGACCGGGTGCGTCGTGCTGTCGTTCCCGCTGGCGACCTCGGTGAGCACCGCCAGCAAGTTTGCCGGCGTGGAATTGAGTGAGACCCACCCCGACTTTTCAGACGCGCTGGGCGAGTTGGCCAACATGGTTGCCGGCCACGCCAAGGCGAATATCCAGGGGATGAACCTGGCTATTTCGTTGCCCAGCGTGGTGGTCGGCAAGGAGCACGCGATCTCGCAATCGCGGCTGGCGCGCCGGCTGGCCCTGCCGTGCGACTCGGTACTGGGCCGCTTCACCGTTGAAGTGGTGATGGTGACGGACCGGATACACGCCACCCGGCCGATGGAAGCCAATGCCGCTCTCCATGCCTGACCGCGGGAGACGCGGCTTCAAGATGATCAGGAGTCGATGAACCATGAAGATCCTGCTGGTAGACGATTCCAGAACTATCCGGAATATCCAGAGGAACGTCCTCACTCAGCTTGGCCACCACGACATCGTGGAAGCGGCCGACGGAGTCGAGGCCCTCGTGGCCATCAGCCAGACGCAGCCGGATCTGGTCCTCGTGGACTGGAACATGCCGAACATGGACGGCATCACGCTGGTCCGCAAGATCCGGGAGACGGACAAGCAACTGCCGTTGATCATGGTCACGACCGAAGCGGAGAAGCGCCGGGTGATCGAGGCGATCCAGGCCGGCGTAAGCAACTACGTGGTCAAGCCGTTCACCGCCCAGACGCTGGCGGAGAAGATCAACACCACGTTGGCCAAGCTGGCGGCACCCGCCGTCGCTCCGTGAGTGCGCGCTCAGACGTCCGAGCATCCTTCCAGGATTCGCGCCAGGATGTGCTGATTGGCCGGTGGCATGGGCAGCGCCCGCAGTTCGTCGTCCGTGACCCACGCGATCTCATCCACCGCCGGTGAGCAAGCCGCCGCTTTTCCGTCGACCACGCGGCAGGCGATGAGGTGCATCGCGAAAACCCGGCCGGCGTGCGCCGTCCGCACGCAACCCAGGTCCTCTGTGGCCTCGACCTGCAGACCGGTTTCCTCCCGTGTCTCGCGCACGGCGGCTTGAGCGGGAGTTTCCGCACCTTCGACCCGCCCGCCGGGGAACTCCCAGAGGCCGGCAAAAACGCGCCCCGCCCCCCGCCGGCTGACCAGCCAGCGACCCTGGTGACGGATGATGGCCAATGCGATCTGGACTGGATCACTCACGTCGTCCACCTCTGGGGCCTACCGCACACCAATATACCACATACTGTATGCCACGGGCGGGGCCGCCGGGCCCGGGGAACGCGAATCACGGAACGGCCACTGTAGTACCCATAATAGGGCATTATGGCGCTGTTTGGCTCGCCAAAAAATTGTGAGATTTTCATATGGATGACAAGCTTCGGTGCCTGCGCGAGTTGCGTCTCGATCAGCGAAACGGTAAACGCCGATAGGTTGTAACTCGTTGTAATATATGATATTAAGATATTCACGATCCCCGGGGCTTTGGTCGATGCATTTATTGACAGGCCCGTTCGGCACGTGCTATATTCGCTGGCAGGTGGAGACGGCCTGAGGAACGCGAGTTCAGGTATCTGGAGGGATCGAGCGGGGGACGTGAGCTCGCACGAACGGGCAGGGGAAATCGGAATTCGGCTGTCTTAGCCGTGGCGCACTTCCGGGATAGGACTTGTCCTAGCCCGGAAGTTTTTTTTATGGGCGCGGCGCGGGGGCGATGCGACAGTCGATTCGTGTTCGTGCGAAGCCGCAAGCGGCGCGCGGCGGTCTTCTCGTGTTCGTGCGAAGCCGCAAGCGGCGCACTTGCCGCGTGATGCGGTGGCAGCCATACTGTCGCCCATGAAAGTTCCTCTGCTTGATCTAGCGGCGCAGTATCGCGAAGTGGAAGCGGAAGTTCGCGCGGCCATCGACCGCGTGCTCGACACGCGGCAGTACGTGTTGGGGCCTGAAGTGGTCGCGCTCGAACAGGAAGTGGCGGCGGTGTGCGGCACAAAACAGGGCATCGGGGTGAGTAGCGGGACGGACGCGATCCTGGCGGTGCTGATGGCTTTGGGCATCGGGCCGGGAGACGAAGTCATCGTCCCCACGTTCACCTTCTTCGCGACGGCGGGGTGCGTGGCGCGCGTGGGCGCGACTCCGGTTTTCGCGGACGTGTCGCCGGACACGTTCAATCTGGATCCGGATGCGACGGCCCGGGCGGTGACGGAACGCACCAAGGCGATCATCCCGGTGCATCTGTACGGTCAGTGCGCGGACATGGAATCGATCATGGCGTTGGCCGAGCGGCACGGGCTGGCGGTGATCGAGGATGCGGCCCAGGCGATCGGGGCGCGTTACGGCGGGCGGCCGGCGGGCAGCTTCGGCGTGGCGGGGGCGTTGTCGTTTTATCCGACGAAGAACCTGTCGGCCATGGGCGACGCCGGCATGGTGGTCACCAACGACGATGCCCTGGCGGACAAGCTGCGGTTCATGCGCGATCACGGGCAGAACCCACGATACTACTACCATTTCATCGGGGGCAACTTCCGGCTGGACGGGATCCAGGGGGCGGTCCTGCGGGTGAAGCTGAAACGGCTGGCGGGCTGGACGAAGGCCCGGCAGCAACACGCGGCCCGATATGGGCAGGAACTGGCTGAGACTTCCCTGGAGTTGCCCGTGACCCGGGCGGATTGCGAGCACGTCTACCACCAGTACACGGTACGGACTCGGCGGCGGGACGCTTTGCAGCGTTTTCTGGGGGACGCCGGTGTGGGCTCGGGCGTCTATTACCCTCTGCCGTTGCATCTGCAGCCCTGCTTCGCGTATCTGAAATATGGGCCGGGGGCCTGTCCGGTGGCCGAGCAGGCCGCGGGCGAAGTCCTCTCGCTGCCCATCTATCCGGAGATGAGCCGCGAGCAACAGGACCACGTGATCCAGACGCTCAAGGTGTTCGAACGCGCGTAACGCTCGCCGTCTGCTCGATTCATCGAGCAGAATGGCGAATGCCCAAGGCCCAATGACCAATCAATGACGAAGTCCGAAACCCGAACCGGTGACCGCGACCGAGATTATCCCCCATTCGACATTCGACATTCGGGCTTCGGGCTTGATTGGTCATTGGGTCTTGGGCATTGGTCATTTCGTCCGTGAAGGGCGAGTTACGCCCTATTCGAACAGACTGGCGGGTGAACGGCGAGTCGCTCACGCGTACATACTCACCGGCAGGGAGGTGAGCGCGTGGATGCGGTCGGCGAGGCGGCGGAGGCGGGACTCGTCGAGCGGGGTGACGAAAGGCTCGGCCGTGCGCCGGGCGATGGTGTAGACCTGCACGAGGCTCAGGCGTCCGCCGCGGGCGATGATCTCCTTCAAGCGGTCGGCGAAGGCGTCCACCTCGGCATCCGGCGGCGGCTGGCCGTGCACGTTCATCCAGAGCGATTGGATCACGAGCGGGCGGACCTGGGCGGCTTCGGTGATGTTGTCGATCACCGCTTGCAGGCTGACGTTGGGTCGGTTCACCAGTCGGAAGTAGGCTTCGGTGCCGGCGTCGAGCTTGGCCCAGATCTCGCCGTGGTTGGCGTCGAGGACGGCGAGCGCGTCGCGGACCGCCGGCCGGTGCAGGTAGGCGGCGTCGGTGATGAGCACGAGCCGGGCAGGGTCGAGCCGGTGGCGACGGCGAACGTCGGCGGCCAGGCGCACGGCGTCGAGGAACTGCGGGCAGGTGGTGGGCTCCCCGTCGCCGGAGAAGGCGATGTCCTGGAGCACGCGATGCGAAGGGGGCGTCCGGGCCAATGGGCCCTCGGCGAAGAGTTCGCCGGTCAGGGCCAACTGCACCATGGTGTCGAGTTCCAGGGCCAGGCGTTCGAGGTCGACGCGGCGGACGACGGGGGGCACGGAGCGATCGACCTGGCAGTAGACGCAGTCGAAGTTGCAGGCCTTGTCGGGGTTGAGGTTGACGCCGAGGGACAGCCCGCCGCTGCGCCGGCTGATGACGGGGTAGACGTAGAGGTTGTGCTGCCAGTTGCGCGGATGGTCGGCGAAGAGGGGGCCGAGGGCGTCGGTGGGGGTGGCGGGGTTGTCGGCCATGCCAGGGAATCCTGCGGGGTTACGAGCCGCGGGCGCCGGGAGTACGCCTCCCGTCGTACGGGGCATTTTACGGGATGGGGGGGCGAAAGGGCAGGGGGCGAAGGACCGAGTCAACTTGTTGATGGACGTGTCCGGACGTAGGCGACGAACGGCAACAAGTTGCCTTGGTCCTGGTCGTGCCCTTGGTCCTGGTCGTGCGAAGCCGCAAGCGGCTCAGGGGCCGCCGGCGGGACGGTAGGGGGCTTGGTACTTCTCGTTGTCCAGCCCGCGGATGGCGATGTTGTTGTAGTGCAGGAGGGTGCCCTTGCGTCGTTCGAGGTTGGTCAGGGCGATGTTGTAGTTGGCGAGCACCTGGAGGAGCGAGTCGCGCGAGGCGGCCAAGGCCTCGTGGGCGTCGAGCTCAACCTGCAAGGACGGCGGATCGAGCCGCTCCTGTCGTGCCTTGGTGGCCCGCAGTTGATCCCGGGTTGCCCGGGAGGCCTGGAGGCTGGGCCCGATCTGCTCGTAGTTGGTCTGCAGATCGCGGATGGCCTGCTTGACCTCGCGGACGACGTTCTCGATCTGGCCGCGATGGGCGGCGATGGCCTGGGCTTGTTGCAGGCGTGCCCGGCGGACGGCGGCCTCGGGACCGCGGTTGCCGATGGGCCACTCGAACTCGATGCCCAGTACGTACTCGTTGAAGTCATTCTCGCTCAACTGGCTGAAGGCCCCGTACCAATGCGGGCCGAGCCCATCGATCACGTAGCGGAACAGGACGTCGAGCCGGGGCATGGCCTGGTTCTTGGCGACGCCGACGGCCAACTGGGCCTGCTCGATGGTGTGTCGGGCCTCGTGGAGCTCGGATCGGTGCGAAAGGGCCGCGGAGATCTCGCCCAGCTCATCGAGGACGACGGGTTCGAGCGAGGCGGCATCGATGGGAACGATCTCGGCGTTATCAGCCAGGTTGAGGTCGGGATCGTTCATGAGCGTTTTGAGGGCGTCCTCGGCGTTGCGCACGTCGTTGCAGCGGCGGATGAAATCGACCTTGCGTTGCTCGATGCGGCTCACGGTGAGGTTGAGCTGCACGCCGTAGACGTCGTACCCGGCCTCCTTGCGCTGCACGAGCCAATCGAGAATGGTCTCGAGGTCGGTGAGCAGTCGGGCGGAGACGGTCACCGACCGCCGGGCCTGAAGCAGCGTCCAGTAGGCCTGCTCGACGTTGAACACCGTTTCGCGGATCTCGCGGCGCAACCGCTCGACGCTGATCATGCGGTTGAGCTTCTGCATCTCGATCTGCGAGCGGTTGTAGTCGAGCCCAAAGCCGCGGAGGAAGGGCTGGCGAAACTCGACGACGAAGCTGTTGAAATACGAGGGGTTGAGGGTGGCGAAGGCGAGGTTCGTGTAGGTTCGGCTGATGGCGTAGCTGGCCTGGACCTGCATGCCGGTGGACAGCAGCTTGCGCACGCCGGTCTCGAAGACGCGCGTATCCGTGAGGCTGCTCATCAACTGCGAGGCGGTGGGGCGGTCCTGCTTGTTGTAGTTGAGGTTGGCGAAGTAGACGGCGTCGAACTGGGCCTCGGCCTCGACGATGCGGGTGGCGTCGATGGCGGGGTTGTAGGCCTGGACCTGCAGGGCGTAGCTGTTGAGCAGGGTGCGGCGAATGGCATCGGTGAGGCTGAGTTCGGTCTGGTTGGGTCGGTGGATGGCGGCGGTCCGGCCGACGATGCGTTCGATCCGGCGGGCGTAATGGGCGGCGATCTCCTGGCGTTCGCGTTCTCTGACTTCCGGGGTCAGGGGGCGCTGCTCGATGAGGGCGAGTTCCTCGTCGCGGTCATGTTCGAGGGTGGCCTGGATGTCGCGCGGGTCGGGGATCTGGCCGCCGATGTCCTCGGCGGCGCCGGCCGGTACGGTGTCGGTCGGGCCTACGGGCCGGGCTTGCAGTTCGGGTTGGGGCGTGGCACTGTCGCCTTCCTGCCGGGCAAGCCGGGCGGCGGCGAGCTGGCGGGCCCGCACGGCGGCGGGTTGCTGGGCGGTGGCGGGGCTCTCCTGTCGGGTCGTGGCATCGCACCCGCCGGCCAATAGGATGGCGGCGACGGCCAGCCACCGGATCCGCCCATCAGACGATCCACGGAAAGGCATGGGCACTCCTCGAAGTCAGTCGGGGCCGGGGGCGCCCTGAAGGCGCCCCGTTCCGTCGGCAGGCCTACACTGCGGTTGTCTCGCCAACGTATGTTGCGGCCATTCTAATGGGGCCGGTAGCGGTGTCAAACGCGTCGGGGCCACCCGGCTGACCCCGGTTGAGGTTTCGTGTAAGATGACGCGGGGGGGCAGAAGGTCATGGGCTTGAGGTCAGGCGTGTCATCCAATCCGCAAGAATCAACCGCGTACTATCGGTACTGCCCCGGCGAGGAGCGGATACGGATCTCGAACGCGGTCTGCCTGGGGCGGCGGCGGACCAATTTTCCCAAGTGTAAGGGTTGCCAGTTCAACGACGATGAACGTGCGGCGGCGAAGTCCGGCGCGGGGCAGGAGGCGGTGAAGCCGGTGCCGGCGGCGTCGCAGGGGGATGCGGGCCGGGCGACGGCAGCCAATCGGCCGGCGATTGCGGCACCATCGCGGGTGGACCTGATCGAGTCGCTGTTCACCGCCTATGATGTGCGCGGTCGGTATCCCGACCCGCTGGACCTGGACGCCGCCTGGCGGATCGGGCAGGCGAGTGCTCAGTTCCTGCGTTCGGAGTTGCGGGGCTACGACCGTAGCCGGACGGACAAGTCGGCCGTGGTGGTCGGCCGGGACATGCGCAAGAGCAGTCGGCCTCTGGCGGACGCGTTGATGGACGGCTTGCGGGCGGGGGGCTCGCCGGTGATCGACCTGGGGCTGATTGACACGCCGCAGCTCTGCCTCGCGGTCAACCGGCTGACGTGCTGCGGTGGGGTGCAGGTGACGGGGGGGCACCACGGGCCGGCGTACAACGGGTTCAAGATTTGCGGGCAGAAGGCCCGACCGGTGAGCGTCAATACGGGGCTGACCAAGATCAGCAAGATCGCCAGAAACACGCTGCGGCATACGACGGTCCAAGTGGCGGAGCTGCAGCAGGCGGACCTGACGGAGTCTTATCGGGGTTTCGTGCGGAGTTTCCTGCGTGAGGACGACGTGCCGTTCACCCCGGAGGAGCCGTTGCGGGTGGTGGTGGACGCGTCGAACGGGATGGCCGGCCGGGCGTTTGCCCTGGCCTTTGGCGACCTCGACTGGCTGGACGTGGTCCGTCTGAACTTCGAGCACAACGGGGAGTTCATCCACGGCCCCGACCCGCAAGTGGAGGAGAACCTCAGCCAGGTGCGGGACCGGGTGATCCGGTCGAAGGCCGCTCTGGGCGTGTGCTTTGACGGCGACGCGGACCGGTGCGTGTTCGTGGATCATGAAGGGCAGCCGGTGGCGGGGGACCTGGCGGCGGCCTTGTTCGCCGGCCACTTCCTGAGGGAGTTTCCCGGGGCGACGATCGTCTACGACGTGCGTTGCTCGCGGGTGGTGGCTGAGGAGGTGCGGAAGGTCGGGGGGGTGCCTCGCCGCGAGCGGTGCGGGGCTCCGTTTATCAAGAAGGCCCTGCTGGACACGAAGGGGGCGTTCGGCGGAGAGCTGACCGGGCACTTCTACTTTCGGGACAACTGGTGCTGCGACTCGGGGTTGATCGCGTTCGCTTCGATGGTGAACCTGCTGGGACAGGCGGGCCAGCCGCTCAAGGAACTGATCGCTCCCTTGCGGCGGTACGCCAAGTCGGCGGAGTTGAGCTTCCGCTCGGACGACCCGCAGCGGACGATCGAACAGTTGGCGGATGCCTACCACGATGCGGAGATCGATTACCTGGACGGCATCACGGCGCAGTATGGGGACTGGTGGTTCAATCTGCGGCAGGGCAACACGGCACCGGTGCTGAGGCTGAACGTGGAGGCGGCCGACGCGACCCTGCTGGCGGCGAAGCTTTCGGCAATCTGCCCGCGTCTGGGCACCCCGGTGCAGCCAGGTGACGAATCATGAGTATGTTCGAGGAGCGGGTCGAGCACCGCCGGCTGGAGTGCGGGATCGAGCTGGCGGTGATGGTGATTCCCGGCCGATCGGTGGCCGCGATGGAGCTTCGCGTGCTGGCCGGGTATGCCCTCGAGCGCCCGGACTGCCTCGGCGTGGCCCATGTGCTGGACGAGGCCATCGTGAAGGGCACGGCGAAGCGCGATGGCCGGGCGCTCAACGATGCGTTCGACGTGATCGGGGCGTCGCACGGTTCCCGCGCGGGCCGCGAGGCGGCGGGGTTCTCCTGCCTGTGTTTGCCGGAGTTTATGGAAGAGGCGGTGGACCTGCACGCGGAGATGCTGCGGACGCCGACCTTCCCGCAGGATGCGTGTGCGGTGGCGGTGGAGTTGAGCCGGCAGGCGCTGGCGGCGCTGGATGACGAGCCGCTGGATTTGGCCAGGAAGCTGCTGAGCCGGCAGGCGTACGGCGAGCCGTTGGGTCGGCATGTGCTGGGGGAACCGGCGACGCTCGATCGGATCGGGCGCGACCAGGTGGTCGAGCACTGGGAGCGGTTCTTCGCGGCGGACCGGATGCTGGCGGCGGTGGCGGGGCCGGTCGAGCCGGATCGCGTGGCAGAGTTGTTCGAGCGGGCGTTCGCGGGGTTTACGAGATCGACGGCCGACGGCGATCGCCGGCCCGAGCTGCCGGTGTGCTTCACGCCCGGCCGGACGCACCATGCGAAGGAGCTCGAGCAGGAGCAAGTGGTGATGTGCTTTCCCGGAGCCGGGGTAACGGACGCCGACCATGCCGTGGAGCTGGTCGCCTTGGGAGTGCTCTCGGGGGGGATGAGCGGCCGGCTCTGGACGGAGGTTCGCGAGAAGCAGGGGCTGGCGTACTGGGTGAGTGCCTGGGCCGATTATCCGCGTCGCGGGGGGATGGTGCATCTGGGGGCTTCGACCACGCCGCAGAACCTGGACCGGACGTATGCGACGCTGCTGCGGGAGATCAACCGGCTGTCCGAGGATCTGACCGCCGACGAGGTGCAGCGGGCGATCATCGGGATCGTCAGCCAGGTGCAGACCCGGGGGGACGTGACCCGGTCGCGGGCCTCGCGGCTGGCCGATGACCTGTTCTTTTATGGACGACCGGTGCCGCTGGCGGAGAAGGTGGCCCGCGTCGAGGCGGTCACGGCGGACGACGTGCGTCAGTACCTGGCGGTCCACCCGCGCGACCGCTTGAGCGTGGTGACGCTCGGCCCGCGGGACTTGCAGGCGGAATAGGGGTGCGATGTCTACAAGCCGATTCGTACAATTGCGTCTGTCCAACGGCCTGACCGTGGTGATCGAGGTCATGCCGCACGTGCCCTCGGCGGCCTGCGGGTTCCTGGTGCGCACCGGGGCGCGCGATGAGCGGGCCGACCTCGCGGGCGTGTCCCACTTTCTGGAACACATGTGCTTCAAGGGGACCGCACGCCGTGACTGGCAGCGGATCAACATCGAGTTCGACGAGATGGGCTCGCAGTACAACGCGTTCACCAGCAAGGACCGCACGTTCTACTACGGCTGGGTGCGCACCGAGGAGCTGGAGCGGCAGTTGGATCTGCTGGCGGACATGATGCGGTCCACGATGCCCGCCGGGGAGTTCGACGTCGAGAAGCAGGTGGTGCTCGAAGAGATCGCCATGTCCGGCGACGACCTGAGCTCGAACGCCTACGACCTGTTGTACGAGACGATCTGCCCGGACAGCCCGCTGGCCTGGCCGGTGCTGGGGTACGAAAAGACGATCCGCGGGCTGAAGGTGGAGCAGATGCGGGCGTACCACGGCTCGCGGTATTCGCCGGGGAACCTGGTGCTGATCGTGGCCGGCCGGGTCGATCCGCTCGAAGTGGCGGCGATGGCGGAGCGGGTGTGCGGCGGCTGGGAGGCGGTGGAGGCCGACCCGCGCGGGCCGGCACCGGTGCTGCGCAGCGGGGTGGTCCACCGCGTGCTCGAGCGTTTTCACCAGCAGGCGGTGGTGCTGGCCTTCCCGGCGGCGTCGGGCACGCATGAACTCAACGAGACCGCCGAGTCGGTCGCGGCCATTCTGGGCGGTGCCAATTCGCGCTTTTATTGGAACATCATGCAGAAGGGGCTCAGCACGCAGGCAGCGGTGTTTCGCGAGGAGTACGGCGACTTCGGCCTGATGGTGATGTATGCCCTGTGCGAGCCGGCCAACTGCGAGCGGGTGCTCGAGGCCATGCGGCAGGAGGCCCGAACGCTGGTCGAACAGGGGCCGGAGCCCAAGGAGGTCCAGCGGGTGAAGAACCTGCGGCGCACGTCCCTGGCGGTCGAGGCCGAGGCGCCCTTCTACCGGCTGGGGCAGATCGCCGACGACGTGGAATACCACGGTCAGCCGCGGTCGGCGGAGGCACGCCTCGCCGAGGTCGAACGCGTGTCCCACGATTCCATCCGCGCGTACTTGCAGCAGTTCCCGATCACCGGCGAGGGGTTGCTGGTCAGCGTCGGCCCGCGCGCATGGCCGGAAGCGTAAACATCCTATTCGCTTCGACTGGTCGTTGCCGATTAACGAGCCGCGGGCTTCAGCCCGCGCGGTTCTTTGACCGAGAACAGCGCTTACTTTACGGACCGGCGCCACGCGGGCTAGAAGCCCGCGGCTCTTTGATTTCCATGCGGTCAATTTGGATGCCTCACACGAAGTCGATCGTCTCGACGGCGGGGACGAGGCCGGCCTCGTGACCGCGCTTGAGCAGCTCGCGCACCGCCGCTCGGCCGATGTCGCCGTAATCCAGCGTCCAGTCATTGACGTACATGCCGACGAACTGGTCGGCCAGCTCCGTGCCCATGTCCCGGGCGTAGGCCAGGGCGTGGGCTACCGCCTCGCTGCGATGCTCCAGCGAATAGCGGATGCTGTTCTGCAGAATCGCGGCGATGCGGTGCATGTTCTCGTCGCCCAAGTCCCGGCGAATGACGTTGCCTCCCAGCGGCAGCGGCAGACCGGTCTCGGTCTTCCACCACGCGCCCAGGTCGATGACCGGCTCCAGCCGCTGACGCTGGTAGGTAAGCTGCCCCTCGTGGATGACCAGGCCGGCGTCGGCCCCGCCGGCGGCGACGTGATCGAGGATGCGGTCGAAGGGCACGATCTCGTGCTCGAACGAATCACGGCCCAGCAGCAGGTTCAGGGCGAGGAACGCCGTGGTCATGCGCCCGGGGATGGCAATGCGTCGGCCGCGCAGGTCCGGCCACTCCATCGGCTCGCGGGTGACCACCAGCGGGCCGTACCCGTCGCCCATGCTGCTCCCGCAGTTCGTCAGGGCGTAGCGGTCGGCCACGTACGGGTAGGCGTGGATGCTGATCGCGGTGATGTGCAGCTCGCCGCGCAGGGCCCGCTCGTTGAGCGTCTGAATATCCTGCAGAACGTGCTCGAAATCCCAGCGTCCCGAATCGATCAGCCCCCGCGCGAGGCCATAGAACATGAAGGCGTCATCGGGATCGGGGCTGTGGCCCAGCAGCAGCCTGGTTCGTTCGGTGTGCATGGCCGCTTTGTAGCGGAAGCCGCGCAATCGGGCAACGCCGCGGACACCGCCGCGGACACCGCCCGCATCGCTGTTTGTCTTCGAACCGCGCTGCTCGCGCCTGCTCAGCGCACGCCGGAGGGAAGAATGATGAATTCGGCCGGTGGCGGGCTTTCTGCCCAGGGGCTGGGCTGTGTCGCGGCGGGATCGTCGCGGGCGACCAGTTCGAGCAGGCAATCCCGCAGATGGGCCTGCAGCTTGCGTGCGCACAGATAGGCGGCGTCGCGGTGGCGCAGATCGGTGTCGTGGCGGTCCGGAGTCGACGTCACGAAATCGCTCGGCCCGGCCTCGGCACGTACCGTAGCGATCGGCTGGAAACCGGCGGCGTCATAAAGCAGGCCCACCATGCGGTAGCCCTGGGGATCATCACAGGTGACTCCGTACGCGAAGCACAGGTCGGCCCCGCGCCGGCGCGCCGCGCGCAGAACTGCGGTCATGTCCACCACCGGCCGCTCGGTCGAGGCCGCGTCCAGGACGATGATCTCGCGAATCTGCGAGGTGTGCGTCAACAGCGTGTTCCAGTCGTTGCCCCGGGCGACGGGAATGCTCGCCACAGCCCAGCGGCCGGCGGGACCGTCCGCGGCGGTCGGGTCCGCTTCCC
>CAZEEJ010000011.1:18115-52179 GCA_964511155.1 uncultured Planctomycetales bacterium | reverse complement strand
CTGATGGTGCAAACGGGGGGCGGCCACGGCGGCGGCCAGCGGCAGGTCATGATCGATCACGTTGACCAGCACCTGCAGCACGGAGTTGATGATCGTCGGCCCGCCGGGGCTGCCCAGCAGCAGGGCCAGCTTGCCGTCCTTGAGCAGCATCGTCGGGGTCATCGAGGAGAGCGGGCGTTTGCCCGGCTCGACGGCGTTGGCCTCGCCCTGGATCAGCCCGAACACGTTGGGCGCCCCGACCTTGCTCGTGAAATCGTCCATCTCATTGTTGAGTAGAAAGCCCGCGCCGGGGACGGTGATGCCGCTGCCGTACCCGGTGTTGAGCGTGTAGGTGTTGGAGACGCCGTTGCCGGCCGCGTCGACGACGGAGAAGTGCGTGGTCTGGGGCGACTCGTAGGGCAGCGGGTTGCCGGGCCGCACCTGTTGGCTCGGCGTGGCCCGCGCCAGGTCGATCGTCCGCACCAGCTCGCGGGCGTAGCCCTTGTCGGTCAGCCCCTTGGTGGGTACCGCAACGAAATCCGGGTCGCCGAAGAAGGTCGCCCGGTCGGCGAACGCCCGCTTCATGACCTCGATGAGCCGATGGTGCGACTCCGGCGAACGCGGACCCAGCGAGCGGAGATCGTACGCTTCCAGCATGTTGAGCATCTCGATGAGCACGATCCCGCCGGAGCTGGGCGGCGGCATGGTGAGCAGCTCGTAGCCGCGGTAGGTGGAGCGGAGCATCTCGCGCCGCTTGGCCCGGTAGTTGCGCAGATCGTCCAGGGTGATGAGGCCGCCGTTGCGGGCCATGTCGTCGGCGATCAGTTGCGCGGTGCGACCTTCGTAGAACTCGCGCCATCCCTCTTTCTGGATGCGAGCCAGCGTGTCGCCCAGTTCGGGCTGCCGGAAGATTTCTCCGACCTCGTGCAGCCGGCCGTCGTTGAGGAAGATGCGGTTGCTTTCCGGGAAGCGACTCAGCAGGCGGCGGCTGCTCTTGAACGAGTCCGACAGGGCCGCGTGGAATACGAAGCCGTCGGCGGCGAGCTTGCGGGCGGGCTCGATCACCGCCTCCCAGCTCAGTACGCCAAACTGCTGATGGGCCATGGCCAAGCCGGCCACGGTGCCCGGCACGCCCACGGCCAGGTAGCCGACCGTCGAGGCCTGGGGAATGATCTCGCCTCGATCATCCAGGTACATGTCACGCGTCGCCCGGGCGGGGGCCATCTCGCGGTAGTCGATGGCGGCGGTCCGGCCGTCGGCCATCCAGATGAGCATGAAGCCGCCGCCGCCGAGGTTCCCCGCGGTCGGGTAGGTGACCGCTTCCGCGAAGGCCGTCGCCACCGCCGCATCGACCGCGTTACCCCCTTGCCGCAGGATCTCGTAGCCCGCATGAGAGGCCAGACTGCTGGACGACGCCACGGTGCCGTAGCTTCGCTTGCCGGGGGTAGCGGCCGGTTCGTCCGGCGCTGCGGTGGCGTTCCGCGCTGACGAGGGTGCACACGCCGCCAGTGCCACCATGAATACCAGGCCCCACCTTGCCATCCCTACGACAACCTTCATCGTGCGTCTCCGAGGCGTCCTCGTTCGGACATTCCACTTTGCTTCAACGGATTGATCCGGTCACCGCGACGATGGTAACACCAACGAGCCGCGGGCTTCCAGCCCGCGCGGTCTTTTCTGGCGCGGCGAAACTTGCTCCCCTTCGAAGGACCGCGCGGGCTGGAAGCCCGCGGCTCGTTGAGATGGATCCCCGCGGCTCGTTGGGGTTTCGTCATACTCATCGAATCGGTCGGCCTGAGCGGGTAAGCTACTCCCCGGCGTAACGACCGCGGTGACGAATGAGGAGGCGATTGGGATGACGCGATATTGGGCGGGCGGGCTGGCGGCGGTTCTGTTGATGAATGGGTTATCGGCTCAGCCGTTGGTGGCCGCGGCGGAGCGGGCGGAGCGGGCGGCACCGGCCCGGGCGGCGCTGGTGCGCAGCGATGCGGAGGGCGTCGAGGCGAAGCTGCTGGCCGTCCTGGCTGAGCGGATCGCCGCGGCGGGGTACGAGACCACGCAGATCGGGCTGGCGGAGCTGGCCGACGCGAACGCGTTCAATGCGGAACGGTTCGACCTGCTGGTCATCCCCAACGGCGCGGACCTGCCCGCCAAGACCGCTCCTCACGTAGACCGTTGGGCCCGGCAGGGGGGCGACCTGATCGTGCTGCGGGCTCCGCTGTGGCAGCACCGCATGGTCGAACTGGACGGCCGCTGGCTGCCGCGCGCGGAGTACCAGAGGCAGATCGCCGGTCGGTTGCCGCCGCACGTGCTGTTTGGCTTCGAGCCGACCGACGTCGGCGACTGGACGCGCTCTTGTGGTCCGAACGATGGGGAGACCCTCTACGAGACGGTTGCTGAGGGACCGACCGCGAACCTGCGCTCGTTCCATGCGGTCCATCGCGGTTACGACAACTGGGACACGTTCGGCTCGCCGCCCATCGAGCAGCCTTACCCCGAGGGCCACAGCCTGCTGGTCTTCTCGGCCAAGGGCGGGCCGAATACCACGCAGCTTTCCCTGGAGTGGACGGAGAAGGATGGTTCCCGCTGGCTGGCGGTCGTGTCGCTGACCGAACAGTGGCAGCAGTACGTGCTCGGCCCGGAGGACTTTTTGTTCTGGCAGAGCGTCGAGTCCCGCCGCCGCGACCGCTTTCGGCCGGAGCACGCCAGCCGCTTCCGCGTCGGCCTGGCGGTCAGCCATACGGTCAGCCTGGTGCCCGGCAAGCACGAATACTGGCTCGGCCCCGTGGGCACCGCTCCGCGGACCGCGGAGTACGAGCCGCTGCTCAGCGCCTGGTCGCTGCCGGTGCTCGACACGCTGTCGCCGACTTACAAGTTCTTCGATTGCCACGACGTGACGGACGTCGAGACCGCGTCGGAACTGGCCTCCGTGGTCCGGGCTTCGCACCCGCGGGTGCAGGGCGGCGGGTTCGACAAAGGGCGGGCATGGCGCTGGATACCGCTGCTGACGGCTCGCGACGCACGGGGGCAGTGGCGCGGTCACCCGGGGACGTGGCTGGTCCACGCCGACGGCCCCTTCAAGGGCGGCGCCTGGGTGTCCTTCGGCATCGCCGACGTGGAGTGGTATCTGCATGACGAGATCCTCAACGGCATCGAGCGGCTTGCCGGGGGCATGCGTACCGGCGTGTTCATCCTCGATGGCGGCACCAACTACTACACCTATTTCGAGGACCAGCCTATTCGCCTGGGCGTCCAGGCGTTCAGCATCGGCCGCACCCCGCCGACGAACTGCTCCGCCCGCATCACCTTGATGGATCTCGATCGGGATGAGCTTGTCTATGACAAGACTTGGCCGGTGAGCTTCGCCGACCAGACGGTGCAGCGGGTCGAGGAGGAATGGCGCCCCACCCGCTGGCCCGCCAAGGGATACCGCTGCATCGTGGAGCTCGGTACCGATCAGGGCATGCTGGACCGCGTCGAGCACGAGGTCCACGTCTGGCGGCCCAAGGAGCACAAGCAGTTCATGACCGTCAAGGACGGTGCGCTGATGCTCGAGGGGAAACGCTGGCGGGCCCACGGCATCAACTACATGCCCTCCTCGGGCATCGCCATGGAAGACGGCCCATTCTTCGAGCACTGGCTGGGGCGGCGCTCGTACGACCCCGCGATCATCGATCGCGACCTGGCCCACGTCCGCGACCTGGGCTTCAACTCGGTCAGTATCTTCGTCTACCACGAGTCGCTGCACGATCAGAACCTTCTGGACCTGCTGCGGCGACTGGAGAAGCTGGGGCTCAAGGCGAACCTGTCGCTGCGGCCGGGCACGCCGATGAACTTCCTCTGGCCGAAAATGCGCGAGATCATCGAGCACCTTCGCCTGGCGGAGAACGACACCGTCTTCGCCTACGACCTGGCCTGGGAGCCGAGTTTCGGCCTGCGCGAGGAGCGAGTGGTGTGGGATCAGGACTGGGCGCGCTGGATCGAGGAGCGGTACGGCAACGTCGCCAATGCCGAGCGCGACTGGGGCTTCCCCGTGCCGCGCACGTCGGCCGGGGCGATCACCAATCCCGAACCGCACCAGGTGGATACGGACGGCCCGTGGCGGGTGATGGTGGCCGCGTATCGGCGGTTCCTGGACACGCTGCTGTACAAGAAATACAGCGCGGCCCGGCGGCTGGTGCTCGGCATCGATCCGCATCATCCGGTCAGCTTCCGCAAGAGCGAGGCAACCAACCCCACCTACCGGTGGGACGGGCGGATCACCTATGACTTCCCCTACCTCGCGGCGGCGGTGGATATCCTCGAGCCGGAGGCCTACGGGCGGATCGGCGACTGGGAGAAGGTCAAGCCGGGTTGGTTCCAGGTGGCCTACGGGCGCTGGGCGGCCCCGCGCTTGCCGGTGGTCTGGGCCGAGGCCGGTGTGCACACCTGGGACATCGATCGCCTCCGCAACTCGCCCCAGCGGCTCGCCTTCCAGGGAGAGTTCTACAAGGATCTCTACCACATGTTCATCGGCAGCGGGGCCGACGGCATCTTCTTCTGGTGGTACCCCGGCGGGTTCCGCTACGGCGAGAACAGCGACTACGGGGTCATCAACCCCGACGGCAGCGATCGCCCCGTCACCGCGGTCATCCGCGAAATGGCCGGTGCGTTTCTGGACGCTCCGCCACCCAAGCCCGCCGACTACTGGATCGAGATCGACCGCGACCGCCACCCCGACGGCATCTCCGGCATCTATACCGCGGTGCAGGATGAGTTCTGGAAAGCCATCGCCGACGGCCGCACGCCGGGCCTGCGGACCCGCGGTACCGGGACGACTTCCGCCGACTGTCCGTTGCTCGCCGTCGGCAACACGCCCTGCGACGGCACCAATCCGCCCAAGTACCTCGACGGGGCGTTCGATCTTTTCGAGATCCGCGATGCCGACGGGCAGTGGGTCGAGGTGCACAGCGGGGACCGCGTCGCCGTGCGGGCCGGCCAAGCGGTGCTGGCTCGGGCCACGCTGACCAATCTCGGCGAGGCCCGCTGGCTCAACGAGACCGAGGCCAACGGTCGGCCCGGAACGGTGGAGATCGTCACGGCGGGAAGCACCCCGCACGCAACGCCGCTGCCCGCCTCTGTGGGGCATGCGGACTCCATCACCTGCGAGGCCCGGCTGTGCGATGCCGACGCTGTGACCGAGCCGATGGACGTGGTCGTCCACCTGACCGCCCGCGGGCGCACCCCCTTCGGCGAACGCATCCGCATCACCCTCGAACCGCGCTGACGCGGGCGTATCCACGAGCCGCGGGCCTTCCCCGCCACCCAAGGGGGGGAGCCGCGCCTCTGCGTGGGATTCCTTTGGGGTTGCGGCCGGGGGACACCCTCGCTGCGGGAATCAGCCTTCGTCGCGCAAGGTAACACCGCGCGGGCTGGAAGCCCGCGGCTCGTTGGCGTTGCGAACGCCATCCGTGGGCGGCGGGTCGGCCGGCAATACCTCGCCGTCGGGCGGCGCCGCCGACGCGCTGTCCGCCTGAGACCGGGACAGGCCCAGCTTGTCCTTAATCCGCGTCAGCAGGCGACGGGCCCAGACGAACTCCGTAGCCAGGATGGCCAAGCCCAGCGGCACCACCAGCGAGGCCGGTCCGGGCAGCACCACCAGGGCGATGCCCACCAACAGGACCGTACCGCCCACGAGCGCCACGACCGCCCGGCGGCTGCGACTCCAGATGCCCCGCGTGACGCGGGCAAACTCGGCCGCCGCGGGCGGCGGCAGCAGCATCGTGGGCAACCGCCGACCGATCACGATCAGCGTGGTCACCCCCTTGAGCAGGAGTAGAGACGCAGCGATGAAGCCCGCCCAAATCCAGGGCATGGAAGGTACCCCGTGAAGCCCCCATGCCGGACGACGGTCGCCCGGCTGGCAGTATTGTAACCGCCTGCCCAACCGCCGCCATCCACCCCGATGGGAAAGGGGAGCCCGGGGTCCGGTTCGATTTGCCAAGACGGTTTCGTACCGCGCCCGCCTGCCCTTGACGTCGCGCAGTGAGGTCAAGGGTAAGGAAGCGGACCTCGTATGCGTGGCGTTTTCACGCAAGGTCCGCTCCCTTACGGTCGCGGCAACCGTTCACGGGTCGGCCCCCCAGGAGTCATCTTTGAACACGGAGATAACTGAGGAAACAGAGAGGATCGGTCTCTTCTCTGTTCCCTCCGTTTTCTCCGTGTTCAAAACCCAAGTGGCTGTTTCGGTGCAAGCTCAGAGTGGCAGAATCCTTGGATTCGTGAATGGTCACCAGTCCTCCCTGCACCACGAAGAGCACGAAGGACACGAAGAGAGAAGGCATTGCACCTTCGGTTGTCTTCGCTCTCTCTTCTCTTCCTTCGTGCTCTTCATGTTCTGGGGTTCGTCTCTCGGCCAACATACCCCGAAAGCCTGTGAACGGTTACCGGTCGCGGTACGGAGATGCTGACCCGTCGGGGCCCGCCTCTACCTCCGCCTCCGTCATCCACCCGATGACCCAGCGCTGTTGGAGGAATGGGCGGAACTCGGCGAATCCGTCAGTTGGCGCAGGCCGGGTCGGCCAGGATGTTCGGGCCGCTGTAGCAGCGCTGGAACAGGCCGAAGTCGAGCTGATCGGTATCCCCGTCGCCGTCGAGATCCGGCGCGATCAGGTTGCCTACCGGCGTGAAGTTGCAGCCGGGGGGCAGGGCCTGCGGATCGTAGAACACCTCCGGCCCGGTCAGGCAGGCCTCGAACGCGGCGAAGTCGTCGCCGTCCACGTCGCAGTCCTGATCGAAGTCGGCGGGCACGAAACTCGTACACGCCGGCAGCGTCGTCCCCCAGAAGCCGCCCGTCAGGGTCAAATCCCCGCCGGTCAGTGCCGAGGCCGCGGACGCATCCGGCTGGCCGATCGTCCCCGACAACGAGTACCCGCCGCCCGTGCTGGTCCCGCCGCCGCCGTCGATGGTGGACCACGTCAGGTCATACCCGCCGCCGGTTTGGGCGAGGAGCGGCCGTATTCCGACGAGCAAACCCACTGCCACCATGATGGTCATGCCGCGTTTCATTGTTCGTCTCCATTCTTCTGAGCGACGAGCTGAATCAGCATCGCCTCCAGTTTCTCCACTCGTTCATTGAGGGCCGCGATCTCGGCGTCTTTGCACTCGGACGCGCGGTGCATCTCCTTGACCGCCTCGACCAGCAGCGGCGTGAGGCGGGCGTAGTCAACCGCCAGGTATCCATCGCTGCCCTCGTGGACGATCTCGGGCAGGATGTCCTTGACTTCCTGGGCAATCAGGCCGACTTGGCGGTCCGCGCTGAACCGGCGATCGGGGAACGCCTCGTGCCTCCAGTCGTACGAGACCGGCTTGAGCTTCTCCACCCTGTCGAGCGCATCGCTCAGCGGCCGAACATTCGTTTTGAACCGCGCATCGGAGGGACATGCGATATTGGCCGCACACACGTTGCCGGTAGCCTGGATATTGCCGACAACATCGAGCTTTGCAGCGGGCGCCGTCGTGCCGATGCCGACGTTGCCTTCAAAGTAATTGCGTCCGCCTTCGAAGTAGGCGGCGTATCCGTTGGGGCTGATGGTGAAGGCCCGCACGCCATAGTTGGTGCCGCTGCCGTGCCAGGCCTGGGCATCGAGGGCGGCGCCGCTGGGGGTATACGTTGTGCCGCGGACGCCGTTGCTCGCGCCGGTGTTGGACGTGTTGCTGCCCCAGATGGCGGCGGCGCCGCTCGTCTTGCTGAAACCGACGATGGCCGGGCCGTTGAGCGAATCGCCGAAGATGGCCGCGCCGTCGGCCGGGACCGTGCCCACCGTCAGGCCGCGCACCACGTGCAACTGGATGTTGGACTGCGGATCGGGCTTGTTGATACCGACGTTGCCGGCGGGCGAGAGCACCAGGCGGTCCTGTCCGCCGTTGCGGAACGTCAGGAGGCTGCTCGGCGTCTGGGCGATCTCGGCCTTCCACGATCCGCCGACCTGCAGGCCGATGCCGACCTCCGGCTCACCGAGCGATCTGAAGAGATCGAGTGCCTTCGTCGGCGCGATCGTGCCGATGCCAACGTTTCCATTGGCGCCGAGAATCATTTTGGTGATGTTGCCGTTGACGCGGAACTGCAGGCCATCGGGCGTGTCGCTGCTGTTGTACATGACACCGCCATCCGCGTTGAAGCTGGGATCACCGAAGAGAATGCCGCGTTCATTCGCGTCGGGAGATAGAATGTTGATATAGGCGCTGGTGCTGTTTTCGACGACCAGCGGCGCGTGGGTGTGTCCGGAAGCGCTGCCGGCGGAGCCCTTGTGCACGTGCAGCGTCTGGTCCGGAGTGGTTGTACCGATACCGACGTTGTTGAGGTCATTCACAAAAATACCACGGGTCTGCAGGGCGTAGGGCGTGGCGGTGATCGCCTGGCGCGGGCTGAGCGGTTGCAGTACTCCGCCGGAAGGGCAGGCCACGGCAATGTCCAGCCAGCGGGCCTGGCCGTTGAAGGCCGTCCCGCCGAAGTCCAGTTCGACGGTGAACAGGCCGTTGGCGACGTCGATCGGCGGCGGGTTGCCGCCCTGGCCGTCGAAGGTCAGCGTCGGCCCGACCTGCGTGCCCGCGGACGGGTCATCCCATAAAGAGAACGCGCAATCGCACGCATCGCTCACACCGCTGCCGTCCTGCCTCAGCTCGCCCTGGTAAGTGAACCCCGTCCCCAGGGGGTCACCGGCCGAGACCAGGCCGGTTGCGGTTGCCACGACGAACGCGGACCGCATCACCACGGCGATGCCGTGCATGTGTCGATGCATGGGAATGCTCCTTTCTCGCTTCGTTCGGTTTGGACGGCGGCCCAGGTTGCGCCTCGAACAGGATTGCCTGTACGACACGAGACGCTGCCGCAAAAACACGTACTGCGGGGCGGTCCCCGACTCCCTGAGGTGCAGATCCCAAAAATCCTAGTCAGCCTTGGAGACGCCGACCAGCACGCGATGCAATCACACTGCAATCGGCAACCACCCCAGAATCGCGTGGAATGAGGCGAGACTGGCGGCGCGACCGCCTCCCTCCCCGGCCCCGACCCGCGCCCCGCACCAATCGGGCATACTGAGCGCGCGTTCTCGCCACACCCGGCAAACCGCCGCAGGCCAACGCGCTGCGGTTAAGGCCCCAATGAAGCACCAGGGCGCATCAAAAAGCCGGTGGCGGCGGCCCTGTTTGAGCCACCGCCACCGGCCTCTCTGAAGAATAACCATCTGGCTCCCTTACAGACAGGGCGGAGCCGTCTTGTTCAGATTGTTCCGGATCTGAACCAGGTCGAGGACGTTGATGGTATTGTCCGTATTCACGTCGCTACGGAACGTCGCGGCGGTCGGAACCGTGTTGAGGTTGTTCCGCACCACCACCAGATCGAGGACGTTCGTATTCCCATCGCCATTGACATCCCCAACCAACGTGCGGAAGCACAGGATATCCTGCACGATCGCGGTCGGCTGGCTGGCCTCGGCGATGCCGGGGAACTTCATGGCCAACGCGCCGGGGTTGTTAACGCCCGTCAGGCTCACCGTCAGGACGGTGCCCGCGATGGACACCCCGGTGACCGTCCCGCTGGACACGTCCACGTCGGTGGGGTCCAGGCCGCCGACGCCCTGGATGAGCTTGTCAAACCGCACCAACACCAGTGTCGGGCCGTTCACCCGGCCTTCGACATTATTGGGGCCGAGCAGATCGATGTCGAAGGTGCCGGCTCCGTGCGTCTTGCGGGAGACCGCCACGTTGAGGAAGGGCGGCTCGTAGCCACGCCAGCCGGTGTCCGGCCCGCCGTACGCACTCGCCCGCGTACCCGCTACATCCACCGCCGCCCGCACCCAGTAGAAGTAGATGACCCCGTGTGCGGCCGTGTTGTCGTTGAACGTCGTTCCCGTCTGCCAGCCACTGACCGCCGACGAGGTACCCGCGTTGTTCACCGTGTTGCGGTAGACCTGGTAATGGCTCGCCCCGGTCACGCTGCCCCAGGTAATCCGCACGTGGGTCCAGAAGGTGCCGTCCGTAGCCGCGACGCCGCCCGGTGCCAGCAGCGCCCGCCACCCGGTGTTGGTTGCGCTGTAGCCGCTGAAGTTGCCGCAGGCGTTGCGTGCCCGCACCCAGTAGTAGTAGGTTACGCCCGGCGTAGCGCCGTTATCGTTGTACACCGTGCCAACCACGTTGGAGGCGATCAGGCTGGCGGTGCCGGAGTTATTCACCGTGTTCCGGTAAATGCTGTAATTGGCGGCTCCGGCCGGCGCGGTCCAGGTCACCTGCACCACCGTCGTGAAGGTGCCGTCGGACGCCTGCACGTTCGTCGGGATGCCCTGGCTCGGGCAGGTCACCGTAATGCGAACCGCGTCCCAGCCGTTGGTCGCGTTGTTGGACGTGTTCCCGTCCGTGCCCGAGTCATACAACACACCCAGCCAGTAGGTGCCCGGAGCCGTGCTCGCCGGGATGGTCACCTGGATCATGTTGATCCGGACCGATGTCATGGCTCCGAAATCCCAGTTGATGTTCTGCGTGCTCAGCAGGGTATCGCCCGAGCTGATGATGTCGTTCGTGGACAGATAAACCCGGTAGGTGTAGTTCGCGGCCGCTGGATTATTGTTGGTCGGGTTCGTGGCCAAGTGGTTCAGGGTAGTGGTCTGGGAGCCGGCGGCGATGGTCGTCGGCACCGCCACGAGATTCAAAGCCTGCAAGTCAAACGCCGCACCCCGCGTGTTCGGGATGATGGTGTTGTTCATGAAGTCGACGATGCCTTCCCACAGTCGACAGTAGTAACCTCGGGTCGTACGGTTCGAGGTTGAGCAGACCGCGTGGACATACCGGCTGTCGCCGTCGATATAGTACATCCCGCTGCCGCTCATGCCCCCCCATACCGTGTCGAAGCAGTTGCCACCTCCCGTGTTAAGCTGCATCTGGTTGTTCGGGCAGGCATCGACCGAGCCGAACCAGTAGTACATGTCCGCGCCGTTATGCAGCCCCGCCAGCGGACAGTTCTCGGATGGGTAGCTGGTGTTGTGGTAGGTGCGGCCCTGGATCGTGGCGCAACTGCCGCCCCAGGCCCAGCCGAACCAGCCGGTCAACATGCCTACCGCCCGCGTGACCCCGATGAAACCGACGTCCGCGTCCCAATCGCCGTTGTTGATGTAGTTGGACCCCGCTCCATAGTACGTCCCTCGTGCCCAGCCGTAGGTCTGCACGGGATCCTGCGGCGGGAAAATATTCCCATTCCCGTCCCAGCCGGGAAAAACAAAGATCTCCGCCGCCCAATCGTTGATCGTCGCATCACGGTTGTACACACAATGGGCCGCCGTCAGGACAACCTCCGCGTCCTGCATGCTGCCCGAGCAGACGAACCAGGCGTCCGTGCCGTTGGTCCGCACAAAGCGCATCAGCAGCTTGACGTTTACCCGCCAGGGGCTCGTGCCCGTGCTGAAGATCTGGCTCATCGACCCGAATCCTTCGGGCATTACCTCGGTCCCGAGGCCGCCGTCCACCCCCGCGTAGCCGCCGCCTTGCGCGCTCATCAGTTCCTGCAGCGAGATGGATTCTTCCTCGCCCAGCTCCAGCGTCTCGCCCGTCAGGGCATCATGCACCAACACCGTGCTTAACAGGCCCGAAGATTCGGTGCCGATCTCCGGGGGCTCGGGCATGGGCATCGGCGGAACCTGATCCAGCGGCGGGAGCTTGGGCCAGGCCGGCTCCGGACCGGCGTCCGCCTCCGGTCCCGGAGGCAACGCCCCCTCCACTTCCTGCGCCTGGACCTCGGGCGCCGCCTGCGCGTACGCCGCATTTCCAAACCCGACCATGCCGCCGGCCAATACGGTCAGCGCACATGCCCACACTGCGAGGAGTCGTTTGGGAGTCATGGTATCTCTCCGCTCCACTTCGGGAGGGGCACCCGGCTGTGACGGTTTCACGCACCGCTGCCTGACGACCTCTCCCCAGTGACTTGTGGAAGACCAGTAAACGCACCGGCCGGGCCACGCACCCGATCAACGGCTCGTTTCACATCAGATCAGTTGGCACCCGTCCTTGGGCTTCCGCGACAAAAAGTTACTCTGCTGATGTTCCTGAAGGACGTGGCATACCTCTCCAATCGTCGATTGTTCACGCTGCAACGAACGAGACTAGCGCAGTCTAGGCGGTGAAATATGCAGTGACCACCAACCGGACAACGTCCGCAAATAAAATTGCGTTCCCAAACTCAGTACCGGGCATTAGATATGCAGCACACCATCGCACCGCGTCGCACGATGACTCGTTCTCGATGCGCGCGCCAATACCGAACATGTGTACGCGCGTGGTTGCGCAGCGACCTTGTGGCAAGCCCGCAAACACAGGTGGCGTCGGCTGCTCGACCGACGCCACCCGCACTGCTCCAAACCACAAAGCTCCCGACCGCTCAACTCACGGACACGAGCCCACGATGGCGCGGTTCAGATTGTTGCGCACCGCGACCAGGTCGAGGACGTTGATGCCATTGTCCACGTTCACATCCGCCCGGAAGTTGGAGGCGGTCACCGCCTGGTTCAGATTGTTACGGATCTGGACCAGATCGAGGACGTTGGTCTTGCCATCGCCGGTCACGTCTCCCACCAGCGTGCCCACGCACACCGAGTCCGTCACCACCGCCGTGGAATGGCTGGCTTCCGCGATGCCCGGGTACGTGATGCCCACCGCGATCGCGTCCGCCACGCTCTCGATGGTGACGGACAGGTCGTTCGTGCCCATCGACATCCCCGTGATCGTGCCGCTGGAGACGTTCACGTCGCTGGCGTCCAGGCCGCCGAGGGCCTGGATGGGCTTGTCGAAGGTGACGACGATCTTCATGGCGCTGTTCGCCCGTCCTTCGACCGCCGGCGGAAGGAGGTTGACGTCGTAGTTGACGCCGCCGTGGCGTTTGCTGGACACCGCGGCGATCACAAACGGCGGCTCCCAGTTGCGCCAGCCGGTGTCCGGCCCGCCGTAGCCGCTGGGCCGCGTACCGGCCGAGTCCACCGCCGCCTGCACCCAATAGTAGTAGACTTGCCCCTGCACGGCCGTGGTGTCGTTGAACACCGTCCCCATGACCCAGCCACTGACCGCCGACGCCGTACCGGAGTTGTTCACCGTGTTGCGATACACCTGGTAGTGGCTGGCCCCGGTCACGCTGCCCCAGGTGATCCGGACATACGCCCAATAGGTGCCGTCCGAAGCAACCACGGAGCCCGGCGCCGTCAGCGCCCGCCAGCCGCTGTCGGCTCCACTGAAACCGCTGGCTCTGGCCCCACCGCTGCTGGTCGCCGCCTTAGCCCAGTAGTAGTAAACGACGCCCGGCGTGGCCGAGGTGTCATCATACGATGCGCTGGCCTGCCAGGCGCTGATCGCACTGGCGGATGCGGGGTTATTGACCGTGGCACGATAGAACTGATAGTGGGTCGCCCCGGTCATGACGGTGCAACCCACCCGGACGTAGCCGGTATACAGCCCGTCGGAGGCGCTCACCGTGGTGGGGGGAGAAAGAGCCCGCCAGCCCATGTCATAGGCACTGAACCCACTCGTATTGCCGCAGGCGTTCTTGGCCTTGACCCAGTAGTAGTAGTCCGCGCCGGGCGTGGCCGAGGTGTCAGCGTACCAGGTACTGGTCAGCGATTGGGCGATGCGCGTGGCCGTCCCGGAATTGTTGACCGTGTTCCGCCAGACCTCGTAAGTCGCCGCCCCGGTCGCGGCGGTCCACGTCACCCACACATCCGTCGTATACGTACCGTCCGAAGCCGCGACGCTGGTCGGGGCCGTCTGGCTTGGACAGGTGACGGTGATCCGCACCGCGTCCCAGCCGTTGGTGGCATTGTTGGATGTGTTGCCGTCGGTGGCCGCATCGTACTCCAATCCCAGCCAGTAGGTGCCCGGCGACGTGTTGGCTGGGATGGTAACCTGGACCATGTTGACCCGCACCGAACCCATCACCGCGAAATCCCAGGTGACGTTCTGCGTGCTGAGTAGCGTGTCGGTCGAACTGATCACGTCGTTTGGCGACAGGTAGACCCGATAGGTGTAGGTGGCGCTGGCCGGGTCGTTGTTCGTCGGGTTGACCGCCAGGTGATTCAGCAGCGTGGTCTGGGAACCGGCGGCGATGGTAGCCGGCTCGGCATTGCAGTCCAGAGCCTGCACGTCGAACGCCGTGCCGCGACTGCCGGGAATGAACGTACCGCTCATGTAGTCGGCGAATCCCTGCCACAGCTTGCAGTAGTAGCCGCGATCAAAGCGGTTTGAGGTGGAGCACACGGCATGAACGCGGCGGACGCTGCCGTCGATCCAGTACATGCCGCTGCCGCTCATGCCCCCCCACACGGTGTCAAAGCAGTGCCCGCCGCCCGTGTTGAGCTGCATCTGGTTGTTCGGGCAGGCGTCGACCGTGCCGAACCAGTAGTACATGTCCACGCCGTTGTGCAGCCCGGCGTCCGGGCAATTCTCCGACGGGTAGCTGACATTGTTGTATGTCCGACTCTGAATCCAGGCGCAGTCCTGGCCGTAGGTCCACCCGTACCAGCCGGTCAGCATGCCGACGGCTCGCGTGATCTCCACCACGCCGCAGTCGGCGTCCGTGTCTCCATTGGTGACGTAGCCGGTCCCCGCGGCGTACCAGGTGCCGCGGGCCCAGCCGTAGGCGTTCACCGGATCGGGCGGCGGCCACATGTCCCCGGCTCCATCCCAACCGGGATACACGTAGATTTCCTGGGCCCAGTCGGCGATGTTTGCGTCGCGCGAGTACACGCAATGCGCCGCCGTCAACACGGTTTCGGCATCCACCATGCTGCCCGAGCAGACGAACCACGCGTCCGCGCCCCCCGTCGTGCGGAAACGCATCAGCAGCTTGGCGTTCATCCGCCACGGGCTGTCGCCCGTATTGGTGATCCGCGACATCGTCCCGAACGACTCGGGCATCACCTCGGACCCGCCGCCGCCGTCCGCCCCCGCGTAGCCGTCGCCGCCCGATCCACCCATCAGGGCCTGCAACGGCAGCGACTCCGCCTCGCTCAATTCCGTGGTCTCGCCCGTCAGGGCATCATGCACCAGCAAGGTGCCCACCACGCCGAGCGACTCCGCCCCCGGCGGTGGGGGCTCGGGCATGGGCATCGGCGGAACTTCGTCCAGCGCCGGCAACTTGGGCCAGGCCGGCTCCGCCGGGGCCTCCCCCTGTGGCACCACCGGCAACGCACCCTCAACCTCCTGCGCCTGCACCACCGGCGCCGGTTGGGCCACAACCACCCGATCCGCCCCCACCAGCCCGCCCGCCAGCACCGCGAGCACGCACCCCAACCCGATCATCCCGCTCATTGGTCTGTACGTCATGGTAGTTCTCTCCTCTGAACCTGGAAGAGTGAGCGGCCTGATGGCCCCACAAGGTTGTCACCAGCGCACCGCTCCCCAGTGACCTGCAAGGCAGAACCCACCCCGGGTGGCCCAAGCCCCTCGGCTCGTTCCACCCAACGCCGGAAAAAATCTTCTGTTATGCACGAACTCAAGTGAGGGGTGATGGCGCAGCCTGGCGACGCAAGTGAAGGTGAGCCGCGCCGCGTACCCCTTTCCCACGATTGCCCGGATCAACAACTGGCTTCAATATACACCGGAACCCTCCCGTCTGCAATGAAAACTCCTGTAACCCAGCCGCATCTTTCGTAAAAATACTGCACTCCACCTGTGCCGTGTGGCACCGGCGTAGCGTCCGGGGTGGGCTGGCTCTTTTTTGCCGGCGTGAGGGCTTTCCGCGCGGTTGATCTCTTTTGACGGCATGGCGGCGCCGTCGCCAGGACCAAGGCAACTTGTTGCTGTGTGTCACATATGGCTGGGCACGTCCATCAGCAAGTTGACTCGGTCCTCAGTGAATCGGCACGCCGCCTAACCTGTCACAGACCCGTGGCCACGGTCTGTGGCAAAAAGCTCTTGCGTTGCCCATCGCAGAAGCCTATGATGTAGCGTACATCCTTCTATCGGGTAACGGGCCGGAACTTACAGTCTGTCGAGTATGGGCGCCGCAGGCGGGCTGGGTACGTGCATGGGGCGCCGACAGGTCACGGAGTCTCGTCCTCATGTTAGCCATGCGCCGCAGGTCCGCCGTCGTCTCGCTTGCGCTCTTCCTGTTGGCCACGTTGATGGCCGGCTGCCCGGAGGCCGGGATCCAGGACCCCCTCCTGCCCGACGATGAGCTCGATGAACAGGCCCAGGCATTCGCTGACCGGGTGATGTCCGGCCTTCCGGACCTCAGCAAGACGCTGCTCTTCACCACCTCCGCTGATTTGGGGCCGACGGGCGCGCTGTTCGGCTACGGCAAGGACTCTGGCATCATGTATCCGCTGGGGACGGTGAGCCGCAGCGGCGTGGAGGTGACCGGCATAGAGATCACGGACCTGCGTGACCGTCGGCTGTTGCGCATCGAGGCCGGTGACGAGTCCCTGATCATGATCTTCCCCGAGGGCCACAGCGTCGAGGTAGCGACCCGGGGCACCGGTCTGCGGTTTACCTTCACCCTGGCCACCACCAATCCGCCCATTGTGCTGGTGGCGGATACCGACGCTGCCGGCAATGTGCTCGCGGTCCGGCAGGGCACCGCTAACACCGCCAAGCTCCACACCGCCCGCCTTGCCGCCGCCGACTCCGCTTCGGTACGGCTGGCCCAGTCGAGCGTTTCATGCGACGGACTGCTCAACAGCCTGGAGGGCGGTGCCAACCTGCTGTGTGACCTGGCCACGCTGCTGACCAGCAAGGGGCCGGCCCTGGTGGTCGACCGGGTGGTCATTGGCATGTCCCGCTTTCTGGAGGGGATGGTCAAACCCGATGATCCGCCGAGCGTACGCCAGGCGGTCGCGGCAGCCAAGATCGCGCTGAACGGCATGGGCCGACTCCTCAACCTCGGTTTCACGCTGGGCCGCCTCTCGCCGTGGAGCGTGGCCTGCATGGCCCTCTCCAGCGTCACCGACCTCTCGGTGGCGTTTGACGGCGAGACCATCGCCAGTCGCGCCTGCCGGATCTTCGGCTTCGGAGAGGATGGCGTGCGCGACGATATCCTTGACGACCCGCCACCACCGCCACCACCACCACCACCGCCTCCTCCACCTCCTCCACCTCCGCCCCCCCCGCCGCCCCCACCGCCGCCACCACCGCCGCCGCCACCGCCTCCTCCGCCACCACCGCCGCCACCTCCACCGCCGCCACCGCCGCCGCCGGAGGAACTCATCGAGGTCCTGGCGTATCAGAACAATGCCTGCGAAATCGACGAGTTGAGGAGAAGCGAGGAGGACTTCGAACCGTCAAAGGCTGACTTCCGCCTGTCGTATGACGGCACGGACCTGATCATCGACTGGTCGCCGCTCCTGGAGGTCAGCAATCTCAGTCTGGTGTCGGTGGACCGTGCGGAAAGCGTGTGGGAGGTCTACGGCAAGTGCGGATCCACGGACTTCATCGGACCGGACGGAACCCCAGGCTGCTTCATGGAGAACCGGCTGCCCATCGACCCACCGATCCGCGTGGACTGTGTAGACCGCAGCGACCTGCAACTGTGCAGCTTGCACGGACCGCTCGAGGCCGATGAGCAGTACCAGTTGTCCACCGACAGGACCGTGGCCCAGTGGCCGGCCCCGTGCTACTGGTCCTCGCTCCACGTGACGTTCCGTCTCACGGAGTAGCGGTGCCTTTGTAATACTAACCGTGGGTTTCTTGTTGTCCTGAGAAGAAAACAGCTCACGCAGAGGCGCAGAGATCGCAGAGAGAGGCGTTGCTGAGTGTCTCTGCGGTCTCTGCGCCTCTGCGTGAGATTCGTTTTAGGTTGTGGGCAGGGCCTGCGCTGCGCCTCTGGGCTAATGACGTCTGCAACGCTGCGTTCTACTTCTCCGCTTCCGGCTGTGAGGCGGGTTGAGACTCCGCGGTCGCCGGCTGTGTCGCTGGGCCCGCAACCAGCTCCAGCCCGTCGAGCCACACGGTCCCCGTCGCCTGCCCCTCGCCGCACAGGCTGCCGAAGATGTGCACCACGCCTGCCGGCGGGCCCGTGAACGCGAGATCCAGCCGGGTCCAGTCGACCGTGCCCCGGTGGCTCGGGCCGGCGGCCAAATGCTCCGAGGACCGCTCGTCCACCGCAACGACCAGCAGGGTGCCGTACAGATCCGCGTTCTCGCGCGGCTCGAGATCCTCGGTTCGCAGCCAGCCCTGCAGCCGATACGAACGGCCCGGCTCCACCCGGACGGTCTGCGACACCACCGCCATGGTCGGCTCCGCAGCATACAGACGCACCGAGCAGGAGCCTTCCTGGTGGACGCCGTAGTCCTGGCTCACCAGCGGCGACGGTCCCATCGCCAGCAGATCCCAACCGTCCGGCAGCCCCGGAATCTCAAACGAACCATTGCGCAACCGCATGCTCGGCCGATCGCCAGGCTGTGTCTCCGCCAGCATCGCCGGCTGCGTCGCGGCCCCCGGCTGAGTCGCCGGCTGCGTCGTCGGCTGAGTCGTCGGCTGAGTCGTCGCCTCCACCGGCCTCGCTTCATACAGCGCCAGATCGTCGAACCACGCCGTCCCTGTCGCCGTCCCCTCCCCGCAGAGACTGCAGAACACGAACACCTGCCCGTGCTCCGGACCCGCAAAAGCGATCTGCACCTCCATCCAATCCCCGGTCCCCCGGCGGTTCGGCCCCTTCACCATCTTCGTCATGTCCGCCTCGCCGACCGGCATGACCAGCAGCGTGCCAAGCATATCCGCTTCATCGGCCGGCTCCAGCGACTCCGTCCGAACCCAGCCCTTCAGCAGGTAAGGCTTGCCCGGCTCAACCGCCACAACCTGAGAAACCGCCGCCAGCGCCGGCTCGCTCGTCGAAATCCGCAACGCGTGCCGTCCATGCCGGGCCATCTCCCGATCCTGAGCAATGACCGGAGTGGGGCCGAAGTTCATCAGATCCCAGGCCTCCGGCAACGCCGGCCTCTCGAACGACGCATTCTTGAGCAGTGACTCGGCGTATGTCGCCGTCCCGCCCAGTCCGGCAACTCCTCCCGCAACCAGACCCCATGTGAACCACGCATACCGCAACATGCACGACCTCCCTGCGTGTGGCACCGGCGTCTCGCCGGTGCACTTCGGCCACCGCTGGCCGACCGCCAAGCATCATAACCCAAACCGACCGATTTCGGACAATGAGCCGCGGGCTTCAGCCCGCGCGGCCCTTCGGCCGGGATCAGCGCTGTTCCCCTGGACGCTCCCCACGCGGGGTTTGTCAATGCCCGCGAGATGCACTACCATGGCATATCCGGCATGGGCGATTTCGCGTCGCCGGGGCCGATCACGGTTTTCCCCTGTGCAGTGCCGCGGTTATGAGGTTGACCCCGTGGTCCCGGTCCGAGCCGGGCACGACGGGGTGGTTGGAGTTGGGCATGAAATCCGCATTCCTGGAAGCGCTGGAACGTCGCGTCCTCGTCTTTGACGGGGCGATGGGCACCAGTGTCCATACGTATGACCTTCCCCTGTCCGATTACCGCGGCTTGGAGAACTGTACGGAGGTTCTGTGTGATACGCGCCCCGACGTGGTGCGCGAAATCCACACCCGCTTCCTCGAGGTCGGCTGCGACGCGATCGAGACCAACAGCTTCGGCTCCAACCGGATCGTCCTCGCCGAGTTCGGGCTGGCCGACCGCACCCGCGAATTGAACCGCCAGGCGGCCCTCATCGCCCGCCAGGCTTGTGAGCCCTTTCAGACGCCCGACAAACCCCGCTTCGTCGTCGGTTCCTGCGGCCCCGGCACCAAGCTCGTTTCGCTCCGCCAGACCACCTTCGACGCCCTCGCCGACAGCTATGCCGAGCAGATCCGCGGGCTTATGGACGGCACCGTCGACGTCCTGCTCTTCGAAACCTGCCAGGACATCCTCCAGGCCAAGGTCGGCATCAACGCCGCCGAACGCGTCTTTGGCGAGTGCGGCCGCCGCGTGCCCATCATGGTCCAGATCACCGTCGAGACCACCGGGACCATGCTCGTCGGCACCGACATCGCCGCCGCACTCACCGCCCTCGACGCCTACCCGCAGGTCCACGTCATCGGGTTGAACTGCGCGACCGGCCCCCAGGAGATGAGCGAGCACATCCGCTATCTCAGCCGGTGCTGCACGCGCCGCATCAGCGTCCAGCCGAACGCCGGCCTGCCCCAGATCGTCGACGGCCGGCCGTTCTACCCGCTCAACCCCGACGAGTTGACCCGCTGGCTCGTCGAGTTCGTCGAAACCGACGGCGTCAACATCGTCGGCGGATGCTGCGGCACCACCCCCGAGCACCTCGCCCGCGTCGTCGCCGCCGTCGGCGGCCGCCCACCCCAGCCCCGTACCCCGAGCCTTGAACCCAGCGCCTCCAGCCTCTACCAGTCCGTCACCCTCCGCCAGGACAACAGCTTCCTCATCGTCGGCGAACGCACCAACGCCAACGGCTCCAAAAAGTTCCGCGATCTGCTCGCCGCCGAGGATATCGAGGGCATGGTCCAGCTCGCCAAGGACCAGGTCCGCAACGGCTGCCACATGATCGACGTCTGCGCCGCCTACGTCGGGCGCGACGAGATCGCCGACATGACCGGCCTCATCAACCGCTATGCCACCGAGGTCACCGTCCCGCTGATGATCGACTCGACCGAAACGCCGGTCATTGAGGCGGCCCTCAAACTCGCCGGCGGCAAGTGCGTCATCAACAGCATCAACCTCGAAGACGGCGAAAAACGCTGCGCCGAGATCCTCCCCCTGTGCCGCAAGTACGGGGCCGCCGTCGTCGCCCTGACCATCGACGAGGAGGGCATGGCCAAGACCTGCGCGCGCAAGGTCGAGATCGCCAAGCGAATCCATCGCATCGCCACCCAGGAATACGGCCTGCGGTCCAGCGACATTCTCTTCGACCCCCTGACCTTCACCATCTGCACCGGCAACGAGGACGATCGCCGCCTCGGCCTCGAAACCCTCGAAGCCATCCGCCAAATCAAGCAGGAGCTGCCCGAGTGCCACATCCTGCTGGGCCTCAGCAACATCAGCTTCGGGGTCAAGCCGGCCATGCGCCACGTGCTCAACAGCGTCTTCCTGCACTACGCCCGCGAGGCCGGCCTCGACGCCGCCATCGTCCACGCCGTCGGCATCGAGCCGCTCTTCAAAATCCCCGAGCACCACCGCGAGGCCGCCCGCCGACTCATCTTCGACGAACGCACCGCCGAATACGACCCCCTCGCCGATCTCATCGGCCAGTTCCCCGGCGACCAGGCCCCCGTATCCGAGGCCGCCCGCGATAACCTGCCCGTCGAGGAACGTCTCAAGCAACGCATCGTCGACGGCGACCGCAAGGGCCTCGAGGCCGACCTCGACGAGGCCCGCGCTCGCTATGCTCCCCTCGCGATCATCAACGACTTCCTCCTGCCGGGTATGAAAGTCGTCGGCGACCTCTTCGGCAGCGGGCAGATGCAACTCCCCTTCGTCCTCCAATCCGCCGAGACCATGAAGGCCGCCGTCGCCTGCCTCGAACCCCACATGGAACGGACCGACCAGGCCGACAAGGGCTCCATCGTCCTGGCCACCGTCAAGGGCGACGTGCACGACATCGGCAAGAACCTCGTCGATATCCTCCTGACCAACAACGGCTTCACCGTCTACAACCTCGGCATCAAGCAGCCCGTCGAGGCCATCATCCAGGCCTGGCAGGACAAGCAGGCGGACGCCATCGGCATGAGCGGCCTGCTGGTCAAGAGCACCGTCGTCATGCGCGACAATCTGACCGTGCTCAACGAGCGCGGCCTGACGCCGCCCGTCATCCTCGGCGGCGCCGCCCTGACCCGCCGGTACGTTGAGAACGACCTCCGCCCGCTCTACAACGGCCCGCTGCTGTACGCCAAGGACGCCTTCGAAGGCCTGGCGCTCATGCGCCGGATCTGCGATGGCGAGCTTCAGGAACTGGTGGGCACTGCGACCACCGCCGCGCCGTCGGCCGCACCCGCCGCCGAGGCCACGACCGCCACGCTCACCGAATCCGCCACCGCCGTCGCCGTCGCTCCCGCGGCCGCACGGACCAGCACCATCGCCACCGACGTGCCCATCCCCACCCCGCCGTTCTGGGGCCGGCGCGTCATCGAGAACATCCCCCTCAAGGGCGCCCTGGCCTACATCAACGAGGTCATGCTCTTCCAGGTGCAATGGCAGTTCAAGAAGAAAGGTCGGCCGCAGGACGAGTTCGACCGCTACATCGACAGTGAAGTGCGCCCCATCTACCGCGACCTCGTCGCCCGGTGCGAAAGCGAGGCCATCCTCCAGCCCCGCGCCGTCTACGGATACTGGCCCTGCCAGAGCGAGGGCAACTCACTCTTCCTCTACGACCCCGACGACCGCGAGCGCGAACTCGCCCGCTTCGACCTGCCGCGCCAGACCAAAGCCCCGCACTGGTGTTTGGCCGACTTCTGGCGGCCCCGCGCCAGCGGCGAGTACGACGTGGTCGCCCTCTCCGTTGTGACCGTCGGGCAGCAGGCCAGCGAGATCGCCCGCCAGTGGTTCCAGGAAGATAAATACCGCGACTACTTGTACCTGCACGGCCTCAGCGTCGAGACCGCCGAGGCCCTCGCCGAGTACATCCACAAGCAGGTCCGCATGGAACTGGGCATCGCCGGCCGGGACGCCCGCGAGATCCGCCGACTCTTCCAGCAGGGCTACCAGGGCAGCCGCTACAGCTTCGGCTACCCCGCCTGCCCCCGCCTCGAAGATCAGACCCTCATGTGGCCCCTGCTCAAGCCCGAAGAAATCGGCGCTACCCTCACCGAGGAGTTCCAGATCGAACCCGAGCAGTCCACCAGCGCCATCATCGCCCACCACCCCGAGGCCCGGTACTTCAAGGCCTGAGCAGACCGCTACCGGTCGGTCACGAACTCCCCGTTGACCTCGACCCGCGTGAAGAAGTCGCCGCCGATGTCAAACTCGTCGATGAAAATGAAACTGATCGTGTCGTTGCAGAGATAGTCGTACCCGTACACCACCCACGGCCCGTTCGCGCTCTCATAGCCCTCGTCGGCCGACAGCAGCAGCAGGGCATAATCCGATGCGATCGTACCCGCATCATCGCAATAGAAAGTGAAAACCGCGACCTCGTCCGGGGCCAGAGGCGGATCGACCTCCACCCAGTTGAAATCGTTGACCAGATCCTCATAGAACTGAATGTCGTCACTGGGGTCGATGAACAGCCGCGGGTCAATCGGGTAATCGGTCAGATTGACCAGCTCGACATCGACCGTGCTGCGGACCGGAAACGGCAGGAACGTGCAGTCGGCTCCCATCACGGCAACCGCGGTGACGATGCCCACCAGCCACCCGGCGAAACGAAGCAGAGATCGGTGTGTACGCATGACAGTCCTCCGGCAGGTAACGAGACAAGAGTTCCGATGGTCCCTTACGCGGCTGTCGCTATTCTAGCCCGAACCCCCCGCGGTGGGAAGGGCAGCGCACAAATAAGCTCGCCGAAGGCAGTGGGTGTGGCACCGGCGTCTCACCGACGGCAGTGGGTGTGGCACCGGTGTCTCACCGACGGCAGCTGGTGTGGCACCGGCGTCTCGCCGGTGCATGGCCGGTGTGGACGGGTGGCCCATCCTTGCGCAGCAAGGGTGGGCTCGCGATGATCGAACGCGTCAGAAAGCCTGCTTTGCCGCGAAGCCTTTCCGCCCTCGCATCATCGTGAACCCACCCATCGCGTGGCGATGGATGGGCCACCCGGCCGGCGGCGCTCGCGCCAGAGCCCAATCGCTCCCCCACCTCCAGAGGAGGTGGGCCACCCGCCCGTTTTCTGAGCCTGAAAGGCTCATTCTAGCAGCCCAGGCCGAAGGCCTGGGACTGGACCACACACCAAGGGTTGGCCCTGAAAGGGCCATTCACGCCGCCACCTCGCTCAGCGCGCCTGCTTTTCAGTGCGAGTCAGACGGCCCTTCCAGCGGAATCGGAGCGTCCACGGCCTCCCGGGAGTCCGCCGTTCCGACCGAACGCAGCGGAGCGGCCGGGGCGCCCATCGGCTCACGGATTCGCAACCCGACCCGGCCGGCCTGCGGACTCGGCGGCAACGGCAGCCACAGGCAGCGCATCAGCAGCGCCAGCGGCAACACCCGCCCCAGCAGCATGGCCACCATCACCGCCACCCGGCCCTGGACGGAAAGCTGCTGCGTCAGCCCGGTGGAGAGCCCCACATTGCACGTCGCACTCACCGCCTCGAACAGGCAGGCCAGCGGCGAGCCGGTCTCACGATAGATCAGCACCACCCCGCACAAGGCCGCCAACCCGCACTGCGTCACCCCGATCGCCGCCGCCAGGATGATCCCCTGCTGCCGGCCCATCTGCCGCGGCAGGGCCTCGGCAACCCGCAGGCTCCGACCCGGCGAAACCAACGCCCCCAGCAGCAGGAGCACCACCGCGATCCGCAAACCGCCCGCCGTCCCGCCGACGCCGCCCCCAACGAGCATCCCGAGCGTCAGCACCGTACGCGTCGCCGGCGAAAGCGAAGCCTCGTCGATCCGCACCGTCCATAGCCCGCCACTGCCCGCCGAGACCGCCAGAAACGCCGACGCCGACCACTGCTGCACCGCGGGCAGCGTCGCCAGCCGTTCCCCCTCCGCACGCTGCGTGGTTTCCGGCGAGTGGCTCGTCGTGGTCACGGGTGCGGTGGCCGGCAGCATCAGTCGCCCGGGCGTATCCTCCCGCGGAAACCGTAACTGGTAGGCCGTCGAGTTCTCGATGAACCGTACCGCCAGCGTGCCCGCCGCCATCAGCCCGCCCGCCGCCAGCAGCGTGTAGGCCGTGTGCCGCGACAGGCAGTCCATCCCCAGACCGCGATGGCGAACCGCCCGGCGAGTCAGCTCGTACAGCACCGGCCCGCCCAGGCTGCCCAGAATCATCAGTGGCAGGATGGCCGCGTAGACCGCATGGGCGTGCCGATGCGGGATCAGGCTGTCCGCCGTGAGCGTCAGGCCGGCGTTGCAGAAGGCACTCACCGCATAGAACAGCCCGGCAAAGAGACGATCCACCGACCAAGCGGACGCGTCGCTTTCGCCGACCGCCCCCAGCGACATGAGTAGCACCGCTCCGACCGCTTCGAGAACCACGGCCGCCGCAATCGTGAAAACCACCAGCCGCCTGATGCCCCCCGGCGACGTGTCGTCGTCGATGCCTCCCCAACCCACCAGCCGCCGCAACCGCCAGCCGGCACACGTGCCGACCACCAATGCCGCCAGCCCGCCAATCTGCATCAGCAGAAGAATGACGACCTGCCCCGGCCGAGCGAACTCCGTCGCGATGTCGTGTCGCGTCAGCGCCGTCCCCGTCAGCGCCGCCACCGCCGTGAACGTGCAATCCAGGGTATGAACGGCCAGCTTGTACGCCGGGTAGGCACTGTCCCACACGGCTGGGTGAGCGGCCTTGTTCCCCCAGCAGACCGGCAGCGACAGGACCGCACCGCCCAGAATGCTCACCGCGATGGCCGACCCCAGCAGCCGCCGGCCCGCTCCCGACGGTCGTCCCAGCACGCCGCCGTGTACCAGAAACCGCAGCCCGCCCGCCACCGCCGCACCGCCCGCCGTGAGCAGGCTGTACCCGGCCCCCAGTTGCAGCAGGATCGGCTCGCGGGTGTGATCGAGCCCCCACCAGACACCGGCGGCCACCAGAAGCAGGTAGTCCGGCCACCAGCGCTTGAGTCGGCTTGCCGAACCGGCCGGCGGCAGAAACATCAGCACCCGGCTCAGCGCGAAGGCACCCAGCGAAACCGCCAGCACCAGCCGAAGGTGCTCAGCGCTGACCGGCGGCTCCTCAAAACCCAGAACGAGCCCCAGCCCGACCGCTCCGCTCGCCGCCGAAACCCACCAGCACCATCGGCTGGCCAGCGGCGTTCGCGTCGGTCCAAACTGCGTGCTCACGGCTTCCTTCTTCCCGTAGTGCGCCCGCCCGGCTCACTTCTTCCCGTAGACGGCCTCCGGGTCGAATAGTTTCTCCGCCACCACCGACCATTGCTGCGTGGCCGGGTCCAGCCGGCGGAAGAAGCAGTTGCGATACCCCTCATGGCATGCCGCCCCATGCTGCCGGGCCTTGATCAGCACCGTGTCCTGATCGCAGTCAATCAGCACTTCCGCAATGTCTTGCGTGTGCCCGCTGGACTCGCCCTTCATCCAGTACTTCTGCCGCGATCGCGACCAGAAGTGCGTCTTCCCGGTGCGGATCGACTCCGCCAGGCTCGTCTTGTTCATGTACGCCATCATCAGGACTTCGCCCGTGTCCGCATCCTGAATAATCGCCGGGATCAGCCCATTCGCGTCGTATTTCAGATCGTCAATGCCCTGCATATCACCCCTCAAATCTCAAATCCCGAATCTCAACTCTCACCCCGTCACCATTCACGAATCAAAGCACAAAGGCACATAGGCACGAGAGCATCCCCCCGCGAAGCTTGCTTTCGGCCGCCCATCTGTGTCCATCTGTGTCATCTGTGGGCTCTTTTTCTACCCACAGATCACACAGATTCACACAGATAGGCTGAGCAACCGCCGTCTCACGTTCCCGCGTTCTCCCTTCTCACCTTCCACCCCTCACTCTATCACCCCACCTGCATGAACGCCACCTTGTCGCGGAACCTCCGGCGCAGCTCCGCCCGCAGCGGCTGGTGAGCGGGCAGCGTCAACCGCGGGTCCTGCCGGACCAGCTCCGCCGCGTCGTCCCTGGCCTGAAGCAACAACGCCGCGTCCTCCACCAGGTTCGCCACCCGGAACTCCGGGAACCCATGCTGCCGTGTGCCCAGCAGCTCCCCCGGGCCGCGCAGCCGCAGGTCCTCCTCCGCAATCCGGAACCCGTCGTTCGTGCCGCACAGCACCTTGAGCCGCTTGCGGGCCAGCTCGCCCATCCGATCCGCCATGAGCAGGCAGATGGAGGGTTTCTGACCCCGCCCCACCCGGCCGCGCAATTGGTGCAACGCCGATAGCCCGTACCGCTCCGCGTGCTGCACCACCATGACCGTCGCGTTCGGCACGTCGATGCCCACCTCGATCACCGTGGTCGAAACCAGCACATCCAGGCGGTGAGCGGTGAAGGCATGCATGACCGCCTGCTTCTCCTGCTTGTTCATCCGCCCGTGCAGCAGCCCCACCCGCGTCCCCGGCAACAGCTCATGGGCCACCCGCCCGACCTCCACCGTCGCCGCCTTGAGGTCCAGACTGTCCGACTCCTCCACCAGCGGATAGACGATGTACGCCTGCTCACCCTCGGCGATCCGCCGCCGCACCGCCAGCCACGCCTGACCCTCCGACCGCGGGTCCACCAGCCGCGTGAGCACCGGCTGCCGGCCGGGCGGCAGCTCATCGATCACCGACGCGTCCAGGTCCCCGAACACCGTCATCGACAACGTTCGCGGGATCGGCGTCGCCGTCATCACCAGGTAGTGCGGTTCGAGCGAGGTGCGGGAGTCCGTCTCCGCCCCGTTGTCGGCGGTCAGCCCGATCCCCTTGAGCGTCGCCCGCTGGGCCACGCCGAACTTGTGCTGCTCATCCACCACCACCAGCCCCAGCGACGCAAACCGCACCGTCCGCTCGAGCAGCGCCTGCGTGCCCACCAGCAGGTCCATCTCGCCCGCCGCCGTCGCCGCCAGCAGCCGCTGCCGCTCCGCCCGCGTCGTCCTGCCCGTCAGCAAACCCCGACGCACCCGGCTGCCCGCCAGGTACTTTTCGATGCTGGCGTAATGCTGCGTCGCCAGCACCTCGGTCGGCGCCAGGATCGCACACTGATGCCGGTTCGCCACGGTCACCAGGGCGGCATACAGGGCCACCACCGTCTTCCCGCTGCCCACGTCCCCCTGCAGCAGCCGGGCCATCGGCCGCGGCCGGGCCAGGTCCGCCACAATTTGCTTGACCGCCCGGTCCTGCGCCCGTGTCAGCGAAAACGGAAACCGCAACCGTATCCGCCCGTCAACCCGTTCCGTCAGCGGCAACCGCGGTGCCCGGGCCCGCGCCGCCGACCAGCGCCGCTGCAGCGAGATCGCCAACTGCATCAGCAGCAGCTCCTCGTACGCCAACCGGCGACGGGCGGGCTCGATCTGGGCCATCTCGGTCGGCCGATGCAGCGTGCGCATCGCCTCCGCCCGCGGTACCAGCTCCCGTTGTCGGCACAACGCCGCCGGCAGCGGCTCCTCGATCGCCGCCACCGCCTCGTCCAGAACCTGCTCCACCATGCGGGCGATATGCGCCGACGTCAGGTCCGCCGTCGCTCGATACACCGGAACCAACCGGCCGAAATGCCACGCCGCCGGGTCCGCCTTCGGGTCCAGCCATTCAACCCGCGGGTTGGCCAAGTGTGCCAGGTCGTTGTCCACCCCCACCTTCCCGTACAGCCGCAGCATCTGCCCGCGCTGCAGACGCGATTGCATGTGCGGGGCGTTGAACCAGGTGATCCGCGCCCGGCCCGTGCCGTCACTGATCGTCGCTCGCAGCGCGGACTTCACCTGCCGCCCGAAGCCCGCCTGCCAGCGCACCTGGTCCACCACGCCGATGATCGTCGCCGGCTCATCCAGACGCAGTGTGTCGATCCGCTGCGGCAGACCCTGGTCTTCATAACGGAAAGGAAAGTGCTGGATCAGGTCGCCGACCGTCTGAATGCCCAGCTCGCCCAGCAACCGCGCACGATAAGGCCCCACCCCGCCCACGAATTGCACTGGCCTGTCAAGGGGGGAAAAAGACACGACCAACCCCCTGGCTCCCCACCGCCCCCATCCCCCCCGAGCCTTTAGCCTTCAGCCTTTAGCCTTCAGCCTTTAGCCTTCCGCCTTCAGCCTTCCGCCCTGCGGTTCTCAGGGAATGACCAGCCGCGTGCCCGGCTTGATCTTGTCCGGGTTGCTGCCGATCACTTTGCGGTTCGCATCAAAGATCCGCCGCCAGTTCCGCGTCGTGTTGTAGAACTTCTGCGAGATCTTCTGCAGCGTGTCGTTCTTCTGAACCACGTAGGTGCGGGCGGCCCGTTGGGGAGCCTGCCGGGCATAGTTCTCCCTGGGCTGCTGGCGCGGAACCTGGGTGGCCTCCGTCTCGGACAACGAGGTATCCACCGCCGGGGCCGGAGCCGGAGCCGGGGCTTCCGCCCGGGCCGGTTGAGGTTCGGGCGGCGGAACCTGGCTCTCCGGGAAGGGCTCCGGGGCCGGCTCCTGGGCCGGGGCCTGCACCATGGGTTCCTGCGCCTGCTCCTGGCATCCGCTCATCAGACACAGGGCCAGTAGTCCCACACCGATGGTCCATGCGGTTCGCGTACGCATGCTCTTTTTCTCCATGAAGGTATGCAATGCGGACGCCGATCATACCCCAGCCCCCCATCAAGTCAACGGAATGCCGTCGGCTGGCCCATCCTGGGTCTGTGACGGTTCCGGCGATGGGGATCGGCCCCGGCGGGGTCCGCATCTCCGTACCGCGACCGTAAGGGAGCGGACCTTGCGCGAGAACGCCGGGTGGCCCATCCCCGCCTCGGCGGGGGTGGGCTCGCGATGATCGAACGCGTCAGACAGCTTGCCTTGCCAGGAGACCTTTTCGCCCTCGCATCATCGTGAGCCCGTTCGCCATTCGGGCTTCATTGGTCATTGGTCCTTCGACATTGGTCATTCCGTCCGCGGGAAGCGAGTGACGCTCGTTCGGGTTCCCCCCCGTCCCCCTGTCACGGGCTCCCCGCCGGCCCGAGGGCCGCCCGCACCGTGGACATCGCCTGCCGAAGAATCTCCCGCTGCTCCGGGCCCGCCACCAAGTACCGCACAATCTCGTTCGCTTCAAGGACCCGATACGAGCCGGCAAACCGCGCCGGCTCCACACCCCCCAGGCAATCCAACGTCTGGATCGTCGAAGGCACGTGCAGCAGCTCCAGCAGCGTCGGCGCCAGTCCGAACGGTCGCCAGAACGCCGCCACCGCCCCCCCGTTGTCCTTCTCGAAGTACAGCACCCGACTGCCGCCCTCAACGTCGATCCAACGCTGCAGCGTGGCGTCGTTGAGCAGCTCGGCCAGCAGATCGAACGCCACCAGCGCCGGCCGGGGCGACAAATCCGGCTCGTGTAGCCGCCGACTACCGTCTTCGTAAATCGACTGCGGCGGATCCAGGGCCACCGCCTCGCTGCAGATCATCTGCGCCCCCGCCAGCGTGCGGATCAACAGGCTCCGAACCAGACGGGCCGCCGACCGCACCGGATCCTCCGGCTCCCGAAGCAGCGTCAGCAGGTCCGGCGATGCCCCCGCCTCGCCTGACCGTTCCGGCAGCAGACTCAGCCATCGCCGCGCCGGCTGACCCCCAAGATCCACCGGCACCCCCAGATCCCAAACCATCGTCTCCGCCGGCCGGTGCCGCCCGACCCGTTCCAGGTAGCTCTCCGCCTCCTCGGGCACCGCCTCCCATCGGCGGCTGATCCCCCAGATCGCCCCCGGCTCCGTCGCCGGCCCGCCCGCTGCCGGCAAACTCCCCGAACCCGACAGGTCGTACGCCATCCGGCAGGCCGGCGCCTGCCTCGCCAGAATCTCGCCCACCCAATCCAGCCCGTTCAGCGCACCACCATCCCCCGGGCGAACCGACAGACCCAGCGGATGAGCCTCACTGCTCGCCAGCCAACGCTCCACGAAACGCGGCCGGGACTCCACCTGACGAGGCAAGTCCAGCCCCGCCATCGCCTGCACCCCCGTCTGGTCGCAGACCTGCATGAACACCTGCCACGCGGCAAAGTCCCAGTCCTGCACCCCGCGGCCCAGACGGCCCGCAGACATCTGCACACGCAGCCAACCCGCGCCCAGGTGCGTCGTGAACCGTGACACGTTCAAGCCCGCCGCCGTCAGACCAAACCGGTTCCCCAGCGGAACCGGGTCAAACATCGAGATCACCGCCAGGGGCAGCGTGCCCTGGGCGATGATCGCCGATTCCCCCGGTCCGCCGCTCCACAGCGTGGCCAGGACCCGGTAGTAGCCCCGTGGCAGCTTCGCGCTGATGCCTTCCGTGAGTACGCCATTCTCCGGGAGCACCGCCGGCCCCGTCCGCGTGGCCACCACCCGGTCCCAGGCGTCCACCACGTCCACCGCCAACTGGCCCACCGGACCCGCCAACTGCCCCCGCGACGCCTCCGCCCCCGCCGTGGCCCCACCCGCCAGCATCGCCGCCCGCACCAGACTCCCATCCGCCACCAGACGGACGGTGAAACGCACCTCCTCGCCCTCATCCACCAGATGACTCAGATCCTGCGGCTCCCGATTCGGGCCCACCAGACCCAGCTCCACCGGCGAGGCCCCAAGGTACTCCAACGCGATCGGCCGGTCGGTCAACGACACCGCGTCCAGCCAGCAACTGTTCGCCTCCGCTTCCCCATCCCCCGCGAACGAAAACACCAGCTCCGCCGCAGCCAGCTCCACCCGCTCCCCGAACGTCGAAACCCGTGCCGCGAACCGCCCCGTGTACTGCTGCCACGTCGAGGTCAGCGGATAACTCGACTGCCCAACCGTGCGGCCCGCCGTCCGCAGCGTCACCGTCAGCACCGTCGGTCGGGCCGATCGGCTATGAAACGTGAGGAACCACTCCGCCGGCTCCTGCGCTCCCGCCGCCCGTCCCTCCGCCAGATCCAGCGGCCCGAACACCAGCCCCGCCGACACCGCCAGCACGTCCAGCACCACCGCCTGCGAACCCACTGCCGCCTCGCCCGCAAACCGCCAGTTCACCGGCAGCGAGAGCGTATCCCCGTTCGGCCAGCGACCCGTCCCGCCAACCAGAAACGCCGCCCCCCCGGTCTCAAAGTTCCCGTCGTTGATGAGGTTGGCCAGTGGCGGGGCGGCCTCCGGCGCCGGTGCCGTGCTCGGCGCGCCCACCACGGGCACGTCCGCCGCGTACACCCGGATCTCCGCCAGCGTGATCATCGCCCCCGGCCGCTCCGCCAGGACCGACAGCTTCACCCGACGCAGATCCGGCCGACACCGCAGCCAGTAACGCCGCCATTCCCAGCCGGGCGAGACCCCCGCCTCCAGCGGCAGCGACACCAGCCCCGTCGAGCCGGCCGTGTCCGTCGCCAGCAGCGACAGATTGACGCCCTTCAGGGCTTCATCCCGACTCGCCGAGCGACAGGTCAACCGCACGTCCAGCCGGATGTGCCGACCCGCCAGCCGCGCCGCGTCCAGCTCACGCTCCAGGCCGCAGACCTCCTTCATGTCCGGCGGGCCGCGCAGCTCGATCGCCCCCAGACCCTCCAGCACCAGCGACCGGATCGACGGAAAGCTCACCATGTTCCAGCCCGGCACCGCCGCCGAACTCGCCCGGGCGAAATCCTCCCGCAGCACCTCGACCCACCCGGATGCCCCAACCGCGTGCCGCCCACGTGTCTCCGCATCCAGCCGACCTTCACTCGGCAGCCAGTCCGCGGCCAGAGCCTCATGCCGCGCATCCGGCTCGACCAGCGTCAACGGCGTGGTCGCCTCCGGGGCCTCTCGCAGCACCTCGCTGATCGGCAACAGACACCCCGTCAGCCCCAGCAGGCCGACCCGCAGCCCCAGCAGGCCGGCCGCCCGCGCGCCCACGCCGCGGCGGGCGCGGATGGAAATCGAGTGGAGTCGTAGGGGAATCGCCATTCGTGCTGTGTGGTTCGCCATGCCGGCCGCCAGGTCACGTCGATGATGGTCCGGACCCCCGAACCACGCGTGCCGCAAACATACTCCCCGCGGACCATCGTGTTAAGCAGCCCAGCCGCTCGGTGTGAAGTGATCCCGCCGCTCGCGGCTTCGCACCAACCCGTGCAACGCTCCCGTGTGTGAATCGACCCCGCCGCTTGCGGCTTCGCACGAACCCGTGAAACGCCCCCGTGTGCCACTGCTCTTTGAGCAGTGCGATCGCGTACACGGCCACCGCCCGTCCGAACGAGACCGCATCGCTGGGAAAGTGAAAAGTGAGAAGTCAGAAGCCCGTGCCACAGAAGCCAAAGCTTCTTATCTCTCACTTATTACCTCTCACTTCTCACCTCTCACTTCTCACCTCTCACTTCCCCCCTCACGTCTGCGGCGGATCAATCGGCGCAGGAATCTCCCACGGGCTCAGTGCAGCCACCATGTCCTTGACCCCCAACGGCCGCGGCAGGGCATACATCTCACCGTAGCGATAGCCGCAGCGCATCCCGTCGACGCCGGCCATGCTGAGGATGTAGTGTTTGATCCCCTCCCAGCGCTCGCCGGTGAATTGCGACTGGTAGCAGCGCACTGCCTCGAGCTTACGGTCCAGGGTCTTCTGGATATCCACCACGAACTGGGCGGGGAACAGGTGCGCCTCCGCCGACGACGGGATCGGCCGGTATACCAGGTGATCCACGCGATAGGGCGAAGTTCCGCCGAACCGGTCGTCCCAGCGGGTCAGTTGGGCGTAGAACCGGGCGGCCTCGGTGATGAGCTGCGCCTGATAGTGGTCCGGCGACGCAGCCACCGTACGGCCCGCCAAACCCACCAGGATCCGCGGGCGGTACCGCCGCAGAACGGTCGCCAGCGCGTAGCGGGCGGCCGGCTCGTCCATCAACTCGCGGTTCGTCAGCGGCAGAATCTCGCACACCTGGGCCCCGAGGATCTCCGCCGCCGTCCGGGCCTCCGCCAACCGCGTCTCCACCGACCCCCGCGGCGTCGGCTCCCCGTTCGTCAGGTGGACCATTCCCACGCGGTATCCCTGGTCCACCAGCAGGGCAATCGTCCCCCCGCACCCGATCTCCAGATCGTCCGGATGCGGCGCGGCAAACACAATATCCAGCGATTCCTGACTCATGCTCTGACCCATGCCTCCTGACGCGCGCGACGTAGCGGCCGCCCCCCGACTTCGGCGAGCTCAGCCGAGCCGTGGCGGCCGGCGTGCTAACCCGTCCCCGCACCGGCAACCCGCCGATCCCACACCCGTAGCGGCCGCCCCCCGTGGCGGCCGCAGGAAAGCGCCAGTGCCATACCCTTCAGCCTTCAGCCTTTAGCCTCTCTGCCTTCAGCCTTTGTGCCTCTGTGCCTCTGTGCCTCCGTGCCTTTGTGCCTTCTGCCTTCTGCCTTTGTGCCTCCACCCTTCAGCCTTCAGCCTTTGGCCTTTAGCCTCTTTTC
>CAZEEJ010000011.1:0-18105 GCA_964511155.1 uncultured Planctomycetales bacterium | reverse complement strand
TACCTCTCAAACCCCCACCGACCCGCAAACTCCAGGTCCCAGCACACCGCCAAACAAGAAACAGGGGCTAGCTCACGCTCAGATCGGTAACCGTTCACGAGTCGAACCACCAAGCCACCAAGTGTATTCCGGCCTACCGTCAACGGGGTTGAGTCGCCGGGACAAAGAGAGGCCTGTGAACGGCTACAAACGGTTATCCGTCCCCCATCGGCGTTCATCCGCGTTCATCGGCGGTTCGTTTCCTCCCTCCGCCCGGCTCCAAGAAGGTAACGAACCGCCGATACACGCCGATGAACGCCGGCCGCCAGGCGGACCCACGAACGTCCCGCACATTGAAAGCACCGCTACCGGTTCAGCACCCCGTGAACCGCTAGTCAGATCGTTTCCACCGCGGCGCGGTGCCCCCTGGACCTGGTCAACCGCGCATCGGAAGTAATCAGAGGGGCACCAAGCAACTCGGCCAAGGCCACGTAGGCCGCGTCATACGCGGAGAGGTTATGGCGCAACTCCCAGATCCTGGGAAGCAGCAGGTCGTGCGGATAGCGAGCCAACGGCAAATCCAGTAGATCGCCCAACGCCGTGGCGGCGCGGGCCGCGCCCACGTCGCCGCACCGCACGTAGCGGCGGAACACCTGGGCGACTTCCAGGTCCAGCAGATGGGGGACGTGCAGCGTTTCGTCAGGGGCGAGAATCCGTTGCGCGATCCGCCCGGCCGGAGGCCGATTCAGCAGCAACTCCAGGATCACCGAGGCGTCGACGACGATCACCGCCGGTCCCTTTCCGCCCGCAGCGCCCGGGCGGGCGGCTCGTGGACCGTCGCCGGCGCTCGCCCCAGCAGCCGCTCCCGCAGTTCGCCGAGCGTAGGTCGCTCCGCGGCCCGCTGCGCCTCCCTCATCAGGTACGCCGAAAGGGACAAACCCTCCAGGGCGGCCCGGGCCTTCAGCTTGCGGTGCAGCGCATCGGGAACGTTGCGGATCTGGATCATCTTGGACATGCACATAGTATAGTTGCATGTGGACCACATGTAAAGGCCGACCTCCTATCGCCCGCCCCCCGCACCCACCCCGCATCGCCCGCCCCCCGCACCGACCTCGTAGCGGCCGCCTCCCACGGCGGCCGGCGTGCCAACCCATCCCCGCACCGGCAAAACTCCGCCCCCCCCGTAGCGCCCGCCTTCCGCAACGACCGCCACCAAACGCCAGCGCCCTAACCTTCAGCCTTCAGCCTCTGTGCCTCTGTGCCTTCTGCCTTTGTGCCTCTGTGCCTTCTGCCTTTGTGCCTTTCTTCCTTCAGCCTTCAGCCTTCAGCCTTCAGCCTTCAGCCTCTCTGCCTTTGTCCCTTCTGCCTTCCCCCGCCCCTCCAGCCTTTCGCCCCCCCTGACCCCGGGAGTCGTCATCCGCCCAGAACACCCTTGCCACACCCGTGGCCCAAGGGATCACGGCGTCCAGCCCTTGACACGGGACACGGGCGTACGAGAGGAGGTAGCGTCATTCGGGCCGAGGGGGTATAAGGGGATCCGGCTTACTTTTCGGAAGGCTCCGATGCGACGCTGGCGACGATCGAGCGGGACCGGGAGGATAGCCTGGACGTGCTTGCCCGGGGGAGGGACACGCTGAGCGGTTCGCCCGACACGCTGGTGTGGAGGTACGGCTAGTCGAGGCTCCAGCGAAGTTGCCATAAGCGATGCCTGAAGCTCACGAGTACAATCTGCCGCCGGGGCTTTATGAGAAGCTGCTGGCCGAGGCGGATCGAGACCAACTGGAAAAACGCGGCGATCCGCGGCTCTACACACTGGCTGACGTTGATCCAGAGGACGCCCATGGCGCCGTGGCACAATACCTTGAGCATCTGCTCGCCGCGTCCCTGGCAACGTTTCGCGGCAACGCAGGAGCTGAACGACAGCGCCGGTTGGTGGACCGTATCCTTGCCATACTGGTTGATGAATTGGGCGAGGACTGGGCGGATCGAGCACGCCTCGCCGATCCTCTCCGCCGGTTGCTTGCTGTGCATGCGCAGGCCACTGATTCCAGACCGGATCGCCCCGATACACCATTGAGTCGTAGCGCCTTACTTACCAGTACCCGGCTTGACCCATCCCTTGCTTCGCAATTGCGCAAGGAAATTGCCAGCGCGCAACGAGTAGACCTCCTGTGCTCGTTCGTCCGCTGGAGCGGGTTACGAATGATCCTCGACGATCTTCGTGGGCTGGTCAGCCAGACTACCGACGACGGCTCTCCTCGATTACGGCTGATCACCACGAGCTATATGGGTGCTACCGACCCCAAGGCCATTGACGCACTCAGCGCATTGCCGAACACTCAAGTACGCGTCAGCTACGACACTAAACGCACCCGTCTGCACGCCAAGGCGTATCTCATCCACCGTGCCACGGGCTTTGGATGCGCGTATGTAGGCTCGGCTAATCTCTCGCACGCCGCTCTCAGTGAAGGACTGGAATGGACCTCGAAGATCAGCCAATACGAGTTACCGCACCTCTGGGCCAAGGTCGCCGGCACGTTCGAGACATACTGGAACGACATTGAATTCGAGCCGTATACCAACGAGTCCCGACCAAAGCTGCGACAAGCAATCCAGCGAGAGCGCAAGGGGGGATGGCGGGAAGACGGTCTGCCGCTCGCACACTTCAATCTCCATCCGTACCCCTATCAGGAGGAGATTCTTGATATCTTCTCTGCCGAGCGCGAGGTCCAAGGCAAATACCGCCATCTGCTTGTTGCTGCTACAGGCACGGGAAAGACCATGGTAGCGGCCTTCGACTATTCGCGATGGAGCTCCGCGCAGGAGGTTCACGGCCATCGGCCTTCATTTCTCTTCATTGCCCACCGAGAGGAAATCCTCAGCCAGGCGCTGGGCACATTTCGGGCCGTACTCCGCGATCAGAACTTCGGTGACCTGCTGGTCGGCGGGAGAGATCCGGGGCAGCAGATGCACCTGTTCTGCTCAATCCAGAGCTATAACAGTCGCCATCTCGTCGCGCTGCCGCCTGAGCACTTTGACTATGTCGTGGTGGACGAGTTTCATCACGCCGAAGCTCCGAGTTACCTGCGACTCATGAATCACCTGCGCCCCAAAGTCCTACTCGGTATGACTGCCACACCTGAGCGTGCCGACGGCTTGGACGTGTTTCGTTGGTTTGACGGCGAGGCCAGTGCCGAAATCCGCTTACCGGATGCGATTAACCGTCGGCTTCTGTGCCCTTTTCAGTACTTCGGTATCACTGACTGCGTCGATCTCGACGGCCTGACCTGGCAACGCGGCGGTTACGACGTGCGCCAACTCGACCAGTTGTACACCGGTAATGATGCGCGTGCCGGTCTGGTACTCGATAAGGTGCGGGAGCTGCTGCTCGATCCGGAACAGGCTCGCGGACTTGGCTTCTGCGTTAGTGTCGCCCATGCGAGCTTCATGGCACGATTCTTCACCGATCACGGCTTACCCGCCATGGCGCTGTCGGCGCAAAGCGACGACGAGGAGCGTCGGTTGGCTCAGCAGAAGCTGGTACGACGGGAAGTGAACTTTCTATTTGTGGTTGACTTGTACAACGAAGGTGTGGACATCCCGGTAGCCGATACCGTGCTGCTGCTTCGGCCAACCGAAAGCCTCACGGTGTACCTCCAGCAACTCGGGCGCGGTCTTCGTCTGCACGAAGAAAAAGAGTGCCTGACGGTGCTCGATTTGATCGGTGCGCAACATCGCCGTTTCCGCTTCGCATCGCGGTTGCGCGCGTTGAGCAGTGAGCCGACGGTAAGGCTCGACCAGGAGGTCGAGCAGGGCTTCCCACACCTGCCGGCTGGTTGCGCGATCAGGCTCGAGCGCGTGGCTCAGCAGCAGGTTCTGGAGAACATTCGCCAGTCCCTCCACCTGCGCCGGCCGCAGATGGTCAGCGAGATGAAGGAACTGGGCCGACACCTCGGCCGACCCCCGACAATTCGCGAAGCAGTGGAATACCTGCATACGGAGCTTGACGAGCTTCTCAAACGCGGGCTTTGGTCTCGCCTCCTCGCCGATGCTGAATTGCTCGACGCCCCACAAGACAGAGATGAGGAACTGCTCGCAAAAGGTATCCGTCGGCTTGCCCACATCGACGACCCGCATCAGATCCAGTTCTTGTTGCGATGGCTCCGCAACGGCAATGCCGCGACGGCCGATCCCCTTGTGGATCGCCGAATGACATTGCTTTTCGTTACGCTCTTCGGTGCTGAGAGCAATGGATGGTCTGCGGAACGGGCATTTCGGAGGTTGCGGGAAAATGCCGCGGCGTATCGCGATCTAATCACTGTGCTCGAATACCGCCTGCATGCTGCACACACACGCTTCGAGTCTATCAAGCCGGCGCTCTCGGGCCCGCTGGCCCTGCACGCAACCTACACACGAGACGAAATCCTGGTTGGGCTGGGCCACTGGACCCTCGAACGTCGCCCCGATTTCCGCGAAGGCGTGTTGCATATGCCCAACGCGAAAACAGATGTCTTCTTCGTCACGTTGCATAAGACCGAAACCGCCTACTCGCCAACGACGATGTACGAAGACTATGCCATCAGCGACCGGTTGTTCCACTGGCAATCGCAGAGCACAACATCCGTCGCCTCGCCAACGGGGCATCGTTACATCCACCACCGAAGCATGGGCTACACCCCGCTACTGTTTGTCCGCGAGTACAAACGCTTGCCCAATGGCTTGGCCTCACCGTACTGCTACCTGGGTCCGGGGGAGTACGTTTCGCACGAAGGCAGTCGGCCCATCAGCATCGTCTGGCGTCTGCAACAGCCAATGCCTGCGCGCCTCTTGCGAGTAACCGCAAGACAGACCACCGCATGAGAGATTCGGTTTTCGAAATGGCGGCGAAGGGCGACGGCGGATCATCACGTCTTGAACCGGGCGTTCAATCCCGCTCGGCCGGACGTTGACGCGGGGGTTTGGATGGCAGGCTGATGACCCGGCGGCCCTGCTCCTGCCGGCGACGGCGCAGGTCCGCCAACAGCGCGTCACGGTTACCCCTGGCGGTATTTCATGGTTCACGCGGCGGGATGCGGTGCTTTCGCCGCATTTCATCAAAAACCCGTTTCGCTGGTTTGGTCCGGCCGTGCTTCACGTCTTCCAGGCCCCGTCGGATGCCTTCCGTGGCTTCGGCCCGGTCGATGTCTTCGAGGAGCTTCTGGTACGAAACCGTGTCCAGGACGACGAGCTCGGCTTTGCCGTTGACGGTGAGTACCAGCGGGTGACCGGTATCCTTCATCTGCTTGACGAACGCGGTGGTGTTCCGTTTGAAGTCGGTGAGGGAGTGGATGTCATTGCTCACGTCGATCATCATTGGGCACCTCCAGGCCAGCACACAATTCGCATTGTATTAGATGCTAACATACTGCTCCGGAGCCGTCAAGCGGCGCTGGCTCCGTGGCCGGGCGGCGGCGGAAAGCAACGGGCGGGGGGAGCGGCGGATCAGGGATAGGCGTGACCGACGATGACGGAGAGGGGGCGGCCGGCGGGCGCGCGTCGGGCAGAGTCGGAGGCGACTGGCGAGCTGGGGCGTCGGCCGCGGGAAGGGGCTTACTTGGCGGATGCCGGCCGGGGGAGTGGGGATGGCATAACTTGCCATTTCATGCCAGGCATGCTATGCTTTCAGGGAAAGGAGATCCGCGTCATGACCAGCATGAACATCTCGCTGCCGGACGACCTCAAGGCGTTCGTCGACCAGTACATCCAGGGCCGGTATAGTACGGCCAGCGAGTTCGTCCGCGAGCTGATCCGCGGGGCCCAGCGCGAGGCCGCCCGGGAGCAGTTTGAGCGGTTGCTTCTCGACGGCCTCGACAGTGGCGAGCCGGTCGAGATCACCCCCGTATTCTGGGAAGAACGCCGGGCGGAACTTGAGCACCGGCTGAAGCAGCGAAAACCCAAATGCCGAGACTGACGATCCTACCGGCTGCACAAGACGACATCGACGATACCGCGGAGTACATCGCTCAAGACAGACTCGCTGCCGGCGTTGCCTTCTTGGAGGCCACCGCGGCAACCCTTCAGCGGCTCATCGAAATGCCCAGCATGGGCCGGGAGCGAGCGGAGTTCACTCACGAGCGTCTTGCCGGTCTTCGGTCCTTTCCGATCCACGGGTTCGAGAATTGGCTCGTCTTCTATCGGCCGACTCACCACGGCATCGACGTACTTCGGGTTCTTCACGGGGCTCGCGATCTGAACCGTGTCTTGATGAACGAAACGTAGTTGCGCGTAGCCGCTCGTGCGAGATTCCCATCTCGCACGCCGCTCCGCGGGAATCCCTTCCCGCGACGTCGTTCATGCGAGAACCGCTCCCGCAGGCCCGCCGGAAAGGACTCCGGCGTGGGGGTGCGAGAAGGGATTCTCGCACCAGCGGTCGCACCAGCGGATTCATGCAGATGCAGTTGGGCCGCGGGCAAGGCCCGCGCTGCGGTTCAACGCCTTGATCTTGACCGTGAAAGTCACCGAGGAGCGTCGCCCGAGCTTCGCCCCCAACCCAAGGGGGGACCAACCGCCCATGAAATCGCGCTCATGTCGTCCTGCCGTCTGGCCGACAAGCCCCTTGAAGACCGGTGTGCCCGCGGCCGAAGGCCGGCCGACCTGGAAGGCACCATCATTCACTGACCACGAGGGAGGTCCATCATGCGGCTCTCGCCATTCACCTGGCACACAATGACTTGCGCGCTGCTCCTGGCGGCGGTGTCGGGATGCCCGACCCCCACATCCGAGCGGACCAATAACCAGGGCGGCGCCAGCCTCATCAGCGTCACCGCCAAGTTGCTCTCCAACGCTTCCGACCCCTCGATCGGCCAGTTCAACCCCGACGAATGGCAGATCATCGCGGACAACCTGCCAACCATCGCCGGCATGGTCGGCATATCGGTCTCTGAGGGAACCCCGCCGGTCGAGTTGTCCGACGAGGATGCTCAGCTCATCGTCGACTTCCTGCGGGCCAACGGCGTAACCAAACTGTCGGACCTGACCCTGCTCGCCGGCCTCCTGCAGTCCGGGGAGTTGGTCGTCCCCGACACCCTCCGCGACCTCGTCAGGGCCATGGGCTTCAGCTTCGCCTAATCCTCGTCCGTGCGGACAACCCCCGCTTTGCGGTATGATGCCGCGGCATGAGCCTCAACGATCTCACACGCAGCCTGTGCGCCTGTGCGCTCGCCGTGGGCGGTGCCCTGCTGGCCGGGGTAACCGCCTGCAACACCCACGGCCCCACCACCACCCGTGAAGCCGAGGCGGCCGAGGATCTGCCCATCCTCTGGCAGCGGGGCGGTCTGTACTCCCGCCTCAGCCGCCGCACCCGGGTCGTTGCCCGCGACCACGGCACGCTGGCCCAACTCCCGATCACCGAAGTCCCGGTGGACTTCCGCACCCAGATGGTGCTCATTGCCGGTCTCGGGCCGACGCCCAACAGCGAGATGGGCATCGCCATCACCCGTGTCTGGCAGGAAGGAACCCGCATCCACGTGCAGGAGCAACCGCTGCACCCCGGCGTGGACACCACCACGGGGCTCGAGCCGGCCAGCCCCTGGACAATCGCCATCGTGCCCCGCAGCGACCTCAACGTGGACGGCTACGACACCCGGGTGCCCCGGGGAACGCTGGGGGACCGCCCGGGCTCGCGATGAACCGCGACCCGGGTGAGAAAAGCGGAGTGCCTGCCGAACGACCGGAGTCTGGCGGATGGACGTCAGTGAACCAAGGGACAGGGACGACTTCCGCGCCGCCCTCGGCGTCCTGCTCGACCGGCCGGGCCTGTCGGCGGCCGAGCTCGACGAACACATCACCGCCCTGATCCACTACGCCGACCGCCGCGGCCTGTCGCTCGATACCTGCCTGCTGGCCCGCGATCACGGCCGCATCGCCTCCGCCTGTCTGAGCATCGACTCCCCCGGCCGGGTCTCCAGCCTGTTCATCCCCACCCTCCGCCGTTTTCTCCAGCCGCCGACGGCCATCCAAGGCCTGCTGAGCGAATCCGCTCACCAGGCCCGCCGGCGGCAGGTCCAGATCCTGCAGGCCATGGTCGCCCCCGACGCCGAGGAGGAGGCCCGCATCTACGCCGACGCGGGTTTCCAGTGGCTGGCCGAGCTGATCTACATGGACTCGGACACCACCCGGCCGCTGCATTTACCCCACAGTCCGCCCGAACTGCGCTGGCTGCCGTACGGGTCCGCGACGCACGATCTCTTCTGCCGCGTGGTGCAGGGCACCTACGAAGCCAGCCTGGATTGCGCCGCCCTGGGCGGGGTCCGCACCATCGAGGACATCCTGGCCAGCCACCGGGCGGCCGGCGAGTTCGACCCCGCCGCCTGGCTGATCGGGCTTGCCGACCGGGAGCCCGTGGGCGTCATCCTGACCACCCGGGTCCCCGAACGCTGGGCACACGAAGTGGTCTACATGGGCGTCCTACCCGCTTGGCGGGGCAGGGGTTACGGCACCACCCTGCTGGGCGAAAGCCTCCGGCGAGCCCGCGCCGAGGCCATGACCGTCCTGACGCTGACCGTGGACACTCGCAATACGCCCGCCCGACGGCTCTACGACAGGTTCGGCTTTGTCGAGACCTCCCGCCGCAGCGTCTGGATGAAACTGCTCACCGCCGGAAACACCGCCCCCAGCCCTTGATATTCCAATAGGAACCGATCTGAGGGTTGCCTTCGGCGGCGGCTGGACTTGCGTTTCTTCCCACCGGTTATCCACATTCGCGGCGGCGGCGAGTGGATAACTTTTTTGTTGTCGCGCAACTTTCGCGGCTGTCGAAAACTCGATTGCGCTACCCGTTGCGGTCCGAAAATCGGCCGATTTTTCTGTTGATTCCGCTCAAGATCACCATTAACTTACGCCCTGTGGTTGACGACGGCAGCCGTGGCGAGTGGGAGCCACGTCGCGGTCCCAGGAAGGCAAAAGCAATCAGCCGGCAAACGGTCCAGGACATCGTGAGCGAGAGCGCGGCGACGAGCAATTCTCCGCCACGCGGGTTTCCGTAAGGGCGCTCATTCGCAGGACCACGCCGACCGAATCCGTGGGCAGGGAACTCGATCCATCTGTTGTTCCTGGATCTGTATCCGCGCCAACTCCGCGTTCGCAGGGAGTACCCGCTTTTTCGCCGAGGGCGAGAACAGGAGCCCCCGTGTTGATTCCGCGCATGGACATCACCGCAGCTATTCAGACGAAAATCTCCGAGCGCCTGGGGCCGCAGAAGTACAAGGTCTGGTTCAAGAACGCCACTCAGATCAACGTCGCCGCGGGGCACATCAAAGTCAGCGCCCCCAACGCCTTTATCTGCGGCTGGATTGAACGCCACTTCGCCGACACCCTGGCCGAGATCGCCCGCGAAGTCACCGGCGAGTCGCACTGCGTCTCCTTCGGGGTCGATCCCAAGCTCCTGCCCGCCCTCAAAAAACGCCAGCTCAACTCGCAGGCCGACTACGTCGCCAACAACCCCGAGCGCGTGGCCCGGCAGCATCGCCGGCAGGGTACCCGACCGACGCAACGAACCCTGCGCGGACGCTTCGAGGACCTGGTGGTCGGGCCGGCCAACGAACTGGCCGTCTCCGTCATCCGTCGCATCGCCGACCAGCCCACCGACGCCTACAGCCCCGTCTTCGTGCACGGCGGGTGCGGACTGGGCAAAACCCATCTCCTCCAGGCCCTGGCCAACCAGTTGGCCGCCAAACGCCCCGACTGCCGATGGGCCTACCTCACCGGCGACGAGTTCACCAACGAGTTCATCCTCGCCATCCGCACCAACAACGTCGAGGCCTTCCGCCAGCGCTACCGCCACGTGGACGTGCTGATCATCGACGACATCCACTTCCTGGCCAACAAGAAGGCCACCCAGGAGGAGTTCCTGCACACCTTCGACGCCATCGACAGCCGCCACCAGCAGGTCGTGCTCGCCTCGGATACCCATCCCAAGCTCATCGGCCAGTTCAGCGAGCAGCTCAGCAACCGCTTCATGGCCGGCATGGTCGTCCGCCTCGAGGTCCCCGACTTCGAGATGCGCTGTAACATCCTGCGCCGCCGGGCCGCTGTGCTCACCAGCCAGCCCGTCCGCGACGACGTCATCGCCTACATCGCCTCGCACCTCAAAACCAACGTCCGCGAGCTCGAAGGCTCACTGCTCAAGCTCGCCATGTTCAGCGCCGTCTCGCACCAGCCCATCACCCTCTCCCTCGCCCGACGTGCCCTCGCCGAGCACATGCAACGCACCCAGCGCATCCTCGGCCTCGACGAGATCGACCAGACCGTGGCCACCTACTTCGGGCTCACGCCCGCCGACCTGCACACCTCCCGCAAGTCGCGCACCATCGCCCTGGCCCGCAACATCGCCATGTACCTCGCCCGCAAGCACACGGACATGAGCTATCCCGAGATCGGGCGATTCATGGGCGACAAGAACCATTCCACCGTCATCCTCGCGAACCGCAAAATCACCGGACTCGTCGCGGCGGATGAACGTGTGCGCCGGCAGACGCCGGCCGGCTGGTGTGAGGAACCCCTGCGCGAAATCATCGACAAGCTCGAACAACAGCTCGGTCTGGCAACCCCCGCGGCAGCCTGCGCGTCGACCGCGCCCGCCTGCGCGTCGACCGTACTCGCCGACCGGCCCGAGCACGCCGACGCACCGCCGGTGGCCATCGAGCCCCGCCGCCTGCCCCCTGCAACGCACCGGCCGGCGGATCAACCCGCCGAGCCGACCCACCATGCAGCGGAAACGCCCGCACACGCCGCCGTCGGCTGACGGCTGTTCACAAACAATGAAGACGTTGGGTGGCATGGGTCGACCGGGTGGCATGGGTCGGTACTCCGACCCGTGGCGGGACCGAGCGAAGTCACGGGCCTGAGCGCAGGCCCATGCCACCCAACCGATGGTTCACAAGCGCTGAAGACGACTGCGGAAATAGTCCGCCCGCTCAGCAGGAGTCATCTTGCTGAACTCGGGGCTCGCCGGCCGGGGCCGGGAACCCGGCTGGACCGCCGGGGTCGGACGCGGAGCGGCCGCCGGCAACACCTGCGCGGCCGTCGGGGTTGAAGCCGCGGGCGCCGCCGGCACCTGCACCTGCCCCGTGCCACCGTAACTCATTACCCCCGTCGTCAGCTTCGCATCTTCCTCCAGCGACCGGTACGGCTTGATCTTCAGTCCCTGCAGGATGCCGTGGTACGCCCGCACCGCCTCCTCCGGCGAAATCTGACCGTCCACGATCCGCCGCAGCATCTCCACAAACGCGAGCTGGTTCTCTGCATTGTTGATCTTCCGCCCGAACAGGGCCACGCGGGCTCCGTACTTCTGCGCCTCGCTGATCAGCTTGAACGCGTCGTACGTCGTCCCCGACGAACCCCCCAGGATGCCCACGATCAGGTTGCGGTCGTAGCGGGCCAGCTCCTCCGTGAACTTCGGACCGTGATAGACCATCTTGAGGAACAGCGGCCGCCCGCTCTCAGGCACGCCGGCCAGCAGACGCGTGATCATGTCGTTGATGAACCCGCCGAGCTTCTCCGCCGGGATCGGGTTGATCATCGCGTTCGGGTCGAAGACCTCGAGGAAGTGCCGGAAGCCCTTGCGCTCCGCCTCGATGCGGAACTCGCGGTAACGTTCCAGCGTCAGCATGTCCGCATCGCGGTCGTTGTTGAAGGTCACACTGTAGAGCCCCAGGTTCGCCCCCTGTGCCCGCTCGTCCTCCTCGCACGCCACCCGCCCGCACTGGATGTGGTCGATGGTTGTCGTGCGGAACGGCCGCGACGGCTCGCTGGCATATACGCTGCTGCGGGCCACGTGGATGTCAGTCGTATCATTGGCCCGGGCGGCGGGGGTCACGTGCGAATGCTCGAACAGCCGTTCCTGCACGGTCAGGATGCCGCTGGTATGCGCGGACATCAGCATGATGTCCACCAGCCCCTGGCGGACCACCTGCCGAATGCACTCGCGGTACTCTTCGAGCGTGCGAAAGTGCCCTTCCCGCGAATGATGCTCCGGCGACTGGCCCGGCGCCCCGATCCCGAAGGCCATGTCCGCATCCTTCGCGTCCGCGAGGATGAACTCGCCGCAGTTCGGGTCCGCCTTGATGCGGGCCAGCTTGACGTCCATGCTTTTCGTAGTCATGTCTCTATCCCGCTACTTGTCGATAAGTCTCATCGAGGGCGCCGGCCGACGCCCGGATGCCGCTTAGCTCCTTCGGCCATAACTCCATCTCGATCCGCTTGATGATGCCCCCGCGGCCCAGGATCGTCGGCACCGACAGGCACGTCTTATGCGCACCGTACGCGCCCTTCTGCGCCGAGCTGATCGGCAACACCCGTCGGCGGTCCAGAGCAATGCACTCCACCACCTCGCGGATACTCAGCCCGACCGCCCAGCCGGCCCCGCCCTTACGCCGAATCACCTCCGCACCGCTGCCCTGCGTCCGCTCGAACAACTCGTTCTGCAACCCGGGGGTCATACCCGGCCACTTGGTCAGCGGGAAGCCGTTGACCGTCGCCGACGACCAGATCGGCACCATCGTGTCCCCGTGCTCGCCGAGGATCATCGCCTTCACCTGCGTCGGCGGCAGCTTCAACTCCGCCGCGATCAGCGACGAAAACCGGGCCGTGTCCAACAGCGTGCCCAGCCCGATCGTCCGGTCCGGGCACCGCCCGCTCCGCTCGACCGCCAGCCGCGTCAGAATATCCACCGGGTTCGAGACGACCAGAATGATCGCCTCTTCCTTGAGTCGATGCGTTTTGAGGCTTTCAATGATCTTAACGAATAACGCAACATTGCGGTTGATGAGCGCCAGGCGGCTCTCGTCAGGCTGACGCCGCAGGCCCGCCGTGATCACCACCACGTCGGAGTCGGCAATCTCGGGATAGTCGGCCGAGCGGATGCGCTGGTCCGCCGCCAGGGCCGCCCCGTGCAGCAGATCGAGCGCCTCGCCCTCCGCCGTCTCCGCGTTCGCGTCCAGCAGCACGATCTCCCGGACCACCCCGCCGCACTGCAACGCCGCCGCCGCACACGAGCCAACCCGTCCACCACCCCCGATAATGCTCACCTTCATCGCCATCCGACCTCCAGCAGACCCCCCAGTCGCATTCTGCAACGGGGAGCGAATGGAGAATGAGGAATGGAGAAGAGACCACCTTCCATGCCTGCCGCCCCACCTCACCGTCAGAGGTGCGCCGGCATCCCCGAGAGACAAGGTTTCTCACTTCTCACTTCTCACCTCTCACCTCCAACCCCTCACTTCACCGCCGCCATGATCCGATCGGTGATCTCCCGAACCACGCGCTCGACCTCGTCGTCCCCGACCGCTCCCGGCTTGAGCATCTCCGGCGGCGTCATCGGCGCCGGAGACGGCCCAGGCTTCGCACACCCGCACTCGGCCGGCGAACTGAACCCCCGCCCAAATTCCGTGTTCACGCACAAGTCCGCCTGCTCCAGCCGCCGCGGGTCCACGCCCATCCCGAACCGCTCCTTGAGATCCAGCAACTCCTCGACCTTCGGCTCGCTGATCCGCTCGACCCGCCCGATCTGCTTGGCCAGCACCAGAATGCGGCAATACGCGTCCAGAATCTCCGTCCACCAATACGCCCGGTCCACCGACTCCTCCGACCAGCTCACCGTGCCGTGGTTCTTGAGCACCGCCACCCGGGCCTTGCCCACGAACGGCAGGATCGTCTCCGCAAACGAGTTGGCCCCCGGCGTCTCGTACCGCGCCGTCGGAATCGGACCCAGAAACACCTCCACCTCCGGCAGGATGCAGGTGGGGATCTCTTCGCCGGCCACCGAGAACGCCGTCGCATGCGGCGGATGGCAGTGCACCACCGCCTTCACGTCCGGCCGGGCCTTGTAGATCTCCAGGTGCAGCAGCACCTCGCTGGTCCGCTTCTTGCGCCCCGCAATCTGACGGCCGCTCATGTCCACCGTGCAGATGTCGTCGGGCTTCAAAAAACCCTTGGACACCATCGTCGGCGTACACAGCACCGTGTTCTCGTCCAGCCGCACGGAGATGTTGCCGTCGTTGGCCGCCGCAAAACCCTTCGCATAAATCTTGCGCCCGACCTCACAAATCTCCTGTTTCAGCCTGAATTCGTTGACCATGGCAAATCTCGATTCTCAGTACCCAACCTCAAACCTCAAATCCCGGATCTCAGATTTCAGATCCCGGCTCGCGCCTCTCACTTCTCACTTCTCACTTCTCACTTCTCCCCTCCTCGTACGTCACCTCATCAATCAGGCACGCAATATACGCGTCGATCGCCACCGGGTCGGGATGAAACGGCATCGCCGCCTCGCGCCCCTCGCTGAACCCGACCCGCTGCCCGATGTTCGCGCCCAAGGCGTCATACGCCACCACCGGATCGCCACTTCCTGCTCGCGTGCTGGTTTCGGCGGCCCGCGCGGCGGCATCCCGCAGCGACTGCGGATCGTGCGGCTGGACAATCAGCAACCGGCCGCCAATCAACTTGCGGTCCGCGATACTCAGCGTCACCTTGCCAATCACCTCACCAATCCGCACGACAGCCTCCCAACTTCTCACCTCTCACTTCTCACCTCTCACTTTCCCCCTCACCAATCCGCCTTCCCGCCTCCCTGCTCGATGTTCGCAATCGCCGCCGCCAGCTCCGGCCGGGGCACCGACGGCCCCTGCGTGAGCCGCCGAATCATCTGCTTCATCTGGTACGGCGTCTGCCCCGGATACTCGATCACCAGTACGTTGATCGCCAGCTCGCGGCACGCCTCCTCGACCATCGGCACGTTCATGCCCAGCGCCGCCCGGATGCCCACGTGCTTGTTGGCCACGCAGACCGGCACCGCCCCGTCCTGGGCAAAAACCACGCCGCGGGCCACCTCACGCCGCGAGATCATCCCACACAGCCGACGCGTCGCCGACGCCATCGCCCCGCGACCCACGGCCGGTTCGATCACCTCCGCCAGCCCGCCCGTGCGATCCAGCATCGTCCGCACCGCCCGCATCTCCGGCAACCGCGTGTCCATCACCACCGCCAGGCTGCCGCCCTGGCCCGTCGATCCTTCCAGCCAGGTCACCGGGACCGCATGCTCCTTGAACCAGTCCCGGGCCGCCGGCGTGATCAGCGCACCTTTCTGCAGCACGATCTCCGCCCCCGTCCGGAGCAGATCGTTGAGCATCAGGGCTGTCACCACCGGCCGACTCATCGTGCACAAACTCCCTTGGTCAAAATGAGAGGTCAGAAGTGAGAAGTGAGAAACCGGGTCTCCCGTCGCTGACGGCAAACGCTGTCGGCGGCGAGACCAATCGGCACATCAGGCAAATCGCGTTGTTTCGTTTCTCACTTCTCACTTCTCACTTCTCACTTTCCTCCCCACCACTCTCTCCGGCTGGTCGCAAATCCCCATCACCCACCAGCGGGCCGGCGAGGTGTCGTCGTGCACCAGCTCACGCCCGTAGATCCCGTCGCTGCTGAGCACCACGATATCGCCCCCGCGGGCCCCCAGCGTGTCCATCGCCAGCACCGGGTCCAGCGACGCCGCCCCGATCGGCTCCACCACCAGCATCCGCATCGCCCGCAGCGACCGGTGCTTCACCGTCGAAACCGCTTTGCCAACCACTTTGCCGAGAATCATCGTCGCCCCCTCGGAAGGCAAAGTGAGAAGTGAGAAGTGAGAAGTGAGAAACTCATGCCGGACTCCTCGACTGCTTCCTTCTCAAGTTCCGCAGCGTAGCGGTCAGGATCGAAACAATCTCGTCCCATTCCACCTGCAGCTTACCGAGCCGCGAGGTCGGCAGCAGCTTGTTGTTCTCGATCCGTCTCATCCAATACAGCGTCTCGCGTGCCTCGCGCAAGGACAGGCTCACCTTGTGCGTGTAATCACGCCGTGTCAGCACGGCCTGCGCTTCCTCCAGATTCGCCCCCACGCTGCCGGCGCTCCGGATAATCTGTCCGCCAATCACTCGCCCCGCAGTGTTCTTGGGCAACGCAACCGCCATCTGGATCGTTCGGTCCACTGCCTGCTCGATGCGGTCCCGCAGCTTAGCCGTGGTGCTCACCCGCGTACCCGTCCATCTTCCCCGTTACCCACTATCCGTCTCTCACTTCTCACTTCTCACTTCTCACTTTCGGCCCAGCCGTTTCACGCTTAGAGGATGCGTAGATTATCCACCATGACACACCGCCGGACGCGCGTAAACGTCAGCGGGCTCGTCGGGCCTTCGCCGGTCGGCGTCGCGATGCTGTAACTGACGAACCCCTCGCCGCCCAGCCCCAGGCCCGACATGCACGGACCGTTCTTGATGAACAGCGTCGTATTCACCGCCTTGCCCATCTTGGTCATGTTGTCCACCTTCTGTGACCAGATGATCGCCGTGTGCCCGAACCCGTGCTCGAAGTGCACCGCCTTGGCGATCGCCTCGTCCACGTCCCGGCAACGCAGGATCGGCAAAAACGGCATCATCTGCTCGCACGGCAGCCACGGGCTCGACTCGTCCACTTCACCGTAGAGCAACTGCGTATTGGCCTGCACGGTCACCCCCACCGCCTGGGCCAGCACCTGCGGGTCCTTGCCCACGAACTTCTTGTCCGCCACCCAGTGCCCGCTCTTCTCATCCTTGTGCAACGCAAGCTGCGTCAGGGCGTCGATCTGCTGGCTGTTGAGCCGATACGCGCCGTGCCGGCCCAGAGCGTCGAGCAGCTTGTCCGCCACGCTGGCCACCACGAACACCTCCTTCTCGCCGATGCACAGCAGGTTGTTGTCGTAGGCCGCCCCAAAGATGATCCCCGCCGCCGCCTTCTCGATATTCGCCGTCTCGTCCACCACCACCGCCGGGTTGCCCGGGCCAGCCACCACCGCCTTCTTGTTGCTCGCCATCGCCGCCTGGGCCACGCCCGGCCCGCCGGTCACACACAGCAGCTTGATGTCGCGATGCTTGAAGATCTGGTCGGCCGTCTCCAGCGTCGGCTTCTCGATCAGGCAGATGAGGTTGTCCAGCCCCGTCTTCTCGCGGATCAACCGGGTGATCCGCTGCGTGAAAATCGCCGCCGACCGGGCCCCCGACGGGTGCGGGTTCACCACCAGCGTGTTGCCGCCGGCAATCATCATGATCGCGTTGCACGCCAGCGTCGGCACCGAGTGCGTCACCGGTGTGATCACCCCGAGCACGCCGAACGGAGCATGTTCCGTCACGCACAACCCGTGGTCGCCGCTCACGCACTCCGTCGTGACCATCTCCATGCCCGGCACGCGCTTCCCCACCACGATGAGCTTCTCGATCTTTTGATCGAGCCGCCCGATCCGAGTCTCCTCGAACTCGATCTTGCCCAGGTCCTCCGCCTGGCCGATGACCAGATCGCGGATGCACTGCACCGCCGTGGCCCGCGTTTCGAGCGACGCGGCCGCGAGACGCTGCTGGGAGACCTTCGCCGCCGCCACCGCCGCGTCCACCGTCTGGAACAGCCCGTCCGCACCACCGGTCGATCCGCCCGCCGCCGCCGACCCGTCCGCGCCCGGCCGCACCTGCATCCGGCTCAAAACCTCGTTCACCACGTCCCGGATCAGATTCTCGTTGATCGCCGCACTCATCGTTTCTGCTCCATCCGAGGGCTAACCCCCGCATCGCCTCTCAGTTCTCACTGTCCCGAGATCACCCGAAGCTGTATCCTTCATCTGCGTCCACCTGCGTGATCTGTGGGCAGAAGAAAAGCCCACAGATCACACAGATTGACGCAGATAAAACCTTCTCAACTTTCTTCTTCTTTGTCTTCTTCTTATTCTTACTCTTAGTCTTAGTCTCTTCCTCTTGGTCTTCCTCCTCCTCCATCTCCCTCACCTCATCTGTGTCCATCTGTGTGATCTGTGGGCCCATCCTTCTTCTGACCCCATCGGACACCTGCCTGCCTATTCCTTCTTGTACAGCTCCCGCGCCCCCACCTGGATCGCATCGATGATCCCCACGATCACCGCGTCCGTCGGCACACTCTTAGTTTCGTCGGTCAGTCGCGCCGAGCTGCCCTGCGTCACCAGGACCAGCTCGCCTTCGCCGGCCCCCAGCGTGTCGATCGCCACCGCCACCCGCCCGGTCGAGACCAGTTCCCCGGGCGATGAACCCTTGACGCTCATCGCGTCGATCAGCAGCA
>CAZEEJ010000010.1:0-53390 GCA_964511155.1 uncultured Planctomycetales bacterium | reverse complement strand
ACCCTAATCTGCCGGGCACCCTTGCCGCCCGGTGCGGGCGACGGTAGGATTTGCCTCCCGGTGTCGAGACCGGATGGGAAAGAGTCCATCCCCCGGCCGCCCGCAGTCAGACTGATCCAACAGGAGAATGTCATGGAAGTTATTGTTTCTAAAACCTACGATTCAATGAGCGCCCTGGCGGCCAAGATGATCGCCCAGCAGATCCTGCACAAGCCCAGCTCCGTCCTCGGCCTGGCCACCGGGTCCACGCCCGTCGGCACCTACAAGGAACTCGTCCGCCTGCACAAGAACGAGGGGCTGGACTTCTCCAAGGTCATCACCTTCAACCTCGACGAGTACGTCGGCCTGCCCCCGACCCACAACCAGAGTTACCGCTACTTCATGGACGACAACCTCTTCAAACACATCAACATCCCCAAGGCCAACATCCACGTGCCCTACGGCCATGCCGAGTCCGTCCTCGACTTCTGCGACTGGTATGAGGCGGAGATCAAGCGCTTCGGCGGCATCGACCTGCAGATCCTGGGGATCGGCGGCGACGGGCACATCGCCTTCAACGAACCGGGCTCGTCGCTCGGCTCGCGCACCCGGCTCAAGACCCTGACCCCCGAGACCATCGAGGACAATCAGCGGTTCTTCGGCCCCGGCGAAGCGGTCCCCCGATTCGCCATCACCATGGGCGTCGGCACCATCCTCGAAGCCAAGGAAATCATCATGCTGGCCAACGGCAAGAAGAAAGCCGAGATCGTCGCCGAGGCCATCGAGGGCCCCGTCAGCTCGCAGGTCTCCGCCAGCGCGCTGCAGTTGCACCGCCACGTCGTGGTCATCCTCGACGAGGAGGCCGGCTCCAAGCTCAAACGCGCCGACTACTACAAGTGGGTCTACGAGCAGAAGGCCAAGCTGATGCCCAGCCTCATCGGCAAGGCCACCTGATCCGCCGCTTGCGGCTTCGCAGGGACCGCCACGCCGCTTGCCACTTCGCAGGACGCGCGTGAAAGCACCCCTTCCATCGGTGCCGGGAGAATCTCCGCGCGGTCAGATCCCGACGTGTTTCCGTACCGCCGCCAGCAGCGCCCCGCACCCGTGGCGCACCGGGTCCGCCGTCGGCAACCCCGTCTCGCCCGCGATCTGCCGTACCGCGGCCTCGGCCGCCTCGGCCGGCATCCGGGCCGTGTTCAACGCCACGGCCACCACCTTGCCCGGATGCAACACCGCCAGCACGCTCTCGTACAGGGCGATCTGCTGCCGGATCGGGGCAATCGGGCACTCCGGCCAGTCGTTGTGCAGCGTGCGGCCCGGCCGGTGAACGAGCACCATCGCGTCCGGGCACGAGCCGTGCACCAACCCCAGCGTCACCGCCGAGTACGCCGGGTGCCCGATCGAGCCCTGCCCTTCGATGAAGCAAATGTCGCTGTCCGCCACGTGCTGCACCAGCAGTTCCGCCGCGCCGGGGGTGAAGTCGGAGATGACGTGGTCGATCGCGATGCCCCACCCCTCGATCATGATGCCCGTCTGGCCGGTGGCGACGAAGGTGGCGTTGAGCCCCTGGCGCACGGCCTCCTTGCGCAGCTCCAGGGCGGTGACCATCTTACCGAGGTTGCAGTCCGTGCCCACCGTGAGCACGCGTTTGGCCCGCGTGTGGCGGGCCCGGCCGCGGGCAATGTGCATGATCCGCCCGGAATCGCGCACGTCGTGCAGGCGGGCGTTGTGCTGCTCGGCCAGCCCGACCAGCTCATCATCCTCGTGCAGCATGGTGTGCAGCCCGCTGATAATGCTCAGCCCGTTCCGCAGGCCGTCCACGAGGTGGGCGCGCATCGTATCCGGCAGACGCCCGCCGGACGGAGCGATACCGATCAGGATCGCGTCCGGCCGCCGCTCCATCGCCTCCGCCACGCTGGCGTAGATGGGGACATCCGGCACACCTTCCAACAACTCGGTGATCGGTCGGCCCGCGTATGCCGAGTCCAGGACACCCACGCAGTCCCGGCCGCGGTAGCGCAGTACCGGCACGCCCGTCTTCGCCGAGAAGATGCCCAGCGAACCTTCCGTGAGGATCAACAACCGATGATAAGGCAACTCGAACAACATCGCAGGTCTCCACCCCGCAAAATCACCCCCCAGGGGATCGCAGCCCCCGCTGCGAACTCGTTCGTGTCAGGACCGAACGAACTTGTTCGCGTCCCAGGGCCGAGCGAACTTGTTCGTGTCCCAGGGCACGCCCCCAAAGCACCGCTCACCGAGCAGTGGCACACATCCTCGCCATCTCATCGCGAAGAGGCAAGCCCGGGGGAGATTGATTCGCGCACCCGCCACGGCACTCTACTCCCCTAACTCACCCGCTTACTTGCTCACTCGCTTACTTGCTTACTTGTTCACTCGCTCACTCGCTCACTTGCTCACTTGCTTACTCGCTGATTCGCTGTGCGCAAAAAAACGCCCGCGCTTAGGGGAGGTTAGAGTCGCGGAGAGCGCGGGCGAAAGGGAATGGACTATAGTGATTCAGCACGGGCTACTGCCCATGCCAATTCAATTCTTCGTCGATCAGCAGCTCCTCATTCCTCGCGGGGTCGGCCGTTCCCGGACCAACCACCGCTCCATCGAATCTATTGTACCACCGATCGGTCGTCGGGGATATACCCCCATGTACCTATCGGCCAACGTCCGTCACTATACTCTTAAACGTCCTCCTTGTCTACAAGGTTACGCGAATTTTTCTGAGGATGCCAATTTTTTTTGGGGCTCAGCCCCCAGCACCCCCAGAACCCCCAGTTTACGATCGAGCACCGCAGGCTTCAGGCCACACCTTGAGGCGGCGGAGCAGGGGGTGTGCCACGGCCTGGCGAGCACCCTTTTATGTCATAACTACATACTATATAGCATATTATGAGACCGCCGCGGGGTCTGCGGACGCCCGGCTCCTGACATTTCTGCGTGAATGCGGTATCGTGTAGGCTAGGACTGCCTGCTATTGTGGCAGTCTCGCGGTCGCCAACGGACCAGGAAATCTTCCGGGAATGTGGATGCACGGGGACGGTCAAAACGTGCCGGAGCGGCAGGGACCTGCGGGACGGGCGCCAGACCGGCTCCTGGATCTCGACGATGCCCGGCTGCTCGCCCAGTGCGACCTGGACACCTACCGGGCCAGCGGCCCGGGGGGCCAGAAGCGGAACAAGACCTCGTCGGCCGTCCGGCTGAGGCATGGGCCAACCGGCCTGATTGTGACCGCCAGCGAAAGCCGCTCCCAGCACGAGAACCGGGCCCGGGCGCTCCGCCGACTTCGTGAGGCCATCGCCCTGACACAGCGCGAACCGCTCGACCCGGCCTCCGGCCCCCCGGCATTCTTTCGGGACGCCCTGAGCCGGGCTCCGGGCTTGCGGGTGAACCCGCGGCACGACGACTACTATCGGATCATCCAGTTTGTGCTGGATCTGCTCGCCGCGGCCCGGGGGAGCGTGGCGGATGCCGCGGCAAGCGTGGCGCTGTCGACCGCCCAACTCACCCGCTTCCTCCGCTGCGATCCGAAGCTGTGGACGCAGGCTAACCGGATCCGCGAGGAGTTCGGGCGTTCGCCCTTGCGGTAAACCCGCCGCTTGCGGCTTCGCGGTGAGAATGCGATGGTGTGCCACTGCTCTGTGAGCAGTGCGTTGGGGTGCGTGGTCTGCAACACGAACAAGTTCGCTCGGTCCTGCGGAATCGTTGGAGGAATCACCCGTGAGCTGGCAGGAACACCAGGCCTATGCGGTTTCGTCCGTGACCTGTGCGGTGATCACGGTCAGCGATACCCGCACCGAGGCCACGGACACCAGCGGCAGCACCATCCGGGACCTGTTGAGCGAGCACGGCCATCAGGTCTGCCACCGTACCGTGGTCCCCGACGAGCCTGCCCGCATCCGTGAGGAGATCATGCGGCTGGGCGGTCGGCCGGACTGCCAGGCCATTCTGCTGACCGGTGGCACCGGGATTGCGCCCCGCGACTGCACCACGGACACGGTCGCCGCCCTGCTGGACCGACGCCTGGAGGGGTTTGGCGAGCTATTCCGCCTGCTCAGTTTCGAGGAGATCGGGCCGGCAGCCATGCTTTCCGGGGCGCTCGGCGGCGTGCGCGGCGGCCAACTGGTTTTTTGCATGCCCGGCTCGACGGCGGCGGTCCGGCTGGCGATGACCCGTCTGATTCTCCCTGTCCTGCCGCACATGGCCGCCGAGCTGCGCCGCAGTAGTCGCCCCGATGCCCAAGCCCAGGGATAACCGGCCCCGTTCCACGCTCGGTTGGCGGACGCGGTCCCCCGGACCCCAAAGCCCAGGGATAACCGGCCCGGCGGGGATTGTCTGGTGATGCGGGTGGTTGCTGGCGGGCCGGTTATCCCTGGGCTTGCCCGATCCCCGACTCCCGACCCCTGACCCCCGATCAATCTCTGCAATCTGAGATCTGCAATCTGCAATCCTCGCCTTCCCCCGCCCCCCGCTCTCACCCGGGGACTTGCGTCCCCGGCTCGTGTGCGCCCCGCACCGGCGAGACGCGGCTCGACCGAGCTCGCCGAGGTCCGGTGCCACACCGGATCCCGTTGCCTCGACCGTGCCGGGCAGGGTATACTACGCCCTCTGGTATTCTTGAGACCTGTTTGGGAGGAGCAGCCCATGACCGACCTGTCCAAGATGCGCGACGCCCTGCTGGCCGGCGACGCCACCACGGTGGTTTTCCTGACCAATGCCGCCTTGGCGGAGGGCGTCAGCCCGTCGGAGCTGGTCAACAAGCACATGGTACCCGCCCTGGACGAGGCGGGGGCCAAGTTCGAGGCCAACGAGATCTTCGTGCCGGAACTGCTGTTGATCGCCCGGGCGATGAAGGCGGGCTTGCAGATCATCCGCCCGTTGCTGGCCCAGTCTGGCACCGAGCCCGTGGGGCGCGTCGCCATCGGGACGGTCAAGGGGGACCTGCACGACATCGGGAAGAACCTGGTCGCGTCGATGCTCGAAGGCGGCGGGTTTGAGGTCATCGACCTGGGCGTGGACGTGGCTCCGGAGAAGTTCCTGACCGCCATCAAGGAGAAGCGGGTCAACCTCATCGCCCTGTCCGCCCTGCTGACCACGACCATGCCGTTCATCAAGGCGGTCATTGACGCCCTGAAGGCGGCCGGCCTGCGCGAGCAGGTCAAGGTCATGATCGGCGGCGCACCGGTCACCCAGGACTTCGCCAACGAGGTCGGGGCCGACGGCTACAGCGACAACGCCAACGGCGCGGTCGGCCTCGCCCGGCGACTGGTGGCGTGAAGATTCTGCGTCCAGGCCGATCCGACAACGCAGAAGCTGCGGCCCATCACCGCGGTGATGGGAACGGCGTGGGCGGGGCACGCGGCGCATTAGAGCTTGACGGGGAAACCGGCGCGCCTCGCGCGCGCATGCCGTGTGCCACTGCTCCTGGAGCAGTGCGGTGTGGCACCGGCGTCGTATGTGTTGAGCGTCCTCGGAAGGGGGACAGGTACCCGGCGTCTCGCCGGTGTCCGGCCGCCACAGGGGGCGGCCGCTACCGTCGTGGGGAATGCTCTGCTCATGCCTACTCTCCCCGTGGCCCGCAAACGTCTGAAGCTGATCAGTTGCGAGATCTTCCATCGTGAGATGTGCGCCGTCGTCGCCCGCGCAGCCCGGGCGGTGGACGTCGAGTTCCTCCCCAAGGGCCTGCACGACATCGGCCAGCAGGGCATGGTGCAGAGGCTCCAGGAAGCGATCGACCGCGTCGATCCCGACCGCTACGATACCATCCTGCTGGGGTATGCCCTGTGCAACAACGGCATCTGCGGCCTGGCGGCGCGGGCCCTGCCGATCATCCTGCCGCGGGCCCACGACTGCATCACCCTCTTCTTCGGCAGCCACCGCCGCTACCTCGACTATTTCAACGCCCACCCCGGCACCTACTTCCTCACCACCGGGTGGCTCGAACGGGGCGGCGACCTCGGCGACCTCCAGCAGCTCTCCATCCAGCACCAGATGGGCATGGACCTGACTTTCGAGGAACTCGTCGCCCGCTACGGCGAGGACAATGCCCGCTACCTGTACGATCAGTTGTGCAACACGCTCAAGAACTACGGCCGCTATGCCTGGATCGAGATGGGCGTCGAGCCGGACGGCAGCTTCGAGGACCGCGCCCGCGGTGAGGCGGCCGACCGCGGCTGGTCCTTCGAGAAGGTGCAGGGCGACATGGGGTTGATCCAACGGCTGGTCAACGGCCCCTGGGACGAGCGCGAGTTCCTCCTGCTACCGCCCGGCCGGCGCGTCGCCCCCAGCCACGGCGATGACCTCATCCGCCTCGAACCGCAACGCCCGGCAGGTCAGTAGGCATCACCCTCCCCTGCAACAACGCCATGCCGCCGCTGCCTATCGGCCGACGTCGACCTCGACGTTGACGTCCTTCGCGGGACGGCCACCACCTCGCACCCTGACCTTGGCTTGCGACGCAGGCGTCCCGGTGGAGAGGTTATGAATCTGCCGGCTCGGACTTTCATCGGTGACAACGATCGTTCCGATTCGCCCCCCGGCCTGCCACTCGTAATTGGCCGGCAACTTGCTGTTCGGCGTCTGTAGTTTGAAAACGCCCTTGCCCATCTTGGCGACGGGCAGTACCGGGGGATTGGGGTGGACCTCGCCAGGCCCTTGCAGGCTGACCATCGTGTCCTCGCCCAGGTCGTTGACCATCATCACCTCGGTACTCTTGCACCCAGTCAGCGCCAGCGACAAGGCGGCACATCCGATCACCCAGCGTCGTGCGGTTGCCATGGCCGTACTCCTTATTCAGGTTACCCAACGCGATCATCCATAACACGGCGCTTCGTTCCCCTGCGTTCGGCGAATCGGCCCAACGAACGATTTTAGGACGTACATCATGCGTTTCGCCGCGAAGTACGGCGAAAGGCCTATCTTCCGCGCGGTAAGCATCATGACCGTGCGCTGTCCTCCGAAGGCCGCGCTGGTGTGCACCGCGTCGCCGTGACCGCCCGGCGATGCAGCGCGCGAGCCCGGCACACAACGGACCCGTGTCCGGGTATTTTGTCCGCCGCCTGGGACATAAACTCCTTACCGGGTATACTGGGGGTGTGGGCATGCCCTGGCCCGGAAGCTGCGGAGGTCTCATGGCAACAAATCCCTCCACCCTGCTGTTAGCCGGCTTGCTGGCGGTCGGGTCGTTCCCGGCAGGACTCCCGGCGGCAACGCCTCCGACGCTGACAGCGCCCCCGCAGGTTGACGTCCCGACGCTGCTCGCCGACGACACGACGCCGTATACCGTGACCACCACCTTCTCGGACGTCGACGGATACAACGATATCCGGTGCGTGCGCGTCCTGTTCAACTTCACGGAGGCCAACGGCGACCAGGCGAAAGCCCGGGGCTACCTGGCATGGGGGAAAGCGGATGCGGACATCACCCAGTTTGGAGGGGCCTGGGTTCTGGCAGATGCGGCGGGCGGCGGGCGCTGGGGGTACCCCTCCGACCTCTGGGGCGCAAACACCTACGTGTCCCCCCTCTCCTGCCAGTCGATCAACAGCGGCAATGCATCCAGACCCGGTGGCTCGCGGACGGTGAGCTGGACCTTCACCGTCAAGCCGGCCTGGGCGTTCAACCCGGTGATGAACGATACCGACGCGTGGGCGGCCGACGGGGTCATCGGCGGAACGACCTACACCGTCGGCTGGATCGACGGCCAACAACGCTTCGATGTGGTATCCGCGCCTTGCTCGACGTACGGCGCGACGCCGCAACCGCCGGTACTCTCCGACCCCACGGGCAACTCGATCAACGTCGCCATCCATCCCGCGGACTCGTCGGCGGACGCGTTCACGATCATGGTGTCGCCCAGCGTGGGCGGGCGGCGGTTCGTGCAAGCGAACGGCACGCTCGGTAAGGCCCCCGGGTGGTACAGCCGGGCCGACTGGGGCACCGTCACGGTGACCGGCCTGCTGCCCGGCACGACTTATACGTTCAACGTCCGAGCATCGCGGAGCGAGGCGGGTTACTGCCCCTCCATCTGGAGCGACGAAGCGGAACTGGCGACGGCCGCGACCATTCCCGCCATCAACCCTTACCAGGGCACGCCGTTCAGCCCGTGGGTCCGCGGTCAGTGCCCGTTCCGCTCGGTCGGCGAGGACGAATGGGAACCGATCTGGGATCTGAGCGCCGGCTCGCTGGGCCGGGGCCTGGCCGGCGGACTGGACGCCGACTGCTACGACTGGCGCGACATCGACAGCGGCTCGGGCTGGGGGACGCCCGCGTGGAGCGGTCGATATACCACATTAGAGTTCCTCCAGCAGGCGCGCGATCGCCAGGCTACTCCGTTGATCACCGCCAACATGTTCGGCGGCGGTTATCGGGACTGGGAGGATCCCAACACCCCCGGCGTCTTCGTCTGCCAGACGGTCAACCCGGACGGCCTGGCCGCCGACTGGGTGCGGTATACCAACGTTATCCTCCAGAACTACCGCGAGGGCGATGAGGACGGCCTCGCCGGCGAGGACCTGCGGATCTACAACGAGATGACCAACTGGGGCGGCAAGCCCAAGCTGCTGACCGGCAGCGAGGCCGACGTACCCCGAGTCGAATACTGGGAAATCGGTGATGAGCCGGAACTCGGGGGTTACGGCGACTTCTTGAAAAACCACCACCTGGCGGCCAACCCCTATCGTGACCGGTACAAGCTGATCAGCGCGGCGATGCTGGCCGTCGACCCGACGCTGAAGCTCGGCCCCTGCCTGATCAACCCTTCAGACCCGGCCGGCAGCGGGCAATGGCTTACGGCCCTCGCGGCGGACCCGGCGGTCCAGCTCGATTTCGTTGGGTATCACCCGTACTACAACCCCATCAAGCAGAGCTGGGGACACCCCGGCAGCATGACCAATGCGCTGCGCGATTACAAGAACTTCCTCAACGACAAGACCGCCAGCATGCGGTCGATGCTGAGTGCTTATGGAAGGACGTGTGACTTCATCGCCTCGGAGTGGAACGCGGTCAACTGGGATGCGCCGGGATACATGCAGGCCTCGATGGCCGGTGCCCTGGGCGCGGTGGAAACCTGCTTCGCCTTCGCCGAGGACGGCGTGCTGGCGGGCACCTACTGGGCCAAGCCCAACCGCTTCCTCAGTATCCGCGACGCCTTCGCCGGCCTGGTCGAGCACATGGGCGATACCCTGATCATGACCGGCGACCAGTTGGGCTATGCTTCGGCCAACAGCGATTTCCGCATTTACGTCACCAAGCACCATGACGACGACAACACCCTCATGCTCTGGGGCCTCAACTTTGATGACGCCCAGCCCGTGACGGTCAACCTGAGCCTGACCGCCTGCCAGGTCGTCTCCGCGACGCTCAAGCACTATGGCCAGGCCGGTCCCGATGCCGGCGGCGGCGACACCACGCTGACCCTGTCCACCGGCATGACCTGGGAGCAGCAGGATGTCACCGCCGACGTCGATGCCGCCGGCTTTCCCTTCACGCTCGAAGATGCCGAGATTACCCTGCTGATCCTGCAGATTCAGCCGGTGGACACCGACGGCGACGACATCTTCGATCATCTCGATAACTGCCCGGCCATTCCCAATCCGCAACAGGCAGACGCGGATGGGGATGGGATGGGAGACGCCTGTGATGCATGCCCGCTCGATCCGGACAACGACATCGACGGCGACGGCATTTGCGGCGAGGGCGACAACTGCCCCGCCGTCGCCAACGCGGACCAGTTGGACGCGGATGACGACGGCGTCGGCGATGCGTGTGACGCTTGTCCAGCCACGATCCCGGGGGTCGCGGTGGATGAGTCCGGCTGCCCTGCGACGGTGCCGGCCGATCTCGAGCGCGACGGCGACGTGGACCTGTCCGATTTCGGCCGTTTCCAGGCCTGCCTGACCGGGCCGGTGGTTCCCGTCACCGACCCCAATTGCCTCAGTGCCAACTTCGACGGCGACAGCTACGTGGACCGCGACGACCTGGTCGTCCTCCTGAGCTGCCTGAGCGGGGCCAACCTGCCCGTCGATCCACACTGCGCCGATTGATCTCCCCCTGGCGTGCCCTCCGGCGGGAAGTTTATCAGCTAGCCATGGAGTCCGTGGCGTTATGAAGCTGATAGCGGCGGATTTTGCGATAGAGGCGATGCCGTTCGATCTGCAGCAGTTGGGCGGCTTTGGCCCGGTTGCTTCCCGCGGCCCGCAGGGCGCGCAGAATGGCCAGTCGCTCGGCGGCTTCGAGGGTCAGGACCTGATCCTCGAGCGGCGCCAGGGCCGGTGCGACGGCCAGTTGGACCGTCTGGGGCAGGTCGACCAGCCCGATCTCCGCCCCCTCACAGAAGGCGCAGGCGTGCTCGATGGCATTGGCCAGCTCGCGCACGTTGCCCGGCCAATGGTACGCCCGCAGGGCCGCGGCCGTTTCCGCGGAGAGTTGCCGACACGGCTCACGATACAGGGCCGCCTGCTGATCGAGGAAGCAGTTGGCCAGCGCCAGGATATCCTCGCGCCGCTCGCGCAGCGGCGGCACGGCCAGACAGACGACGTTCAGGCGATAGTAAAGATCCCCCCGGAAAGCACCCTCGCGCACCATCTTCTGCAGATCGCGGTGCGTCGCCGCCACAATCCGGACGTTGACCCGGATCGGATCGACGCTGCCCAGGGGGACCACCGCCCCCTCCTGGATGCAGCGCAGCAGCTTCGCCTGGATGTGCAGCGGCAACTCGCCGATCTCGTCGAGGAAGAGCGTCCCCCCGTCGGCGGCGCGGAAGAAGCCCAGCGTCGGCTGCTCCGCCCCGGTGAACGCTCCGCGTACGTGCCCGAAAAGCTGCGACTCAAACAGCGTGTCGCGCAGCGTCGTGCAGTCGACGGCCACGAAAGGCGCCGCCGCCCGAGGGCTGGCGGCATGAATGGCCCGGGCCACCATCTCCTTACCGCTGCCCGATTCCCCGTGAACCAGCACGGTATGATCGCGGCGACTCACCCGCGCAATGCGCGCCTTGAGCTCCACGATACACGAGGCTTCACCCACCAATAGCCTCTGTGGATGACTGGACACTGCCTGCCCGCGTTCGGGGTTGACGCGTCTTTTCCCCATATCCTCAGACCCTTTGCTGACGCCCGTGACCCGGTTCCGAACGAATGTCACGAAGCGAGAGACTGTAGGAGTGATAACCATTGTCGCCAAGCGGTTCAGCGGCCCGAAAACGCCAGGGGCTACACATTATCATTTCTTAATCGATAGAGGCGGGCGATCCACAGGGAGCACCCCTATTTCAGTGGCGAGGTGGCACGGCGGGTCGGCACACGTGGCAGAAGGTCTTGAATCGGGGTAAGATAGCGTACGCGGAGTCGCGTCTGCGAGGTTGAAACCACAGGTTGGTGGCTTGTCGGGGCGGGGGCCGGCACCGGGCACGAGGTCATGGTATCGGATGGCGGGAACGGGAGTTGGCAGGCTGTGGGCGCGGGCCGTGCTGGGTCTCGGGCTGGCCGTCGGGCTGGCGGGAACAGTCCGGGCCGACTCCCCCTGGCTCTACGGCCTGCACTTCTGGGGGCTCCAGGCGGGGCAGCCGGCGGATAACGGCCCAGCGGAACTGCTTGCGTGCCCGACCTATGGCGGCTGGAACCTCGAAGTCGTGCTCACCCACGGCGACCCCTGGTGGCGGGCCGCCTACTTTGCGGCAGGCTATCAGGATCTCTACACCCACAAGAACGTATCCCTGTTGACCCGCGTCGATTACGTCTGGGGGCAGACGGTGCCGTCGCCGTCCAACCCTGATTATGCCGGCTGGCCGGCGGCAGTGGTTCAGACGGTGAACGCGTTGGCCCCGTACGCCCATCTCTGGATCGTGGGCAACGAGCCGAATCTGACCAACGAAGGCCAGGGCTGGCCGGAGAACCGCATCACCCCGGCGGGTTATGCCGCCATCTATCGCAACGTGCGCGCCGCGATCCACGGCCAAGCCCAGGCGAGTCCGGCCGGCCCGCATCGCGTTCTGATCGCGCCCCCCAGCCCGGGCGGAGTCTGGCTGCCGCAACGCTGGATGGCCGGGACGGATTGGCTGCGGCAGGTAATCCAGAACATCCCGCCTGGCGAAATCGATGGTTTCGCGATCCATGCCTACGGCGGCTCTGTGGCGGATTTCCGCCAGGCCTACAGCGAGCAACTGGCGGTGATCGACAGCGAGGGGTTGCAGGATCGGCCGGTCTACATGACGGAGTGGAACCGCCACGCCGCGCCGGGCAACGCCGCCGAGGAAGCCGCGGCCGCTCAGTTCCTGCGCGATGCTTTCGCCGACGTGCACGCCTGGAACCAGACGCCCGGCAAGCACAACATCATCTGCATGGCTTGGTTTGTGTACGACGGCGGCGACGGCAACGGGCCGTGGGACGGTTACTCGATCAAGTACTGGAGGAACGCGGGCAACCCGCCGGGCTCGGCCGGCGACCTGTACACCGCTTACGCGCAGGCGGTGGCCGCGCGTTACCCGGCCGGTGCGATCGGCACCCCGGCCATACCACCGCCCGTCGCGGCCTTTACCGCGGAGCCCACGGCGGGGACCTCCCCGCTCGCGGTGCAGTTCGCCGACGCCTCGACCGGTCAGATCGACGCCCGGGCCTGGAGCTTCGGTGACGGTTCAACGGCCGTCACCGCCAACCCGCTTCACACCTACAAGCACCCGGGGGCGTACACCGTCACGCTGACGGTGAGCGGGTCCGGCGGCAGCGATGCGAGTACGCTGACGAGGTATGTGAGCGTGCTGGCCCCGGAGTCGTGCCTCGGGCAGCGGATCACCTCGTTTGAGGGGTTCGACCCGGGCGTACAGCCTCTGTTCCGTTCGCCGCGAACCTCCGGCTCAACCGCCGGGCACCTGCTCGCCTCACCGAACGCCGCCGCCACGACGGCCGAGCTTGAGGCGTTCGACGGCAATCGGGCCTGCAAGGTGGAGTGGGCTTTTGTGGATGCCGGCGTTCAGCGTTGGCTGCGGCTGACCACGAACAACGCCACGCACGTCCCCAACCCGGCCATCGACCTGCGCCGGCCCGTCCGCGTCCGGCTGCGATTGGACGCCGGCTCGTTTCGCTTGTGCGTGGGGATCCGCGAGACGGGGGTGGATGTGCCCGTGGGCGCGGACGGCGGGACGGCCGGCCCGATCGAATGGCTCGGCGCACACGGCGTGCAGAGCGGCGCCCCGCAAGGCATACTGGTCACCGGGCAGCCCGGCGTCTGGCAGACGTTCACCTTCACGCCGGCCACCGACCCAGTGCAGGCCTTCACCGGTGACGGCCTTCTCGCGGCCGCCCACCACCGGGGGGTTCTCGAGCACTTGGCATTCAGCTCGACCGGCCAGGCGGGCCCCTTCACCGTCTACCTCGATGCGATCGAACAAGTCTGCCCGCCCAGGCAGGATATTGACCTCGACGGCGACGTGGACCTCGACGACTTCGGCATTCTGCAGCGTTGCCTCAGCGGCCCGCATGCACCGCAAACCGACACCGCCTGTGCCGGCGCGCGTCTCGACGACGATAACGACGTGGACCGCGACGACCTGGTCGAGTTCAGACGGTGTCTGACCGGTTCAGCCTTTTCCATCCATCCCGATTGCGGCTTGTGAAGCCGGGCGCCCGACGGAAGATACACGACGCTTGCCAGGAATCCGCCAGGCGATCGCCCGCTCACATGGGGATGAGTTTGAGGTAGTCGTCCAGGGTACCGCCGGAGAAAAGGCATTCGATGATCCGCCGGCCGAGCGGATGGAGGTCCGCTTCCTGGGCGTACGGCTCAAGCTCACGGCGGAAGCACGCATCGAGCATGGCCGCCCCCGCGTCGTACGCCTGCTCGCCGACCTCCGGCTGCGTCTCTACCTGCAGGAACCAGTGCGAGACCGAAGCCCCCTCGATCATCATCGAGGTCAGCGTGTAGCCCAGCAGCGGGCTGCGGGCGGGCACAAGCTGTCCCGGGCGGAAGCGGGCCAGGCCCCGGCGGGCGAGATACTCACGGGCGATCCACTGTGGCATGAACCCCACCTGCCAGGCGCCGATGTGCTGGTTGGGGGAGATCGTGTATCGCGTGCCCGGGGCGGCCAGGATCTGTTGCAGCAGCAGGTTGGCCTGGTCGACGCGCCGCCCGGTCGCGAACGGCCAATAGGAGCCTACGCCCTCGCAGCTCATCCCCTCGGAATCGGTGATGCTCGGGTTTTCGTGCCCGCGGGGCGAGACCATCCGCCAGAGCCAACCCAGGGCCGGCGGCAGAAAATGCACCAGCCCGAAGATGCCATAGGAAGGAGCCTGCCGGGTGCAGGGCGGCGTGCGCACGCCGAAACTGCGGATGTCCACCTCGACCGGCTCGTTGACGATGCCCGGCACCATCCGCCGCGGCAGGATGACCCGCGGGTTCGGGCACCGCCGCCCGGGCTCGTCCTCCACGTGCTCCCAGATCAGGCAGGTCGCGTCGGGCACCCCATGCATATTGAGGAAAATCAGCGGTTCGGGCGGATGGATGGTCAGGGATTCGTAGTGCGGGTCCGTGCCGTACTCCGCGATGTGGTTGACGCGCAGGAACCAGGCGGCCTCGGCGTCGGTGACCACCAGCTTGCGGCTGTCGTTCTGGATCTCCGGGTGGCACAGGGCCATGTCGTCGGTGACCGGCAGCAGTTCGCATCCCCGCGGCAGCACGAGGTACCGCTTTTGGCCGGTGATGAGGTTGGTGCCCAGCCGCAGGCGTCCGTCCGGCTCGCGCTGGACGTGTTCGAGCATCTCGCTCTTGCCGCCGCCGCTGGCCCCCTCGTGCATGATGGTCACGATGTTGTCGTAGGGCGTGACCACCTGGACCGTCGAGCCGTGGGCCGTCAGCCACCCCTCTTCCTCGCCGATCGCCAGCAGCACGCCGTAGATGCCCTTCTTGGCGCTCGGGCCGGGATACAGATTGAGCGAGAACAGCTCGTGCAGGTTGGGGGTGCGGTTGTGCACGACCACCTGCCGCCCTTCGCAGTGGGTGTGTCGAAACGGCGGAGCCAGGTAGATGATCGCCCGCGGGTGGTAGCCCTGGGGGAGATCCTCGCCGGGGATCATGCCCTGCAGGTCGGCCAGGCCGGCGGTGAAGAAGCCTGCATTGGCCGGGGCGATGAGCAGCGAATCCTGCCCTAACGTCGCGTGGCCCGCCGAGAACGGCAGGACCAGCAGATCCTGCTCGGCCAGCCAGTCGAAGATGGCCTGCCGCAGCTCCGCGAACGGCACGCGGAAGCGATCCGAAAACCGCGGCTTGTCCGACGGGTCGTGGTCCGCCACGACCATGCAGTCCGGGTCGCGGCGACGCATGTACGGTTCGTCGTAGTTGACCGCCAGCCCGTTGCGGCAGCGGACCACCGTCGCCTCGACCACCCGCCCCTTGCCAGGAACCTCGTAGGCCACCTCGAACCGTTCATTCCCCGGCCCGCCCATGGCCAGATCGACCAACTCCGCCCGGCTGCTGGGGATGATCACCCGCGGCGCACGCTCGAGCACCGCCCGCTCCTGCGGTAGAAGGAAGATCCGGTTCCATATCGGACTGCTGCGACCGGGCATAGGCACCACCTCCAGAGCCGTATGCTATGCGCGTTCCAGCACACCGACAAGCAGCCCCCCGACATCCCCCCCCGTCCCCACCCACCGCCTTGCCGCTTTGCGACGTTCCAGTCAAACCCTCCCACCGGCTTGCCTCTTCGCGGCGTTCCCGCGAAACTGCCCCTCGCGGCTTGCCGCTTCGCGGGGATGACGTGCAAGCCACCGCTGGCCCCGCCCAGGAGACAGACATGCCGAAAAAAGTGACCCTCGTTCCGTTCTTCAGCTTGACGATCCTGGTGCTCGCCTGGACGACCTCCGCCGCACAAGCTACCCCCCTGCACTTCGCCGAGGGCCCCGCCCACGGCACGCTGCACCTGGCCGCCGAGCCGGCCATCGGCGAATGGATCATCACCGACCCCGTCCCGCCGGGCGAGACCGTTGAATCCAGCGGCGGATACCGCCTGACCCTCGAACGCCGCAAGCAGGGGGGCCATGCCGTTTGGACGGCTCGCCTCACCCGCCCCGACGGGGCCGAGTTCCGCCTCACCGAGTACACCTGGACCGCGTCGGTCCCCCTGGGCAGCGTCGCCACCGTGTTCGATACCCAAGCCCACCGGGCGGACACCATCTTCCGCCGCGCCCCGCAGCTCGACGCGGCCATCGAGGTGCGGCCCAACCAGGGCGTGCCCTTCATGATGGCCTGCGACCACTACGGGAAGAACAGCCTCGCGGTCGGGGCGATGGACCAGGCCGGCACCTACCGCATCACCGGCCGACGCCTCGACGACCAGTACACCATCAGTATCCGCCGCACCGAGTACCCCGGCGACGGCTGGTACCAAGGTCGATACTTTGCCGACTCGCTCTTCCTGTCCGTCCGCAACGACTTCTGGTTCGATACCGCCCGGGCCTTCGCCGACACCGTCGACGCCGACGCCGGCTACCAGCCCCGCCCCCGGCCCGCCAAGACCGACTTGCCCTACTACGGCACCTGGTACGCCTTCGGTGACAAGATCGACGACGCCACCATCCGCGAGCAGGGCCGACTGGCCGCCGAGATGGGCTGCGGCAGCTTTCTGATCTTCATCGGGTGGGGCACCTGCCAGGACTGGTTCGGCAGCGGCAACGAGTGGGGCGACTATACGCCGTGCACCTCGCGCTTCCCCGACTTCGCCGACCTCGTGCGCTACCTGCAAAGCGATTGCAAACTGGCCGTCGAGGTCTGGGTCGCCCCCACCTGGATCGGCAGTGCGTCCAAGGCCTTCGAGAAGATGAAGGACTTCCGCTCGAAGTGGCCCGACGGCGACTACGACCGCAACCTCGACCCCCGCAGCCCCGAGGCCCGCAAGCACATCCGCGAGGCCTTCGCCACTCTGGGCCAAAACTTCGGCCTCGACGGCTTCTACGTCGACTTCGCCGATACCCTCTACAACCGCAACGACGCCCCCCACGCGATGAACCCGCGGCACTTCGGGTCGGCTTACGAGCTATTCCTCAAGGAGGTATACGAAGGGTTCGCCTCGCAGCGGCCGGCTCCGCTCGTCGAGTACCGCATCCCCTTCGCCAACCTGCTCAGCAAAAGGCACGCCAGCGTCTTCACCACCACCTACACCGAGGGCGACTGGAACCGTGGCCGCATGATGGCCATGACCTCCCGGCCGTTCACCCGCGGCGTCATCACCCGGACCGACCCGCTGGTCTTTGCACCCGGCGAGCTCGACCGTCGCGACGAGGCGGGCAAGGCCCTCTCCGCCATGCTCCTGCTCGGCCCGCCGGGCATCTCCATGGACCTCGCCGCACTCACCGACGAGCAGCGCACCCGCCTCGGCCGGTGGTTCAAGTTCTTCGCCGACCACCGAGAGAACCTGCTGGAAGGCGAGTTCCGCCCCTTCGGCCAGGAGTTCCACTGCCCCGAGATGCTCGTCCACCGCAACGGGACGGCCTATGCCTGGGTCTCCCGCTGGGAGACCGGCCACATCCCCCTGCCGGCCGGCACGCGCCGGGCCTTCATCTTCACCGCCCTCCCCGAGGAGGTTTCTTTTATCGCCCGCGTCGACCTGACCTCCATCACCGGCCTGGTCCCCGGCCGCTACCGCGCCCGCTGGTTCGACAGCTCCCTCGAATCCCACGACGGCTGGTTCGACATCACCGTCCAGCCTCCCCGCCCCGCCTCCGCCGCCGAACCGGCGCCCCTGCGCACCCCCCGCGAGAACTGGGACTTCCCCCCCGATCCCGCCGCCGGCCGCCCCAGCCTCGACATCCGCCGCGGCGGATTCCTGGAACTCGAACACCTGGGGAACTGAGTTTTTCGGTCTTGAACATGCATGGCTCAGAGGGTATCCTGCGCACTTGTTGCCCGTGGATAGTCCACGAGCGCCCGGCGAGCCGGGACGACTCCGCGAATGGGCACCAAGCGTCTGAATCACCGGTGGGAACGGAGACCCGGCAGGGGTCGCCAAACGACCCCCGCCTGCCAAACCCTCCGACCCCGGGGCCACGCCGCCGCCCCTCGCAAAGTCGGATTCTCTAACCGCTCAGTATCAGTGATGATTGACTCCGCGACCTAGGCGTCTTCTGTCGTGCGATTCTGACCGCAGTGGACGTGGAGTAACGCGGAGGGGAGGCCCCCGTGCCGATCACCTTCGACTGCCCAGAGTGCCTGCGTTCGATCCGGGTCTCGGACGATCTGGCGGGCAGGGCGGGGGGCTGCCCGCACTGTAAGGAGCCGGTGAGGGTACCCGGCACAGCCCTCATCCCGAATGCGGCTCCGACCGAATCCCTATCACGGCCAGGTTGGCGCCATAGATGGCTGATCTCGCCGCGAAGATGGGCACGTCGTCAATGGGGGACGGTGGGCATCCTGTTGATGGTCGGGTGTGGGGTCTCCTGGTACGCTCGTTCATCCTACACGATCATTCGCGACGAGGTTGTTTCCGACACGATCATCAGAACTCAGATCGAGATCGACTTGCTGATCGAAGGCCGTATGTCTCGCCCCAGGATCGAGAAGCTACTGCACCGTGTGTTTAACGAGGCAAGCCGGAGAAGGGTGTTCGAGTCCGCGGAGTACGCGAACTGTGTTGTCGTAACAGCCTACGTTGGCCAGGACTGGCGTGAGCACACCAGGGACTGCTCAATCCTGGCAAGGCGTTTGACAGTGCCGGCCAATCAGACGCCGGAGCTGATCTTCAGCACCATGATACATGATCGCCTAATGAAGGGGCCCGAGCGGAAATGGGGCTTTTCGGAATCTGAGCGGCGACTCATCTTCCGCAAACTGTGCGATGCCGATTACCGCGCCATGGTAGAAGCCGATCAGAGGGTGCCAGTCAATCTGCTTGAAGTGGTAAAACCGGGAGACTTCTTTGTGCTCAGCAAGGACACGGTCCTCATGGGCGATGCGAACAGCGAGGAATGGGCGGCCAGTGGCATGAGAAGCCGGAGGTTTCCGGCGGGAACGCAGATTCGGGTCGTCCGTACGCTAGAGGAGGGCGGCATGCGCTGGGCCGAGGTCGGCGCCAGACATCCCCAGGAGAACGAGTTCTACCATGGGTTCATGAACCTCGTCGTCCTTGGTCCCCAGCACCCCAGCATTTCAACCTCCGTGGCTTACAAGGCCACTACGGCCCAGAACCGCCTTTTGTATCAAATGCTGTTTGACAAGTACAAGAACGAAGTTCTACGCACCCTGCGTCTGGATCCAGAGATTGCCGCCAAGATCGAAACGGAAGGCGTGATGGGGCTGTGGCCAGAGTAGGTTGCGCATCCCCCCCCGCTGGTTGAGGTGACAAAAGACTGCCAACCGATAAAACGGGACATCGCTGATTATGGCCCAGTAGGGCGATGGTATTTACCTCTTCGCTCCCCTGCGACCACGGCGGTAACAAGAATGCGAGTGAACCGCAGAGGGCGGCGGGTGACACAGAGGATCGACGGAAAGAATGAAGCAGAAGGCATTGACAAGGGGATGAGGCAGGGGATAGGATGGCGGTGTGGCAAGAACAAGAAGTGCAAAGGGGGCAGAGGACAGAGTGGCTTCTGAATCCTTTTCTGGTCTAGCGATGCGGGAGTTTTCCGTTGAACTATCCAGGTACAAACGCGGAGCGTCTGGCCGAATACACAGCTCTGCGCCATGAACTGGATACCTTAAGTCAGCGCGGGTTGGTTGGGTTAGGTATCGTATGGACTGGGGTAGGGGTTCTGTTCGCTGCCTCGGTCCAGTTTGAGATCCCTGCACCCAGCTTCGTAGGCTTTGTCCTTACGCAAATCGTTTGGTTGGACGCAATTCTTACCTCGCGAGGAGTCATAAAGATCGGGGCATATATTGAGTGTGTACTTGAGCCAAGAATGGAAGGCCTTAACTGGGAAAGCCTGTGTCACAGTGCACAAGCTCGCGACCTTGAATGCTACAGTCGCACGATCTTGCCAAGTGGTGTCGCCGGTCTTGTGAGACTACCGCTCAGGCTAAAAGAGTCTGCGACAAGCATAACTGTCTACTTCTCTTGTTTCTACTTGTTCTGCGCGACAGGTGCGATTCTGCCTGGAAAACGCGTGCTTTGCAGTAATCCTTATCTGTATGGATTCTTGCTCTTGCTGGGATTGCTTTCTCTGGTTTCGACCGTTTATCTGGATTTCAGACTCTACCAGCTTCGAGAACGATGGATCAAAGTGTTCAAGGGGGATTCGCAGACCTCCGAACCATCGGCTGGAGGCGACACTTAACCGCGTGGGCGGGCAGGTCGCCCAAGGCAGGTAGATGTGGTGTGATCAACATGCCCGCGCTCTCGAGGATTCGCAAGATGACAGAGAAGGATCTACGGCAAGCGATTATGCTAGGCCATGAGCAACGAGCCACCGAGTTCAAGGGACCAGGAACCAGTTCCGACAAACAGTTCCTGGCAAAGGTGATTCGAGCAATGCTGGGCATGTCGAACAAGCCCGATGGTGGGGTCGTCGTCATCGGAGTTGATGAAGATGGCCTGGAGCTTCAGCCCACCGGCCTATCTGCTGAAGAACTCAGAACGTGGACCTATGATACTCTTGCCACCCACGTATCCGCGCACGCTGACCCGTACCTCGATTTTAGACTTGAGACGATATGGATGGACGACAAGGTTTTCGTAGTGGTTACCGTCAACCAGTTTGACATGCTTCCGGTAATATGCAAGAAAGACTGTTTCGGGGTCCTCCGAAAGGGTGCGCTCTACGTACGTCCCCGCGCGGGAAGGGTTGAGACCGTGGAGGTCCCATCGCATGTTGAAATGCGCGAGATTCTCCAGATAGCAGCAGAAGCAATCGCTCGCGAGATAATCGCTTCAAATGAACGAGTATACAAACGATCTCCGAATGCTGAGCCGAGTTTTGATGCCGAAGCGGAGGGCATCCTATGAATGCAGAACTCGTTACCAAGATCAAGTCCCGAGGGTCCTGGCTGGTACGGATTCGTCCCACTTCGTACCGGAAGAACCGAGTCGAGAGTCTGGGCAGACTGGTCAATGCAGTAAATAGTTGTTCCGTGAATCTCCGTGGCTGGGACTTCCCGCATATCGGCCGGGAATCCGCCCCTCTGCGGTTTGCAGGATATGTCGAGCAGTACACTGATTGGGAGCATTATGTCGAGATGTGGCGCGCTTACAAAAGCGGGCAGTTCATCTCGATTACCGCGCTTTGGGGAGACTGGCGAGACAAATCGACGATTTGGCCGACCGACGCAGGTTGGCAATCGGGTGACTCAGTAGGAGCCGAGGATGTGGTGTCCCGACTTGTCGAAGTATTCGAGTTCGCCGCGAAATGGTCACGGGCCATTACCATTGGTCCCGAGATCCACATTTCCTGTGTTCTCCGTGGTCTACGTGGGCGAGCACTCCAGTTCAGCCCAAGAAGATTACTTCGCAGTGCTCTCACGTGTTCCGAAGAAGAATGGATCTACAGCCATAGCTATTCGGTTCCGCTTCTATTTTCGTCTCCACGAGAGCATGCGATCGAGCCTGCTTTGCGGCTTTTTGAGCTGTTTGGCTGGGATGCCAGCCCAGAGGTAATTCGTGATATGCAGGACGAGCTCCGCAAGTGAAGAACTCTGGGGACTAGGAAATGCGGGAAAAGAGGCACAAGTGGACATTCTACTTTTACGCCCCACTCGTCATCCGCGAACCGGCTCGGCGGCCTGAGCGGGGCTTCGGCGGCCTATTGACGCCAGGGGGCGTGGGGGCCGGTGAAGTCGCCGAACGGCGTAACCGTTCATCGATCGAGCCACCAGGAATAATTGTTGAACAAGGAGGTAACGGAGGAAGCAGAGAGGTCGGTCTGGTCTCCGTTCCCTCCGTTTTCTCGTTGTTCAAAACCTCAGTGCTCACTTGGGTGGAGGCTCCGAGTCGCAATGGACTTGGGCCCGCGAACGGTTACCGAACGGCATCGCCCGCGACCGGGGAGGCACCGCCGATGGGGTGCGTGACAGAATCGGCGGCGGGGATCGGCCCCGGCGGGGCCGGATCTCCGTACCGCGACCAAGCAGAGCCGCGACCGTAAGGGAGCGGACCTTGCGCGAGAACGCCACGCACACGAGGTCCGCTTCCTTACGGGCGCGGTACGGACCAGCCTTGACCAACCGAGTCCAGGAGGCCGACCAAACTGTCACGAACCCACACCTGGGGAACTGGGCTTTTCGGCCTTGAACAGGCCGGAACCAAGGGGTATGCTGCATCCCCATTGCCCGTGGACGGTCCCCCTTGACGCGCCGCGGGGCGCTCCGCGCCCATCAGCGACGGAGTCGCGCGGCGTGTCAAGGGTCCACGAGCGGTCGCCGCGGCGACATGACTCCGCGAATGGGCACCAAGCGTCGGACCGCCGGTGGGAACGGGCACTATCGAGGGCCCGTGAGTCGCCATGCGAGCCACGCCCCCAAAAAACCAACCCCCGGGGCCGCGGCGCAGCGCCTCGCGGAATGAGGTTTCCTATGCGTGAGAGGTAGCGTGATCGCATGTCACAATGCATCTTCTGCGGGATCATCCAGGGATCGATACCGGCGAGCATCGTATACCGTGACACGCTCTGCACCTGCTTCATGGACATTCAGCCGGTCAATCCCGGGCACGTCCTCGTCGTGCCTAACCAGCACGCGACCTATGTCAGAGACATGCCGGAGGCAACCGGGGCACACTTGTTCCGCATCGCGCAACGGCTCAGTGCCACTTTGCGTGAGGCGGACGTTCAAGCCGAAGGGGTCAATTTCTTCCTTGCCGACGGGGAGGCGGCGATGCAGGAGATCCTGCACGTCCACCTGCACGTTTTCCCTCGCCACAAGGGGGACGGCTTCGGGCTGAAGTTCGGCGAGCACTACTTCCACAAGCCCTCGCGCGCGGAACTGGACGCCGTCGCCAGGCGGATCGTCGCCCGCCTACCCGCATCGTCAGCGGAATCATGAGAATTCAAACAAGCGTAACTCGCCTCCCGGGGGGCGCAATGGGGACAGGCACCGCTGGAGCGATGTGTCGCCGGCTCTGGACTGGGTTCGCCTCTGCCGATGTTCCCTTTCTCAAGCATTGCCGGCGCGGAGCCAGTCCCCATTGTGCCCCGCCGTCGCTATCCTCGCATCCGCAGATGGCGAGTTACGTCCAATTCAGACGGGTTTTGCATTGCCGGTCGATCATCAGATCCATCATCGATGGGGTGCGTCCTGATCTGACTTCAAGGCGATCAGCGAGCTTGAACTGCTCACTCCCGAAGCATGACGCGAATGCCGCGTGTCGCGTGCATCGTGGTTGCCGGCGTGGTGCATGACGTCGCGCGGCGCGGCAACGACTGCCGGCACGCGGGCTTCTGCCGATGAGGGCTGGCAGAGATCTCCACACGCCTCCCCCCACGCCCAAGGCTACGCCGCCGCGCCTCGCGGGAGCACCGTTCCTATCACTGATGCGCGGCGATCATTGCGGGGAGGGCGCCCGGTACCGTCAATCAGTAGGCCCCGGTCCGCGACGTACGCTTCCGCCACAGATTCGCCAACCGGCTCCCGGCGAGCACACCGTTCGCCGGCCCCTGCTTCCGGACAGGAAGCCGGCCTCCAAAAACGGCTACGCCAACGTCATGGGGTTCGACATCGTCGGTCATCAGTAGCCGGCAACGACGACCGCTTTTCCGGTCAGGCCGATGAGCTCGATGATCTCTTTGTCCTTGTTGAACCGGGTCCACGGCTGATCGTTAACCGTCACGCTTTGGATCGGCGCTGCTCGAGGATGGCGGAGACGCACGATAACGCTCTTGGGCGGATTGCGATTCGGGATCTCGACGGCGGCGGTGATCCGGCCGCGGTCCACGTCTGAAACGATCTCATACGCGAGCGTCCCAAAATGGGTCGGAGCGTTCCGGACGCTTATTTTCTTGTCCTGTTCCAGCCAGGCGCGAGGCGCGGCCCGGGCCACCCAGAGGGACGGACCATCCTCCATTACCAGGAGGTTGCGGAAGTTCTCCAGGAACCAGCCCGCGGTACCATTGTCGGGGTTCGTGCAGTCCGTGTACTCCCCCAAATGCCAATGCTCCCACAGCTTCCCGTCAGCTCCGACCATGGCCGCGTAGGAGTTCATCCAAAAGCGCAGGAAACTGGGCACATCGTCCTGGAGCAGGTAGATATTGGCGTTGTGCGAGGCCTTGGGCAGGATGACATGGCAATTCCAGAACCAGGTATCCTCCGTGGGCAGCCCTTTCTGCTTCCGTGCTTCCTCCTGTTCCCGCACCGCGCCGACCGAGGTTCCCATCTCTTCCATGACATCGAGCGTGCCAACCATGCGTGGGTCGCCGGCCTCCAGGGCGGCCAACGGCTCCGCCACAGGCAGGGCTCCCATGAACAGATCACACTCCGGGAACTGGGGAGCGCCCAACTCCGGCCCGGTCAGGCCCCGAGCGTAGGCCATTCGTGGAATGTAGGTGTGGAACGCACCATCCCGCCCCCGTCGCACCGGGGACAGGGCCGCATCCCGTTCCACTGCCCGACGAAGGTCTTGATGAAACGCATCAGCCTCGCCGCGATACTTCCGGCCGGCGTTCGGATCAAGCTCGGTCAAGGCATCGGCGAACCGCCGGAGTCCCTGGAGTGCAAGAGCGTTATCGCAATAGTACCAATGCCAATCACAACTGGGGATAGCATAATCGCCCAACATGGATGGAGGCATGAGTCCGGCCACGTGGAGCTCCTTGCGGTTGGGAATGTCCTTCATGTAGAGGTTGCGCTGGCGGATGATCCAGTCCGCGGCCGCCTGGAGTCGGACGCGGTTGCGCTGGAGCCACTCCTTGTCGCCGGTCAGGAAGTAGCGTTCGGCCATGCCGAACAGAAGCCGGCCGGTCGAGGCGTGAGTACCGTCATGGCTATAGCCCATGTCGTGCCTCATGCTCGTCGCCCACTCGAGGGCCCCTTGGCCGTCCGAGTAATCGCCGTCCGATTTGGCCCCCGGGGCCTCGAGGAAATGCTGATAGACCTTGTCCGCCTCATCGTGGAGCCCGACCAGGTCCATGGCGTGAGCCACGCGGCCCACCTCGAACGCAAGCCCCCCCCACATGTGCTTGCCCCTGAGCTGGAACGACGCGGCCCGCCATGCGCTGGTCCAGCCGGGGTCCGGCAGTTGCACCTCCATGGGCGGGTCCTCGACGCGGGGGAAGGGCGGTGTGGCCGTCCCCGCCGGGCAGGTCCACCAGCGGACCTCGCGCATGACTTCCTCCCAGGAGGCGGCCTCGCGATGCTCGCGGGTCATCTGCCGAATACTCTTGAGGTTCCGGGCTGACCATTCGCGAACGAACTGCCGGGCCGTCTTCCCGCTCCCCGCCTGGGTCACGAACACGCCGTGCTCCGGAATCAGCATCGGCCCATCCTGCAAATCGCGCGGGCGGAACGTGAAGCTGGCCGTCTTGGCCCATACCGTCACCCGACTGTCCAGGCCCGGCCGGCTGTCGGGGGCGTGCAGCAACGCCACGACGATGCCACGTCGGGCACTACCATCACCGCGCGATTGCCAGTGGCGCGCACCTTCGATCGTCGTGCCCTTGTCCTCCGGCAGGGGCGAAACGGAACCGATCATGCCCATATCGGACTCCAGCGCACCGTCGAAGTCAGACTGCTCCGTTCCCTCCTGGAAGCCCCATTCGATTTCCACATCGATTCGCTGCCATGCCCCGATCTCGGGACTCGTCACCCGGATATCCGGGACGGCCGGCTTGACACCGCCGCGCATCTTCGCCTGTTCGCAGAAGACCGCGACCATCTCCGTGGCCGCGTCGACCCGAGCGTTGTAGGCGAAGTCCATCTTTGCATCGGGCACGACTGTGTAAGTCCACGTGCGGTGATCGGCCGACACTTCCGGTTGGCTCAGGCTTCTATCCACAGTCCACCCGAACCAGCCGAACGACGTAGGGTACACGCGGACCTCGACGGCATCCTGCGGCGGTATTTCCTGAACACCGGCCGGCCAATGAAGCTGGACCTGATAGCGTGCCAGCTTCCCGGTCCAAAGCAGCCCCGCGAGCAATTGCCCCTTGGGTTTGGGTAATAGCGGCTTGAGCAGGTCAGGCATCTGATAGTGGATGCTCTTCAGTTCCTGCTCAGGCAAGGCAGAGAAAGCGGTCCGGTAGACCGCGTCGATCCGATCGAGGCGTCGGGGGATAAAATATGCTTCCGGCCTTTCCTGCACCGCCCGATCGGCCCGCCAGAGATACGCCCACGGGGCCAGGTCCACCGGTTGGCCCACCCGTTCATCCAACTCAGCCCGCCCCGCGGCGGCAGGTGGCAAACCCGGCGATTCCGCTGCGCACACACTCGCCATGCCCACGATGACCAACGCCGCCGCGGCTTTCATCTGCATGACCTGTCTCCCGATCAACAATCTGCGAAACATCATCCCGATGCCGCCGCCTGCCCATTGCGAGCGGGATCCCGGCGTAGGCTCAACTGAGAATCCCGATTCCCGGGGCCACGTCGTTGCTCCTCGCGGAATCGAATCCCCTGTCCGTACCGACTCGAATCGCTCTGAGCGGCAACACCGATGGTCTCTTCGCGGGGCCTGGTCGGATCACACCTTGAGGAAGATTCGCCCGCGGTACAGCGGGATCATGACGATCAGCCAGAACAACACATACGCCAGGGCAAACGCCAGCGAAGCGTTGTACGGGCCGTAACCCGTCGCGGGGAAGTGGGCCACGAAACCCTGAGCGTAAAGCCAGGCCCGCAGCGAAGGGGCGTCGACGCCGAAGGTATAGAAACCCAGCAGGCGTCCCATGATGCCGGACGCGAAGTAGACGAGAATGGCGTTGGTCCCGAAGATCATGAACGGCCACGACCAGCGCCACCAGCCTTTGACGTCGATCAGCCAGTAGCACATGGCCAGGACGTGCATCGCGATCCCGCCGGCCAGCAGGACATAGGAACTGGTCCAGATCTTCTTGTTGATCGGGACGCTGTAGTTCATCCACAGCCCGACCACCATGAGCAGGTTGGCCACGAAGAACAGGCCGATGAGCTTGTCCGTATCGTGGTGCCGGCTCCGCAGCCACGTACCGGTCAGCACGCCCAGCAGGCAAGTGCACACGCCGCCCAGCGTGCTGAGGATCCCCTCCGGGTCCGGCAAGTCGGAGTACACGTGGGCACCCAGCAGCTTCGCGTCAAGCCAGAAATGAAGGATGCCCTCCGGCCGGGTGTCCACGGGGTAGGTTTCCGGCACCGTGATCGCCCAAGGGTGCTTGACGATCCACCAGTACGCCAGCAGGATGCCCGCGGTCACCACCGCTCGCCCGCGCACGCCCAGGTACATCATGATGACCGCCACCAGGAAGTAGCAGACCGCGATGCGTTGCAGCACGCCGGGCACGCGCAGCGGGGCCGTCTGGGGCGTGGCCGGCGGATGCGGCCACTGGAAATACGCGAAGTCCGCGGCGAACCAGACGACGGCCGAGCCGAGCAGGGTCCAGGCCACGAGCTTGAACAGGCGGGATGAGGATTCTGTGGGCCAGGACAGCGGCGGTTCTTGCCGAAAAAGCAGCCACAGGCCGGCGATCGTCAGAATGTACGGCGCCATCAGCCGCCAGTCCGGGAAGCTGTACATGATCATCCCCAGACCGAACAGGATCAGCGTGCGGCGGATGACGTGCCCGAGCAGCCGCGAACGGCCGGCCCCTTCGGCGGACCGGCGGTCGAACGAGAAGGTCATGGCTACGCCGACGATGAACAGGAACGATGGGAAAACGAGATCCGTGGGCGTCCAGCCGTTCCACTTCGCATGGCCGAGCGGTGCGTAGATATTCCCCCAGCTTCCAGGATTGTTGACCAGGATCATGCCCGCGATGGTGATGCCGCGAAACACGTCGAGGGAAAGCAGTCGGCCGCCGGTCCGCTTCGGCATATCGAGCCTTCCCGATGAAGGGGGCTCCACGAGTGCATCAGACATGAGCTGCTCCAAGCCGGCGTACCGGGCAAGTGACACCCGCCGGGCCGCTCCCGCATGAGCCCAGGAGCCGTCCCAGCCGCTGACTGGCGATGAATCATGCCGGGCCGGCCGCCGGGCGTCAACGCAAGCGAAAGCGGACGGCGGCCCGCCCCCCTGCGGATCCCGTGGGAGAGAGCCACGGATGAACACGGATCGGCTGCCCCCCCTGCGAGCGCCGGGGGAGAACCGGGATACCCACCCCGACCCCGCCGCCGGCCGCCCCAATGCCGACATCCGCCGCGACGGACTTCTGGAGCTGGAACGTCCGGCCGGCGACGATTTACTGTAAAGCCTTATATATAATATCTTTACGAAATACCCAGGCGTCGGCGAAGAGGTGCAAAGGCCCAGCGGCACCAAGGTGGGGAGGACATTGGGGAAGCCCGGGTGGACTGTCGCGTTGTCGGCGCCCCAGGGGAGATGCGTGCCGCCCGCGGGGGGTACTTGATTCGCAAGGGGTCCCCGGCCATAATGACCGGTCTGCGCGGGAGGTGCTGGACTTGCGGTCAGGCCCTGCGGCGGGTTGCCGAGGTTGAAGACGAGGCTGGTTCGTTAAGCGAGGACACAAGGCGTCATGGGATTCAAGAGGTTTACGCGTTCAGAAGAGCAACTCCGCCCCGACCCGCGGTGCAACAGCAAGCTGGTCAGCAAGTTCATCAACTGCCTGATGTACGACGGCAAGAAGAGCGTCGCCAGCCGGGTGTTCTACGACGCCCTGGACATTGTGGCCAAGCGCGTCAAGGAGACGGACCCGCTCGAGGTGTTCGAGACGGCGGTGATGAACGTCAAGCCGAACGTCGAGGTGCGCAGCAAGCGGGTGGGCGGCTCGAACTACCAGGTGCCGATCCCGGTGAACCGTCGGCGGCAGCAGTCGCTGGCCATTCGCTGGCTGATCCAGGCGGCGCGCAGCAGCCGGGGTGGCAAGCCCTCCTGCAACAGTCTGGCCAAGGAGCTGGTCGATGCGTTCCACCGCGAGGGGGCGGCCATGACCACCCGCGAGAACGTCCATCGCATGGCCGAGGCCAACAAGGCGTTCTCGCACTTCGCGTGGTAAGCCAGAGCGTGTACGTGAAGATTCTGCGGAGCCGCGACCGTAAGGGAGCGGTGGCTTCGACATAGTCAGGCCGCGTCCTTACGGGCGCGGCTCCGATCGGATCGCCCCTTTGGCCGCATGCTCCCCGATTCCTCGATCGAGTCATTCCCAGGATTTCGGCATGGACCTTCGCGACTTTCAGCTTCTGATCGAGCGGATGTACTCGCACAAGGATCGGGAGCGGGGTTCGGCCGGCACGTTCCTCTGGCTGATGGAGGAGGTAGGCGAGTTGGCGGCCGCGCTGGCCGACGGACGCGACCGTGACAACCTGCGCGAGGAGTTCGCCGACGTGCTCGCGTGGCTGGCCACGCTGGCCAACATCGAGGGGATTGATCTGAGCGAGGCCCTGCACGCCAAATATGGACAGGGCTGCCCGGGTTGTGCGAAGATGGTCTGCACGTGCACGGAGAAACCTTGACCACGGCCCGCAGGCCGATCGGTGACCGGGAGGACGGAACATGCGCCGCAGCATCCGCACGTGGACGATTCGACTCATCTGGGCGGCCGCGGCTTGGCCGCTCCTGCAGGCCGGTTGCGTCCGCGGTCTCCAGCGCGAGATGGAAGTGCTCTTTGCCCTGGAGGGCAGCATGAACCTCGTGCGGCAGAGCGTCCTGGTCGACTGGCTGGGGCCGCAGTTCCTCAAGTTCTGGGTCAATCCCTGGTGGGCGGCGTAGCCTCAACGCCCTGAACGGGCTTTTCCCCGACATAGTCGTCGATGATGGACTCGCGGACGAGGATTTCGACGCGGCGGTTGTCCACGCGCTGGGTGGGGCTGTAGGCCCGGCGGGTGACGGGCTCGCTGGCTCCGGCGGCCATGATGCGGATGGTGCGTTCGTCGACCCCGTTGCGGATCAGCTCGAGGGCCACGTTCTCTGCCCGGGCATAGGAGAGCTTCCAGGTATCGCGGACCGTCCAGTCGGAGGGCCGCGGCTCCTCGCCCGCGTGGCCGCAGACCTCGATCTTGTTGCGATGGCCGGTCAGCGAGCGGGAGATCTCCTCGAGCGACTGGCGCCCCTCCTCGGTAAGCTGATCTGCGAAGGGCTCGAAGAGGATCGGTCCGCCGAGGGTGATCTCCGTGCCGTCGCGGATCCGCCGGAGACGGAAGTTGTCCCCGCTGATGCCCTGTTGGCGGGTGTCCCCGCGGAACCGGTCGTTATTCATCTTGATGGCCAGCTTGAGCTTCTCGATGATGCTGTTGTAGTCGATGGTCTCGTCGGAGAGGCTGCCCGGTGGGACCTTCATGCCCAGGGCCTCCTGGAGCGAGCGGATGGCGGCCTTCATCTCCGGCCCGCCGCCCTTCTCATAGTCGGCGAAGGCGGCCAGGAGGATGAAAAAGCACAGCAGCAGCGACATCATGTCGCCGTAGGTGAGCACCCACTCGGGTGCGCCGGCCGGTGCCTTCTTCTTGCTCAGCACGTCCAGGCCTCCTGTCGGCTACTTGTCTCCGGCCTGCCGGGCGGCGGTGGCCGGCCCATTGATGGCATCGCGGACCCGGGCCGGCAGGTAGACGGAGAGCTTGGCCTGGGTAACGCGAGGGTTGTCGCCGGCCTGCAGGGAGAGGATGCCCTTGACCATCACCGTTCGCAGGAGCATCTCCTCCTCGTGCCGATAGTTCAGCTTGTCCGCCAACGGCAGGCAGAGCACGTTAGCGATGATCGCCCCGTAGAAGGTGGTGAGGATGGCGACGGCCATGCCCGGCCCGATCTTCTTGGGGTCGTCCATGCCGCTGAGCATGGCCACCAGCCCCATGAGGGTGCCGATCATGCCGTACGCCGGCGCATACTTGCCGAAGAGGTCGAGCAGGGCCTTGCCCTGGTTGTGCCGCTGGTCCATGGCCGCCAGCTCGGCTTCGAGGATCTGCTCGATTTCGCCGGCCGCCGTCCCGTCGATCACCAGCCGGATGCCGTTGGACAGGAACTCGTCGTCGATGTCGCCGAGGGCGTTCTCGAGGGACAGGACGCCCTCGCGCCGGGCCAGCTCGCCCAACTGGATGATCTGCTCGATGGTGTGCGGGATGGTGCGGCGGCGGCAGAAGAAGCTGCGCCGGATCACGCGAAAGATTGCGGTGAACCGCTCGATGGCCTGGGTGTTGAGGACGGTGAAGATGGACCCGCCGATGACCAGGATGGCCGAGGGCGTGTCCCAATAGACCCCGATCTGTCCCTGGGTTCCCCTCCAGAGTGCCCAGATGAGCATGCCGATCGAGGTCAACAGCCCAATAGTGGATGCCAAGTCCATGAAGATGGCCTCGTGGGCAGGGCCGCGGCCGGGGCTGCCGGAGGACGTCCGCAGCCTGATCCCGCGCATGGACCCTGCATCGCTGGTTTCTTCATCGTCCGCTGGCGGCCCGGGCTTCACTGCCGATCCCGGAGAGACGTGCCGCGCCGCCGGCGGAGCGATGCGGAACCGCCGATAACCGTCGCGGAACGCGGATGGGGGGAGGCCGGGCGCGGTTATCGGGTCCGTGACAGTGAAGGCGGCCGGGTCAGGGCTGTTCCGTACCGCGCCCGCCAGCCCTTTGCGTCGCGCAGCGAGGTCAAGGGTCAGGAAGCGGACCTCGTATGCGTGGCGTTCTCGCGCAAGGTCCGCTTCCTTACGGTCGCGGCTCTGCTTGGTCGCGGTACGGAGATGCTGACCCGCCGGGTGGTCCATCCTTGCGCAGCGAGGGTGGGCTCGCGATGATCCAATGCGTGGGCAAGCCCTGCCGGACGCGTGCCTGGCGAGACGCGGACGTGTTCGGGTATGCTGAGGCATATCGCTGGAGCCGGTCTTGGTCCCCTGCAGAGGGAATGAGATCATGAAGACCTTGCTGCTGTTGCGGCACGCGAAGTCGAGCTGGAAGGAGGCCGGCGCGTCCGATCACGACCGGCGGCTCAACGAACGTGGCAAACGGGACGCTCCGCTCGTCGGCGAACACCTGCGGGAGGCGGCGCTGGTGCCCGATCGGATCGTGAGCTCGACCGCTCGCCGGGCCTGTAAGACCGCCGAGAAGGTGGCCGCCGCCTGCGGCTACGAAGGCGAGATCCAGCTCGACGCCAGCCTGTATGCCGCCGCTCCGGACGATTGCCGGGCCATCCTCCGCCGTCTGCCGCCCCATGTGGAGCGCGCCCTGCTTGTCGGACACAATCCGTGCTTCGAGGAGTTCCTGGCGGAACTCACCGGCCTGGACGAGCACCTGGCCACCGCGACCGTGGCCCGGATCAGCCTCGACGTAGCCGCCTGGGAGGACCTCCGCGCGGACACCCCCGGCAAGCTCGTCGCTCTCTGGCGCCCGCCCCGCGACCCATGACCAGGGTACGTGACACAATCGGCGGGGGTTGTTGCCAGGACCAAGGCAACTTGTTGCTGTTCGTCACCTACGCTGGGGCACGTCCATCAACAAGTTGACTCGGTCCTCCATCAACAAGTTGACTCGGTCCTCAGCGAATCGGCACCCCGCCGATTCTGTCACGGACCCCCATGAGCACTCGCGGCCGCTCGCGGCTTCGCGCGGGGCGGTTGAATCACTATGATATTTGACCGGCATCGATGGTTGCCCCAGGCCCAGGCACCGCGCGGGCTGAAGCCCGCGGCTCTTTCGGGGCGGGCGCGAACCCACGCTGGCGCGACGCGGAACCGAGCGGAACGCATGAGCAAGAAGATCCCCAGCAGATTCCTGCGCGAATCGGGCACCGAGGCCTTCAACGGCAACGAGCTGCTGCTCAAGGGAGCGCTCGAGACGGAAGGCGGCGTGCACCTGATGACCGGGTACCCCGGCTCGCCGGTGGCGACCTTCTTCGACGTGCTGGCGGACTGCGCCGATCTGCTCAAGGAGCGGGGCGTCGAGGCCCGGCTGGCGAACAACGAGGCCCTGGCGGTGGCAGCGGCCAACGGCTCGCAGATGGGTCCGCTGCGGTCCCTGGTAGTCTTCAAGAGCGTCGGGCTGCACGTGGCCAGCGACGCCTTGGCCCTGGGCAACTTGGCCGGCCCCCACCCCGAGGGCGGCGCGGTCATCGTCGTGGGCGACGACCCGTGGAGCGAATCCACCCAGGTGCCGGCCGACTCCCGCTTCCTGGCCCGACACCTGTTCCTGCCGGTGCTCGAACCCAGCACGCCGCAGGAGATCAAGGACTTCATCAACGCCGGGTTCCAGTTGTCGCGAGCGGCGGATCTGTACATCGGCTACCTCATCACCACCACGCTCGCCGACGGCGGCGGCTCCGTCGCCTGTCGCCCCAACCACTACCCGCTGACCAACGCCAATCACCCCTACGAGCTGCAGACCTGCCGCCTGGACCTCAACGACAAGGTGCTGCTCCCGCCGCGCACCGGCCGACGCGAACTCGACCTGCCTGAGCGGTTCGAGCGGTTGCATCGCGAGGTGGAGCGGCTCGACCTCAACCCGCTGCTCGACGTACCGGGCGCCGACGAGTTGTTGATCATCACCAGCGGGCTGACTTTCCAGTACGTGCAGCAGGCCCTGGCGGACTTCGGGCTCGACGGCCGCATCCCCATCCTGAAGATGGGCGTCACCTACCCGCTCGATCGCCGCTGCATCGAGCCCCTCTTGGCCCGCTTCAAGCATATCCTGGTCGTCGAGGAGCGCCGCTCCTTCATCGAAAGCCAGGTGGCCGAGATCGCCCTGCGCTTCGCCCAGTCCCGGCCGGACGCGATCGCCAGCCTGTGGGGCAAGCAGTTCCCTAAGGAGGTCAGCGGCTTCCCCTCCGCCCTGGGGCTGAACGTCTCGATCGTGGTCGACCGGCTGAGCCGCTTCCTGCGAGCGATCGACTCCCCGCTGGCCCGCCGGGGCGCCAAGGGCATCGATATCGAACTGAACGTCATCGCCCGGACCGCCCGGCTCGACGTGGACCTCTCCGCCCGCACCCCCACGTTCTGCCCCGGTTGCCCGCACCGCGATTCGTCCAGCGTCCTGCTGCAGCTCAAGCGGCAGTTCGCCGACGAGGCCTACATGCGGGCCCACCACGGACGCGGGGCGATCGACCTGGTCTTCCACGGCGATACCGGCTGCTACACCATGCTCATGTTCGAGCCCAACGCCCCGTTGATGCACAACTACTCGGGCATGGGTCTCGGCGGGGGGACGGGCAGCGGCATCGACCCGTTCATCACCAACAAGCAGGTCGTCTTCATGGGCGACTCGACCTTCTTCCACTCCGGGATTGCGGCGATCAGCAACTCGGTGACCGGCCGGCAGGACATCACCTACATCATCCTGGCCAACGGCACCACCGCCATGACCGGGCACCAGCCGCTGCCGACCCTGACCCAGGACCTGCTCGATCGCCCGATCCCCGCCCAGGAGATCGAGGAGATCGTCACCGCCGTCACCGGGCGAAACTGCCCCATCACCCGCATCAACCCCGAAGACCGCGGGAAGTACCACCGCGTCCTCGAAGAGACCATTCTGGCCGACGGCGTCAAGATCCTCATCGCCGACAAGGAATGCGGCATCACCTTCCACCGCAAGCGCATGCGGGCCGAGCGGGCCGAGCAAAGCAAGACCGGGTTCGTCCGCCGCCAGGTGCACATGAACGTCACGCCCGAGGTCTGCGAGTACTGCCTCGAATGCACGAACAACACCGGCTGCCCGGGGCTGACGGTGGTCGGCACGGACCACGGCCCGAAGATCCAGACGGACCTCTCCTGGTGTGTCAATGACGGGGCCTGTGCCCGGGTCGACGCCTGCCCCTCGTTCGAGGAGGTCATCGTGACGCGGACGCGCCCACCGACGCCCCGCGGGCACAAGATCATGCTCGAGGACATCCCCGAGGTCGCGGTTCGCCGCTGCGATGAGGTGTGGCGGGCGTGGATGGCGGGCGTGGGCGGTATGGGCATCGGGACGGCGGCCAGCATCCTGGTCGTGGCCGGCCAGCACGAGGGCTACGACGTCCAGTTCAGCGACAAGAAGGGCCTGGCCATCCGCAACGGGTCGGTCTATTCGCAGATTATCTTCTCGCCCCAGGATAAGGTCACCGGCATGACCCTCGGATACGGCAAGGCCGACCTGCTCATCGGGCTCGATCCGCTCGAGGCCGTCCGGGCGGTCAACGCTCGCGAGAAGTTCCGCGTCGCCGACCCCGACCGCACCGCCACCGTGGTCAACACCGACGCCAGCCCGACCATCCGCACCCTCCTGGGCCGCGATGCGATCAACGTCGAGCAGTTGGAGGCCACGCTCCGGCAGGTCAGCCGGCCGGGCATGTACTTCTCCGCCCGGATCTCCTCGCTGTGCGAACGGATCTTCGGTACCAAGCTCTACGCCAACATCACCATGCTGGGCGTTGCCTACCAGCGCGGGCTGATCCCCGTCTCGCTCGAATCGCTCAAGGAGGGCATCCGCCAGACCATCCGGGCGGACTTCAAGAAGAACCTGCGGGCGTTCGACGTCGGCCGCAAGCTGGTCAGCCACCCGAACCTGTTCGCGGACCTGTTCGGCGAGCAGGCGGCGCCGCGGTCGCTCGCCCGCACGGTGCGCGAGAAAGCGGCTTACCTGAACATGCGGCGGCTGGGCCGACGGCGGGCGCTGCGCGGCGAACGGCCCGGGGCCGCCGGCCGGCGACGACTGCCCGACACCAAGCTCGCCCGGGCCTACAAGCACATGGTGTTTACCACCCTGCGGGCCTGCCGCGAACTCGACCGCGAGACCATGCGCGACATCGCCGTCCGCATCTACGATCTCATCCAGTGGGGCGGCCTGCGCTACGCCCGCCGTTACGTCCTGCGCATCCGCCGGACCTTCCTGGCCGACAACGAGGCCCACCGCTTCGCCGCCACCCGGGCCGTCGTCTGGAACCTCGCCAAGCTCATGCTCATCAAGGACGAGTTCTACGTCGCCCACCTGCTGACCAGCTTCGAGAAGCGCCGCCGCGATCGGCAGCGATACAACGTCAACCCGGCCAACGGCGACCGCATCCGCTACCGCCGGACCTTCCACCCGCGCTTCTTCGGGCGGCAGATCGACGTCCACGCCCCAAACTGGTCGCTCTACGTGCTCCGCAACCTCCGCTTTCTGCGCCGCGTGATTCCCCGCTGGCGGCACGAAGAGCGCCGGTTCCTGGCCTGGTATGAACGATTGGTCGATGGGTTCAACCAATTCGAAGCCGTCAACGCCGACCACTATGACGCCTACGTGGATACGTTGCGGACGGTCGAATCGGTCACCGGTTATGCCGAGATCCGCCAGCCGAAGATGGAGGCCGCCCGCTCCAAAGCCGAGCAGCTTCTGGCCGGCCTGCGCCTGGCCCCGCAACGCCGCCTGACCTCCACCGGTTAACGACACATCGTTCGGCCTGCCGGCAAGGCGGTTGAACCACCAAGACACCAAGGCAGATGGTGAAGGAGAACTGGGGCCGCCACTGCCCCACTAAGCTGGATTCTTCGTGCCTTTGTGCCTCTGTGCCTTTGTGCCTGCTTCTCTCCCTGCCTTGGTGGTTCGACTCGTGAGCGGTTATCGTCCGGGCTAACGAAAGGCGCCCGAGCACATGAACCCGCCGAACAACACCCCCAAGATGATGGAGATCATGCCCGTCACCGGGATCAGGGCTTGCACCAACCTCAGACGCCACCCCGGGACGGCCCGAACGCCAATGGCCCGCCCAAGACACCACGACCACCACAGCAGGATCCCCAGCATCCACAGGAATCCTACCCAGACCAATGGCACCGGCGGTCCAAATGAATCGAACACCCAGATCGCCAACATGGCCATGGGCCACACGGCGGCCGTCAGGATGAGAAAGCCGCCGTAGTAACTCAAGACGCCCAACCAGCTCCACGTGGCCCCGGGCACCATAGGCCCGCGCGGCGTCACGCGACGTTCCACCATCAACTGCAAAAGAAACGCAAGCATCAGTTCGCATGCCACCGAGCCCGCAAAGAGCATCAGCGAGATGGCAAACGCAAATACCAGCCCATACCAGACACCGTCGAATCCCCCGCTGAGCATCTCTATAACGAGCGTCACAGGGGCCACCAGCAGCAGCGCCGCAACCCGGGTCCGCACCCAATAACTCGCGACCGCGGACCCGTAGAAACTCCAGGGCAAACCTCTGGCAAAGGCGGTCGGCCGGAACCACGTCATGCAGCAGGTCCGGACGAAACGGACGAACAGGCGTCCTTCGCTCGAATCATCCCATCCCGGCACAGGAAACGGATCGCCGGCGAAGATCCGCTGCAGCTCTTCCGGGTCGAACGGCGTGTTACACTCCGGGCAGCGGTTCTCGGTCAGCCCGGTGAGGTTATAGCAGCAATTCAGGCACCGCAGGCCGGCGTCCTGGATCGCAGACGAGCCGGCTGTCGCTGGTCCGCCGGCCGGCACGGGGGGCACGGACGCGGCTGCCGAGGGCTCGACAGGCACCGGCACGTCGGGAGTGGCGGGAGGATCGCACATCGTGGCCCCAGTATACGCGGCCCGATCCCGATAACGCACCTCCGTGCGTGGAAGATCACGACAGATCAATGCGATCCATGGCGAAAGGCGGGTGGCCCACCTCTTTGGGAGGTGGGGGAGCGATTGATCGGCGGCGCGGGGGCGACCCGTCGAATGGCGTCATCCGCGCGAGGCAATCGCGCCCCCAAGCCCAGAGAACCTGGGCCACCCATCCGTCGAATGGCGTCACCCACGCGAGGCAATCGCGCCCCCAGGTCCTGAGGACCTGGGCCACCCGGCGCAGGCGACGCTCACACCAGTTGGATCTGGACGATCTCTGCCGGGGCGTTGACCCGCACCGGGAACCAGTTGCCGACACCGGCGGTGACGTGGAGCAGGGAGGCCTCGCGGCGATAGACGCCCCAGAGGTACTTGAACCAGAGGCTGCCGCCGCCGATCGGCCGATCCGCCCCGGGGCGGGTAAGCATGAGTTGCCCGCCGTGCGTGTGGCCGGCCAGCACGACGTCCACGCCGCGGGCCGCCAGCGTGTCGAAGGCGTGCGGATGATGCACCAGGGCGAGCGTGAAACACTGGGGGTCGGCCCCCAGCAGGGCCATCGTCGCCCGGACCGCATGGCCCGGGTCGCGGCCGATGCCGTATTCCTGAAACGACCACATCAGGCCAGCCACCTGGATCTTTTCGCCACCCACGGTCACCAGACGACCGGTGTCCTGGAGCAGGCCCGACTCCCGCCGCCCGTATTCGCTCACGAACTCCTGCGGCGAGTCGATGAGATCATGATTGCCGACCACGCTGAACCGCCCGTAGCGATGCTCCATCTGCCCGATGGCCTCGATCGCCGGCGGCAGAAACTGGATCGAATGGTCGACCACGTCGCCGGTGATGGCCACGAGGTCGCTGTTCAGATCGTTGACCGCCTCGACCAGCCGCGGCAGATGGTCCGGGGTGTACAGTCTGCCGACGTGGAGGTCGCTGATGTGCGTGATGGTCAGCCCCCGGAGGCGGTCGGGGAGCCTGGGGGCGGCCATGCGGATGCGGCGGACGCGGAATCGGCCGGCCTGCGCCAGCCCGCCGGCGATCCCCGCCCCACACACCAGTAGCGGGAGGGATGCGACGCCCTTCACGATCAGGTGCCTTCTGGTCAGGGCGGGCGATTCCGGCCGCCCTGCCGGCTTCGCCGCATCGTCCCTGGCCCGCCGCCCGCTCACCCGGTCCCACACCGCCGCCATCAACCGACCGACCCCGCCCGCCGCCATGGCGCCGTAGCCCACCACCGCCGCGGTGATGTGCCACAGCATGACCCACATGATGACCACCGGCGGGCAGGCGTCCCACGCCCCGCGCGCTCCGCTCGCCAGCACCAGCAGGGGCGAGAGCATCAGCAGGGCGAACCCAGCAGCAACCCGGCGCAGCTTCCCCCAGCCCGCACGGGCCAACACCTCGTCCGCCCACGACCACCACAAGCCCGTCGGCAGCGCCACCGCCAGGAGCACCAGCACGAACACGGCCTGTTGAGGAAACGGCAGATGGAACACCCGGCGCGCCAGCAGGACAGCCCCCACACCGGCCATGCCGGCGCCCGATACCCACCAAGCGACTTTCCGCAGCCTATCCACTATCCACATCCTCGTGTCATCGGAACTCCGACAAGCGGTGTATCCGCCACATGATCGTTGGCCCCGCGAAGAGGCAAGCCGGATCGTGCGTTTTGCATACTGAAGTATAGCCCCGCGGTTCCCCGGACTCACAGGTCCGCCAGGGCGGCGGCCGCGGCGGCGATGGTCTGGTCGATCTGCTGCTCGGTATGGGCGAGGGAGACGAAGAGCGTCTCGAATTGCGAGGGGGCCAGGTAAACGCCGCGGCTGAGCATGCCGTGGAAGAATCGGGCGTAGCGTTGCGTATCGCTACGTTTGGCGGAGGTATAATCCGTGACCGGCCCGGGCTGGAAGAAAATCCCCAACATGCTGCCGACGCGCGTCTGGAAAATGGGCAGACCCGCGGCCCCGGCGACCTCGGCCAGACCGTCCGACAGCCGGGCCGACAGGACCTCCAACTGCTCGTAAGCACCCTCCTCGTGCAGGGCCTCCAGCGTCGCCAGGCCCACCGCCATGGCCAGCGGATTGCCCGAGAGCGTCCCGGCCTGGTAGACCGGGCCCAGCGGGCTGAGCCGCTCCATGATTTCCGCCCGGGCGCCGTACGCCCCGACCGGCAGCCCCCCGCCGATGATCTTGCCCAGGCAGGTGATATCCGGCTGCACGCCGTACAGCCCCTGCGCCCCGCGCAAGCCCACGCGGTATCCGGTCATCACCTCGTCGAAGATCAGCAGGGCCCCGTGCTGCGCGCACAGCTCACGAAGGGCCACCAGGTACCCCGGGGCGGGCGGCACACAGCCCATGTTGCCTGCGATCGGCTCCACGAGAAAGGCGGCGATGCGCGACCCATGCTCCGCGAAGGCCTGCCGGACGCCATCCAGATCGTTGTACGGCACAACCAGGGTCAACGACGTCAAGGCGGCCGGCACCCCCGCCGACGAGGGCGTCCCGAACGTCGCCAAGCCTGACCCCGCCTCAACCAGCAGGCCGTCGGAATGACCGTGGTAACAGCCCTCGCACTTGATCACCAGGTCGCGCCCGGTGAAGCCGCGGGCCAGCCTGACGGCACTCATCACCGCCTCGGTGCCCGAGTTGACAAACCGCACCATCTCGATGCCCGGCACGTCAGCCGCGATCCGCACGGCCAGGCGGGTCTCCTGTTCCGTGGGGGCGCCGAAGGACCACCCCTTGTCGAGCGCCTTGCTGGCAGCGGCATGGGCGCGCTCGTCGGCATGCCCCAGGATCAGGGGCCCCCAGGCGCCCACGTAGTCGGTGTACTCGCGGCCATCCAGATCGGTGAGAACCGCCCCCTTCGCCTTGGCGATGAACAGCGGTGTGCCGCCCACCGCCTTGAACGCCCGGACCGGCGAATTGACTCCGCCGGCCAGCACCGCCCGCGCGGCGTCGAATGCGGCCGCGGAGTTCGTCTGCCCGCCCGACACCGGACTCTCGAGTGAGGGCTTTCGCGTCGTCACGCCCGGAATCATACCACCATGCGGCGGGGCATGCGACTGCCATTGTCCCACATTTTGTGGCTGGCAAATCGACGTTCCACCGGTATAATCCCGCCTGCGGTTCAACTCCGCCGACGGCGGTGCGTCGTGGCGTCAAGGTGGCGACGTAACCGCCCATACGCCAACTGCTTGGAAGCCCATCCCGCCAAGCCGGTGCGGCGCTGGCGTGCGTGTCGGATGGGGGAATGGCCTCCAGGTCGCTCCCGTAATGGCTTGGCCATGGGCGGCAAGCCCGCCCCGCGGCTCCTGTACTGAGAACCCATCCATGGGCAACCTGAGCTATCGTACGTGGAGTGACATCCTCCTCGCCCTGCGAAGTCAGGCACCCGAGTTGACCCGCCCCTGGTTCGCGAACCTCAATCCGCTGGACATGGAACACGGGGTTATCCGTGTGGGGGTCTCGACCGCGGCCCAGCATCAGTATCTCTGCGACCAGTGTCAGACAGCCTTCAACCGCGCCGCCCAGGGCGTCACCGGCCGGCTGGTCACCGTCGACTTCGCCCCCCCCGACAACTCACAACCGGACGAGCGTCTGCTGTCCTTTGAAGACGGCGGCGACGGGCTGCTGCTGGACAAGGACTATACCTTCGAGAACTTCGTGACCGGCCCGGAGAACCGGCTGGCCCACGCCGCCTGTGTGGCTGTCACCGAGTCCCCGGGGCAGGTCTACAACCCACTGTTCATCCACGGCGCGGTCGGGCTCGGCAAAACGCACCTGCTTCAGGCCGTCTGCCATCAGATCCACAGCCGCAGCGATGGTGCGGCCAAGGTCGCCTACCTGTCGTGTGAGACCTTCACCAACCATTACGTTGAAGCGATCGAGCGGGGGGCCGTGCACAAGTTTCGCCAGCACTATCGGCACATGGATGTCCTGATCATCGACGACATCCAGTTCCTGGCCGCGCGCGAGCAGAGCCGCGAGGAGTTCTTCCATACGTACAACACGCTCTACCAGTCCCACCGGCAGATCATTCTCTCGGCTGACGAGCCGCCCGCCGGCATCCCGCGCCTGGAGGAGCGCCTGGTCAGCCGGTTTAACTGGGGGCTGGTCGCCCGGATCGACCTGCCCTGCCTGGAGACCCGGATGGCGATCGTACGCAAGAAGGCGGGGTTACGTTGCGCCGACCTGCCCGAGGACGTCGTCCACCACATTGCCGCGACGGTCAACTCGAACACCCGCGAACTGGAAGGCGCCCTGACCAAGGTCCTGGCTACGGCCCAGCAGTATGGCGGAGCGGTGACCCTGGAGATCGCCCGCAACGCTCTGGGCGACCTGGGGCCGGCCCGCGGGCGCCAGATCGGCATTACCGATATCATGGAGGTGGTCAGCGAGCACTTCTCCATCCGGCTGGCCGATCTGCAAGGCAAGCGCCGCAACCGGTCGGTGGCCTTTCCACGGCAGATCTGCATGCACCTGGCTCGCGAGCTGACCCCCTTAAGCTTCGAGGAGATCGGCGGGTACTTTGGCGGACGTGATCACACGACGGTGCTGCACGCCGCACGGACCATCGGCGAGCTGCACGGCCGCGACGACGACCTGCGACAGACCCTCGAGGACCTGGCCCAGAAGCTCCGGCAGCGCGTGACCTGACGGCTGCCCGGCCGCTTGCGGCTTCGCCGGACGGGGAGGGACGTAACGCACAGGGGACCCGTCGGACAGTGGATAACTTGTCGGTTTTCGGGTATTCTACCGCACGTTCTGCCGGGCACTGCCCACCGGCCGCGGCCGCTCGTCACCGGCTGGCAGGCAGGGCGGATTGACTGACAGGTTATCCCCATGGCCCGGCAACCGCCCGCGGGGCGCAAAGGGCCATGGAAAGGAAGGTTACAAACACAAGGGCAGCGGAATCATCATCAATCACAGTCCTTACTAATACGACTGGATTGTAACTCAATTCATGGTATCAAGGACAGGCAGACACGGACGGCCGAGTACCGCCCGGGCGTCGAAGGAGCAGGTGGCCCATGCATGTGGTTGTTAACCGTAGCGCGCTGGTCGAGGTCCTCGGGGTCGCGTCCGGAGTCGTGGCCAGCCGAACCCCCAAGGAGCTGCTGAAGTGTGTTCGCCTGGCCACGGCGGAGGACGGCCTGCTGGTCAGCGCGACGGATCTGGAGGTCGGCGTGCGGGCCGCCGTGCGGCAGGTCGAGGTGCGGACGGCGGGTGAGATCCTCGTGCCGCTCGACAAGGTCATGCAGATCACGCGCGAGAGCGTGGACGAGACCCTGGAGATTCAAATCGAGGAGGAACGCTGCCACATTCGCGGGCGGGACAGCCACTTCGAGATCTACGTGCAGGATCCCCAGGAGTTCCCCGTGGTGCCCGACCTGGAGGGGGATCCGGACATCGAGATGGACGCCCAGGCCCTGCAGGTGCAGCTTGATCGAACGATCTTCGCGGTGGCCAAGGAGAACACGCGTTATGCGATCAACGGCGTCCTGTGGGAGAAGCAGGGCAAGAAGCTGAATCTCGTGGCGACGGATGGCCGGCGGCTGGCGTGGGCGTATGGCACGCCGGAGCACATGCGGGGCGAGGACAAGCGGGTCATCGTGCCGGTCAAGACGGTGGGCGTGCTGCAGCGCGTGCTGGCCAACGTCGAGGGGCCGGTCGCCGTCGAGTTGCGCGAGAACCAGGTTCTGATCCGCGCGGGAGCGTATGTGGTCAGTTCGGCGCTGGTGGATGGACACTTCCCGCAGTATCAGGATGTGATTCCCAAGGATGCGGACCGCAAGGTGGAGCTGAACACGGAGGAGTTCCGCAGTGCGGTGCACCGGGCGGCCTTGCTGACCAACGAGAAGTCCAAGGGGGTGCGCCTGCGGTTCGCCGATGGTCAGTTGGTGCTGTCGAGCCGGGCGCCGGAGCAGGGGGAGGCGACCGTCGCCATGCCGGTGGAGTTCGACGGGCCCGCGCTGGAGATCGGGTTCAGTCCTGTTTTCGTCGAGGATGCGTTGCGGGTGGCGGCGGCTCCGACGGTGAGTCTGGAGATGCGGGATGCGGACCGGCCGGGGGTGATGAAAACCAGCGGTTTTCTCTACGTGGTGATGCCGGTGAGTCTGGCGTAGCGTATGCGCGACGAGACGGACGACGCACGGCGGTTGGAATGGGTGCAGCGGAACCGCACCCGGCCGCGCGCCCGGCAACCGGAGGAGGTCGGCCCGCTGGTGCGTATGGCTCTGGCCGCGACGTTGCGGAGCCGGCCGCGCGGAGAGCGCGAGGTATGGGCCGCCCTGTGGGATCGGGCCGGTGCGGAGTTGATGGATGGGGTGCTTGATGTGGAGTTGCGCGGCGGGGTGCTGCGGCTGAGCGTGGTGGACCCCGCGCGGCGATACCGCTTGCGACTGACCTGGGAGCAGCGGTTACTGGGCTTGTTGGGGGAGACGGTGCCGCAGGTCGGTGTGTACCGAGTGGTTTTTGCCGGGCCCCGACGGCCGCGGTAGTCAGGGAAAATGAATCGGGCGCGGGCGGGTTTGAGCCGCCGGCCCGCAGCGCGACGAAGCGCGGGGATACCAGAGTTGAACGAGGAACGGGATCAACACGGGGAGCATTACGACGAGAGCAGTATCCGGGTGCTTGAGGGCATCGAGGCGGTGCGCAAGCGGCCGGCCATGTACATCGGTGACACCAGCCTGGCCGGCTTGCACCACCTGATCTACGAGTCCGTGGATAACGCCATCGACGAAGCGATGGCCGGTTACTGCACCGAGATCCACGTCCGCCTCGCCGCCGACGGCAGTTGCATTGTGCAGGACAACGGCCGCGGTATCCCCGTCGGCCCCATGAAGCACCCGGACCCCAAGATCAACGGCAAGTCGGCCGTCGAGGTCTGCATGACCGTCCTGCACGCCGGCGGCAAGTTCGATCGCAACAGCTACAAGGTCTCCGGCGGGCTGCACGGCGTGGGCATCAGCGTGGTCAACGCCCTCTCCGAGTGGCTGCGCGTCCAGGTGCGCCAGGGCGGGAAGATCCACGAAATCCGCTTTGCCCGCGGCGCCACCCAGGGGCCCCTCAAGGTCATCGGCGACGCCACCGACACCGGAACCCGCGTCCGCTTCAAACCCGACGCGGAGATCTTCGAGGACTGCGAGTTCCGCTACGAGACGCTTCGTACCCGGCTGCGCGAGTTGGCCTACCTGAACGACGGGGTGCGCATCAACCTCTCCGACGAACGCACCGGCAACGAGGAGAGCTTCTACTTCACCGACGGCTTGCGCGAGTTCGTCCGCCACCTGAACGAGGGCAAGGAGTCCCTGCATAAAAAGGTCGTTTCGATCCGCGCGGAAGACTCCGAGCAGCGGTTGGTGCTGGACCTGGCCATGCAGTGGAACGACGGCTACACCGAAAACGTTTCCTGCTTCGCCAACAACATCCGCAACATCGACGGTGGGACGCATCTCTCCGGCTTCCGGGCATCGCTGACCCGTACGCTGAACGCGTACGCCCGGCGCGAGAACCTCATCAAGGGCAGCCTGGCGGCCACGGGCGAGGACTTCCGCGAGGGGCTGACCGCCGTCATCTCCGTCAAGGTGCCCGAGCCGCAGTTCGAGGCCCAGACCAAGGTGCGGCTCATGAACCCCGAGGTGGAGAGCTTCGTCGAGCGCACCATCAACGAGCAACTCACCAATTTCCTCGAGGAAAACCCGGCGGACGCCAAGCGCATTGTCATGAAAGGCGTGCAGGCGGCCCAGGCCCGTGAGGCGGCCCGCAAAGCGCGCGACCTGACCCGCAAGAGTGCGCTCAATACCGGCGGCATGCCCAGCAAGCTGTGGGACTGCCGCAGCCGCGATGCCGACACTTCCGAGTTGTTTATCGTCGAGGGCCAGAGTGCCGGCGGAAGCGCCAAGAGCGGTCGGGACGCCGTCTTTCAGGCCATCCTGCCGCTCAAAGGCAAGATCCTCAATGTCGAGAAGGCCCGTATCGACAAGATGCTCAGCCACGAAGAAATCCAGACGCTGATCGTGGCTCTGGGCTGCGGCATCGGCGCCGACGAGTTCGACCTGACCAAACGGCGCTACGGCAAGATCATCGTCATGTGCGATGCCGACGTCGACGGCAGCCACATCCGGACTTTGTTGCTGACGTTCTTCTTCCGGCACATGCGCCCGTTGATCGAAGGCGGCTACCTGTACGTCGCCCAGCCGCCGCTCTACCAGCTCACCAAGGGGAAACGCACGGAATACGTGCTCAACGACAGCGCCTTCCACGCTCGGGTGGCCGATCTGGGACTGGAGGGCTCCACGCTCGTGGTCTGCACGGATCCGCCGCGCGAGATCACGGGCCAGGAACTGCGGGAACTGTGCGAGACGCTCGAACGCATGGAGAACCAGAACCGGATTCTCCGTCGCCGGGGGATCGATATGCAGAGTCTCCTGACTCGGCAGATGGACGAGGACGGTGCCCTGCCCAGTTACCGTGCGGAGGTCTTTCGCCCCGGCGGCGGTGAGCCGATCGAGTATTTCGGCTACAGTGACGAGCAGTTCGAGCAATTCTGCGACGAGGAGCGCCGCCGCCTGGGCGAGATCACGGTCATCGAGGCCGGCGCAGGCCTGCGTACCGGCGGCAACGGCGACGAAACCCAACACCGCGTGGTGCGCACGGACCTGGGCGAGTGCCGGGTCCTCGAGCAGGAACTGGCCCGGCTGGGCAGTATGGGGCTGGGCGTCGAGGACTATTACGCCGAGCGCGTCGAGCAGGTGGACGGCACGCTGCCGCCGGCCCGGTTCATCCTCCGCCACGGCGACGATGCACCGGTCGAACTGGACAACCTCTGCCACCTCGTCGCGGAGGTTCGCCGGATCGGCAAGGTGGGCTGGGGCGTCAAGCGGTTCAAGGGTCTGGGTGAGATGAACGCGGACCAGTTGGCTGACACCACCATGAACCCCGAGAAGCGCGGCCTGCTCAAGGTGGTCGTTTCCGACGATGCGGACGACCCGGAGCAACTCGAGATCGATGCTCGCGAGGCCGACCGGATTTTCTCCATTCTCATGGGCGACGACGTCGAGTCCCGCCGGGCCTTCATCGAGGCCAACGCCATCAACGTCAAGAACCTGGACGTCTAATATGGCACCGCTGCCTTGTAGCGGCCGCCGCCTCTGGCGGCCGCTGGGCAGCGAGAAAGGTTTCAAACGCCGGCCGCCGCCTCTGGCGGCCGCTGAGCAGCGAGGAAGGTTTCAAACGCCGGCCGCCGCGCGGGGCGGCCGCTACTCAAAGACGCCATCCAGCGCTGTCATACGAAGCGTACAAGTTCCTGCCTCCTTTATGCTCATGCCTGCTGCGTGCGGGCCAGCTCTTCCAGTCGCGGCAGTTGTCCGCGCAGGGCGTTGGCTTGCGGGCTGAAGGGATAATCCGCGATCAGCCGTCGGGCAACGTCCACCGCGTCCCAGTATCGGTGTTCGCGGATGCGCTCCTTGATGAGATGCTCCAACTGTTGGCGGGTTTGAATCTCGGCATTGGCTTCGAGCGTGTCGAGCTGGGTGCGGAGGACCTCGGTATCCGGACCGATCGGGAAAGTGGCGATGAACTGGCGAGCGGCGCGGGCGGCATCCTGCCAGTGCCGCTGGTTGACAAATTGTTGGATCTCCTCGTGGAGCCGCAGCCGATGGCGCTGCTCGAACACCTGCCGCTCGCGACAGACCATCTCGATAAGGCCGAGGGGCTCCGCGGCCGAGGGGTATTTATCCGCCAGCTCGCGGGCCAATTGCTCGGCGGAATCCCACTGGGCGGCGGACATCAGCTCCCTCAGGCGGTTCTGGGTCTGCCGAATGTCCTCGACCTGAGCGGTTTGGGCGGCCTTTTCGAGGCGGACCTCCGCCGCCTTGATCCGCTCATCAAGCCCAAAACGCGCGGCCAGATCGGCCAACTGCTCGCGGGCCCGGTGGAAGTCTTTGGAGGCTACGAACTTCTCGGCATCCGCAAGCCGCTTCTGGAACTCGGCTGCGACCCGCGCCGCGTACCGCCGCTGGCGCTGCTGCTCCGGCAGCAGGAGTGTCTCTTCGAGCTGCGTGAGCGCGCGGTAGAGTACCTGGGGGTCGAGCGGAGCAGTGGAGTCGGCAGCCGGCTGGGCCAAGGCGGCCGTCTGCTCGGCCAACAACGCGGTGCGCTGCTCAACGCCCGCCGTATGCCGGCCGATGGAATCCAGGCGGCGGATGACGGCCACCTGGCCGACCAGCAGACCACAGGCCGCCACACTCAGCGTCAGCGGGGCGAGCACGGCCAGAACTTTCAACACCGGCAGCGCCTCGCTCTGCGTGCTGATCACCACCAGGCCGGCAATCAGTCCCGCCCCCGCAACCACCGCCAGAAACGCGGTCATCGCGATCAGCACGTAGACCACCGTGGGATTGGATCGTCCGGAGGGCAGAGGCTCATCGCCGACCGGAGACAGCGGAACCAGATCGGTGTTCGAGGTCACGGCAGATCTCCCATGCCAAGCGGTGCGGCCGCCGAGAGCGCCCCACCTGCCGGTTGCGGATCACGGCGACGAGTCAGGTTCACCCTCGTCCGGGTCGGACAGCGCATCCTCATCCGGCAGCCGGTGCATCGCCCAGACGTCGGCGTCGGGCGTCGCCGGCCGCGGCTTATGCATCATCCATTTCCTGAATCGCCGGCTCCAGCGCAGAAAGGCGAAGCTGGCGACCGAGAAGATGCCAAACAGGATCAGCAGCAGAACCAGAGCACGTTGCAACGCCTGGGCCACCAGCGTCGGGTCATTCTGGGCAGTCGTGCCCGGCGGCACAAACGGACTTTCAATCTGCTGCTGCTGTTCGATCAGCAGGGCTACCCCACCCAGCAACATGCCCAGCCCGGCCAGCGCCAGCAGGAAAGCGATCCACCGTCGATTTCCTTCATGGACTCCAGCCATTCCCAACTCCTCACGCCAACCGTGTCCAAGCCCCACGGGCCTCCGTGCGGGCTCCATCCGTCCCTCCATGCCTCGTTTCCCCGCTACCTACGCCGCGTTGTTCCCCGGCCGCTGCTGCCGCTGTGCCATTGTACCCCCTCCCCAGGTGTTTCGTCCGGTTCCCGCCTACCAGCCCACGCCGCTCCGGGGCGTTTCGTCGCCGGAGGCCCGCAGCTCCTCGAGCAGTTCCCGCTGGCGAGCGGTCAGGCTCCGGGGCGGCACAATGCGAACCAGAGCATACAGATCGCCGCGGGGCTGCTTCCCGGGGGGCTTGACGCCGCGTTCCTTGAGCCGCAGCTTCGCGCCGCTGGGCGTCCCGGGCGGCACGGTCAGGACGGTGCGGCCGTCGAGCGTGGGAATCTCGATCTTGGCCCCCAGCGCCGCCTCGGTGAGCGACACTGGCAGGTCCAGGTAGATGTCGTTGCCTGCCCGCCGGAAATATCGGTGCGGCTCGACACGGCAGACGATGTACAGGTCGCCGGGCGACGAGACCGGGCCGCCCCGATGACCCTGCCCACGGACGCGGATACGCTGGCCGTCCGCCACGCCCGGCGGGATCTTCACGCTGACCGTCTGGCTGTTGCCCCCTTGGCCTTCGGACACGCGCAGATCGAGCGTGGTGCCGTGGATCGCCTGGTCGAAGGTGAGCGACACCGGATGCTCGAGGTCGCGGCCGGGCTCCTCCGCCGGCTGCGGGGCGCTGCGCCGTCGCTGACGACGGCCCGCCCGCGGGCCTTCGCGGAAGAACTGCTCGAACACGCTACCCCGGTTGCCCCCCGGGCCCGCCCCCCCCGCGAAAACCTGGAAGAGATCCTCGAGGTTTTCGACGGGGATATCCGGGCCGCCGCCGCTGCGCCACGTGTAGACGTGTTCGCCGCTCGGCGCCGACCGCCAGCCCGGCTGCCCTGCCTCCGGCCCCGCCTGTCCGAAGGTGTCGTACTGCTGGCGTTTCTGTGGGTCGTGCAGGACCTCGTACGCCGTCTGGACCTCCTTGAAGCGGCTCTCGGCCGTCTTGTCCTGCGGGTTGCGGTCCGGATGGTACTTCTTCGCCAGCTTGCGGTAGGCGCGCTTGATATCGTCGGCCGACGCCGTGCGGGGCAGCCCCAGGATGTCGTAATAGTCGCGTTGCGGCATGGTCTTGACGGCGTGTCCCTTGTTGCCGATGGATTATATGCCCGGTCCCGACCGTTGCAAACCCGTTCCTCGGCATCTACGATAACCGCTGACGGCTTCGCATGGAATGCCCCGGGTGGCCCCGCATCCTGTCGCTTGCGGCTTCGCACGGACTGGTTACCCCGGCCGAGGCTCGAACTATGCAGGAACACTTCAAGCAAACCGCGTCGTCGGCCCTGCTGGCGGGGATTGTGATGCTGGCTGTGGCCCTCTGGCTGCGGGCCGGCCTGCGGGGCACCTCCGACTCGGCCGTGTACAACGCCTCCGTGACGGTCTTCAATACCACGCTCTGGGTCGGGGGCCTGGCCATGTTCGGCGTGGCCGCCGCAAGCTGGGCCCAGTGGCGACCCGCCTTCCGGCTGGATACCGTCTGCTCCGGCCTCGTCGGGGCCATCATGGTCGGCGTCGGGCTGATCTGGCTATCCGCCACGCTCCGCGACCTCGACGGCTATATCGTGGCTCTCTTCGGCGCGCTCTGCCTCCACTCGGCCTATCGCAGCTACCAGATCGACGTCAACCTCCGCGCCGCGGAACGGGAAGATCGACCTTAGAAGGCGCCGCCGTATCCCTGGCGCGTCTATGCTATAATAACTGCGGAACCAAAGTGATGGCCCTCGTGTACTTGGATAGCAGTTTTTTCAGTGTGTGCGTGAGCACGCGAACGGACGCCCGCAGCGTCGTGTGGCGCGAGTCGTCCGTGGAGTGGTGGCAGACCCAGGCGAGTCGGCATGCTCTGTTCATCTCCGCCGAAGTGGTGACTGAACTCTCCGCCGCGGACTTTCCTCAATCCGAGGCGGCGCTATCCATGCTGACAGGTCTCAACCTGCTGCCTCTATCTCCGGAGGTGGTTGGGCTCGCCAGCATCCTGGTCCGGGAGAAGCTGATGCCGATGCCTGCCGTATCCGGAGATGCCATCCACGTTGCCGCGGCCACGGTGCATCAACTGGATTACCTGATTACCTGGAACATCAGGCATCTGGCTAATCCCAATAAGCGGAAACACATGGCGGCCGTGTGCCTGCGGCTGGGATTGATCCCACCGCAGATCATCACGCCGGACATGCTTCAGGAGGAAGATGATGAGTGACCAGGAAGGGGCTCAATCGACCCGGGAGCCGACGGCGGTCGATGACGTGCGTCGGGTGCGCGAGCGGCTCAGTGCTGAGTTCGACGGCGACATCGGGCGCTTGGCAGAGTACGCTGAACGCACGGCAGAACAGCACAAGACTTCTTTGAGGCTCAAGCCGGTTTCACCATCCCTCGCGACGAAGTGAGGTACGCCGCACCCAAAGCCCCAAGGTGCCCATGAGTGAGCGGCAGATCCAGCCTGATAAGTTGCCGGACCGGTACGCTCGGCAGGTGTTGTTTACGCCGGTCGGCGAAGAGGGCCAGCGGCGATTGCTCGCGGCCCACGTCCTGCTTGTCGGATGCGGGGCCCTGGGCAGTGTGATAGCCAACCTGCTGGTCCGCGCGGGCGTGGGGCACCTCCGGATCGTTGATCGCGACGTGCTGGACCCGACGAACCTGCACCGGCAGGCGCTGTTCGACGAGGCGGACCTCGCCGCCGACCTGCCCAAGGCCGAGGCCGCCCGCCGCAAACTCGAACGCATCAACTCGGAGGTGCGCATCGAGGCGGTCGTCGCCGACGCGAATCCCACGAACATCCGCGAACTGGCCGACGGGGCCGACCTGCTCCTGGACGGTACGGACAACTTCGAGACCCGTTACCTGCTCAACGACCTGGCGGTGGCGACGGAACGTCCGTGGATCTACGGGGCCTGCGTCGGGGCGACCGGGCTGTCGATGGTGGTGCGGCCGGGCGTGACCCCCTGCCTGCGGTGCGTGTTCGAGGAGGCCCCGCCGCCGGAAGCAACCGGCACCTGCGATACGGTGGGCATCCTTGGCCCGGTCGCCAGCCTGGTGGCCAGCTTTCAGGCCATGGAGGCCCTGAAGATCCTCATGGGCCGGCTGGAGGCCGTGGACCGGCGGTTGTGGAGCTTCGATGCCTGGTCGGGCTACTGGACGCGCGTGGATGTCAGCAAGGCCCGGACGGTCGGCGACTGCCCCTGTTGCGTCGGCCGGCGGTTCGAGTACCTCGAGGGTCGGCACGCGACCCGTACGGTGACGCTCTGCGGCCGCAACGCCGTGCAGATCTTCCCCCACCGGGCCGGGAACGTTGACTTCGTCCAGCTTGCCGCGCGGCTCCGTCCTGTCGCCCGGGCCGAGCCACGCTGCAACGGGTTCGTCTTCAAGGTCCTGGTCGAGGACTACGAGCTGACCCTGTTCGCCGACGGCCGGGCCCTGGTCCGCGGCACCGACCGCGTCGAGGAAGCCAAGGCCGTCTACGCCCGCTACATCGGCTCGTAGGAGCGCGTCGAACCTCCCTTGTGCCACTGCTCTTTGAGCCGTGGCACACCGTAAGCCTGCACACGTCCGCACTGCTCAAAGAACAGTGGCCCAGGGCGAACAGTGGCCCATCGCGGTAGCGGCCGCCTCCCGACCACGGCGAGCTCTCTTCGAGCCTTAGAGCCGAAGGCCGCCGAGCCGTGGCGGCCGGGTGGGGGTGTATACCCGTCATGGCGTCCGGAGTTACCCGATGGGGTTGAGCAGGCCCTCCAGACCGTGCAAGACCGGACCTGTGCCCGGACGCGAACGGCAGCTTGCTTTCGGCTGCTGGGGAGCGTATACTACGGTCGATAAGAGTGTTGCGCTCATCTTATCCGTGGCCTGGGGGTGCCTCTTGGGCACAGTGGGGTGCGAGCCCCTCCCGGGCCTCCATTTTGCGCGGGTACGTCATGTTCCTTCTTTATCTCGACGCGTCGGGCAATCCGGATCAATCAGACCGCACCACAAAGCATTACGTGCTCCTGGGAGTCGCGATCCAGGAGAACACGTGGTTTGCGCTCGACAAGCGCATCCGTAGCCTCAAAAACAAGTACGCATACCCTGGTGAGGATTTTGAGCTGCACGCCACGGACTTCTGCCGGAGCATTAACGCTCAAGGCAAGATCCCCGGGTTTGAGCGGATGAACCTGGCAGATCGTCGGGCCAACGTGGAGGAGCTTTGGGGCCAGAAGGAGCGATCGACTCCGAATTCGCATAAACGTGACGCGATCAGGAGCGACCATCGGCGAATGCGTCCATTCGCTCACTTGCTCCGCGCTGAACGCTCAAGCCTTTATGAGAACGCGCTTGATTTGGTCGGTGGCCATCGGGGTGTCATTCTGTTCGGGGAGGCGATCGAGAAGGATCATCCGGCGGTCACTACGGGCAAGGTAGACTGCGTCCAGCAGGCATTCGCCCAAGTCATCACCAGATTCGATGCTTTCCTGAAACGCCGGGCAGCATGGCGCGGTCTTGGCAGAACTGGGCGGGTCCAGAGCGACAAGGGGATGATCGTGATGGATCGGGACTTGCAGACCGAGCGAGAGATCGAGCGGCAGTTCGCCGGCTACAAACAGTCGGGGCATCCCTGGGGGCAACTCGAATTCGTGGTGGATGCGCCGTTTTTTGTGGACAGCAGGAAGGTGGCGGGCATTCAGATCGGGGATATCTGTGCCTATGCGCTGCGTCGCTATTTGGACAAGGGAGCGGTAACGGACAGCCATGAGGAAAAGCAGTTTCTTCGGATCTATCATTCCTTCGACAGGAGCAGGGGCAAGTTGCACGGTCTGCGGCATTATGTACAAGGGGGCAAGTGCAGTTGCATAATCTGCCGGGAGCGCGGTCACACGCCATAAGCATGGGGGCAGAGC